>NZ_JBEZWN010000047.1:0-61537 GCF_040637495.1 Streptomyces sp. NPDC029044
GCCCGGTTACATTCCGAACCCGGAAGCTAAGCCTTACAGCGCCGATGGTACTGCAGGGGGGACCCTGTGGGAGAGTAGGACGCCGCCGAACAATCTTTGGAAGGACCCGTGGTCCCAGCGTTCAGCTGGGACCACGGGTCCTTTTTGTTTTTGCACTGCGCGCTGGGCACCCGGCTGCGCGAGAATGACTTGCGGTACCGAAGACAGGAGTCACCATGTCCACCAACTCTCCCGACGACCGACCGGAGCGCGACCAGCGGCGACGGGAGGGGGACCGGAGCGAGCGGAACGACCGCGGCGGTCAGCGCGGGAGCCGCGGCGGAGACCGTGGGGGCTTCCGCCGTGACAACGACCGAGGCGGCAACGACCGAGGCGGGTTCCGTCGGGACGACCGTGGCGACCGCCCGGATCGAGGGGATCGTGGCGGTTTCCGGCGTGACGACAGCCGTGGCGGTGGGTACGGCCGGCGTGACGACCGCGATCGCGGACCGCGCAGGGACGACCGTGACCGTGGCGGGTTCCGCCGCGAGGACCGCGGCGACCGCCCTGCCTTCCGGCGCGACGACCGGGATGACCGCGGTGAGCGCCGCGACGACCGGGACCGTGGCGGTTTCCGGCGTGACGACAACCGTGGCGGTGGGTACGGCCGGCGTGACGACCGCGATCGCGGACCGCGCAGGGACGACCGTGACCGTGGCGGGTTCCGCCGCGAGGACCGCGGCGACCGCCCCGCCTTCCGGCGTGATGACAGGCGTGACGACCGACGCGACGACCGACGTGACGACCGTCGTGGCGAGCGGCGCGAGGGCGACCGTGGCGGGTTCCCCCGTCGCGACGATCGTGAGCGTGGCGGTTTCCGTCGCGACGACAACCGCGACCGTGGCTTCCGCGGCGACGACCGCGATCGCGGGTTCCGCGGTGGCGACCGGGACCGCCCCAGGGACGGTGACCGGGGCTTCCGGCGTGATGACCGCGGTGGTTTCCGGGGTCGTGACGAGCGCCGTGACGAGCGCCGTGACGAGCGTCGCGGGGACGACCGCGGGGAGCGCGGTGGCTTCCGCCGTGACGACGCCGGCCGGGGCGGGCGTCCCGGGTTCCGTCGCGAGGACGGCCCTCGCAGCGACCGTGGCGACCGCGGCGAGTTCCGTCGTGACGACCGTCGTGACGACCGCCGCGGGGACGATCGCGGTGGCTTCCGCGGCCGTGACGACCGCGGCGGGCGCGGGCCCCGTCGGGACGACCGTGGCGACCGTCCGGCCTTCCGGCGTGACGGTGACCGGCGTGACGGCGACCGCGGGGGCTTCCGAGGCCGGGACGACCGGCGTGCCCCCGGCCGGTTCCGTGAGGAGCGGGACCGGGACAGGGAGCCCATCAAGCGGCTGCCGATCCCCGAGGACGTCACCGGCGAGGAGATCGACAAGGACGTGCGGCAGGAGCTGCAGAGCCTGCCCAAGACGCTCGCGGACGACGTCGCCAGGAACCTGGTGATGGTCGCGCGGCTCCTCGACGAGGACCCCGAGGGTGCGTACGGCTACTCCAGGGTCGCGCTGCGGCTGGCTTCGCGTGTGGCCGCCGTGCGGGAGGCCGCCGGGTTCGCCGCCTACGCCAACCAGAAGTACGGCGAGGCGCTGGCCGAGTTCCGGGCCGCCAAGCGGATGACCGGGAACATCGACCTCTGGCCCGTCATGGCCGACTGCGAGCGCGGGCTCGGACGGCCGGAGAAGGCGCTGGACATGGCCGGAGCCCCCGAGGTGCACAAGCTCGACAAGGCCGGGCAGGTCGAGATGCGGCTCGTCGCGGCCGGCGCGCGGCGGGACATGGGGCAGCTGGACGCGGCCATCGTGACGCTGCAGAGCCCGGAGCTGGCCGCGAACTCCGTGCAGCCGTGGACCGCGCGACTGCGGTACGCCTACGCCGACGCGCTGCTCGCCGCCGGGCGGGAGAGCGAGGCGCGGGAGTGGTTCGCGAAGGCCGTCGAGGCCGACCGCGACGGCAGCACCGACGCCTCGGACCGGCTTGCCGAGCTGGACGGTGTGGAGTTCGTCGACGCCATGACCGAGGACGAGGACGACGAGGTCCAGGCTCCGGCTTCGTCCGAGGCGGGCGAGGACGAGGACGAGAACAAGAACGACGACAACAACGACGACAACAACGACGATCAGGACGACAAGGACTGACGTCCGTCGAAGGAGGGGCGGGATCCCGGCCGTGAGGCCTGGGGCCCGCCCCTTCGTCGTGTCGTCACCGGCTTCGCCCTGTCATTCGCCCTGTCAGAGGTCCAGCGCCCGCAGCACCAGGCCCGTCGCCGGCTTCGGGCCGAACGACGTCGACTTACGGGGCATCGTCACGCCCTGGCGGGCCAGGTCGCGGACGACCTCCTCGCGGACCGGGTGCATCAACACGGCCGTTCCGCCGTCGCGTTCCGCCTTCTCCACCGTGGCCGCCGTGTCGTGGATGTAGGCGATGTGGGCGGGGGAGTCCTCGGGGATGCGCCAGACGTGCTCCAGCAGCGTGGCGTGCAGGACCGTCGCGTCCAGGGTGCGCCAGGCCTCGGGGCGGTCGGCGGGGATCGTGCGGGCCAGCAGGTCGGGGTCGGGCTGGTCGACGAGGTGGAAGGCGCCGTCGCCGGCCAGGAGGAACGCGTTGCCGGCGCCGGCCGCGTCGGCCAGGGCGTCCAGGGCCTCGGGGAGGGGCACTTCGAGCCGGCGTACACGGAAACGGCCCTCCAGGGCTGCCACGGCCTCGCCGACCGGCAGGTCGTGCAGCAGACGGTGGATGGCGCGGACCCGGAGCGGGTAGCGGACCGTGTCGATGAGGAGCACCAGGCCGTGGTCCCACGGGCTGGGCGAGGGGTGCTCCGCTCGGAGGCGGCGGTAGGTCGCCCAGCGGTGGTGGCCGTCGGCGATCAGGGCCTGGTGCCGGCCGAGGCCGGTCTGGATCGCGGCCAGGTCCTCGGGAGAGGTGACCGACCACAGGCGGTGGTGGAAGCCGTCCTCCGTGGTGGTGGCGAGGAGCGGAGGCTGTTCGGCGGTGCGCTCGATCAGGTCGGCCGTGGCAGCCGTGGCGTCGTCGCCCCGGTAGGTGAGCAGGAGGGGTTCCAGGTTGGCCGAGGTGGCGCGCATGAGGGCGGCGCGGTCGGCGACGATGTGCGGCATGACGTCCTCGTGCGGCAGCACCACCTGCTCGGCGGGGTCGGACACGCGCAGGGCGCCGATGATGCCGCGTTGCAGCATGCCGTCGCCGTCCTGCTGCTCGTAGACGTAGAGCCCCGGTTCCGGGTCGCTGGTCAGGACGCCCTCCGACAGCCAGCGGCGCAGGGTGTCGGCGGCCTGTTCGTTGCGGGCGCTGGGCGTGGCGGCCTGGGGGAGGATCAGTCGGACGATGTTGTGCGGGTCGGCGGCCTCGAGGTGGTGCAGGCCATCGGGGCGCACCACGACGTCGTACGGCGGAGATGTGACGGCGGCTAGGCTGCCGACCCGGTCGGGGTCGTAACGAAGGCCTCGGAACGGGGTGAGTTCCAGGCCTCGGCGCGCCGTTGCCTCCGAGTGACCTGCTGTATCCATCCCGGCATCGTACGGGTGTCGGTGGCATGGGGGATGATCGGGGGAAAGCCGTCGAACGAGGAGCGATGCGGGATGAGCCGGAGCGTCAGGACGAGGCCCGAGGGCTGTGGGCAGGCCCTGAGCGAGGCGTACGACACGGCGCTGCTCGATCTCGACGGTGTCGTGTACGCGGGCGGGAGCGCGATCGCGCACGCGGTCGAGTCGCTGGCCCGGGCCCGGCAGGGCGGTATGCGGCTCGCATACGTCACGAACAACGCGCTGCGGACGCCGGACACCGTGGCCGGGCATCTGACGGAGCTGGGGATACCGACGGGCGCGGAGGACGTCATCACCTCGGCGCAGGCGGTCGCGCGGCTGATCAGTGAGCAGGTGCCGCAGGGTGCCCGGGTGCTGGTGATCGGCGGTGAGGGGCTGCGGGT
Organism: Streptomyces sp. NPDC029044; assembly: GCF_040637495.1. Classification (NCBI taxonomy): domain Bacteria; kingdom Bacillati; phylum Actinomycetota; class Actinomycetes; order Kitasatosporales; family Streptomycetaceae; genus Streptomyces; species Streptomyces sp. NPDC029044. The sequence goes on from NZ_JBEZWN010000047.1 coordinate 3,983, forward strand.
GGCGTTGCGCGAGCGCGGGCTCGTGCCCGTCGAGTCGGCGGACGACGATCCGGCGGCGGTGGTGCAGGGGTTCGGCGGGCCCGATCTGCCGTGGGGCCGGTTCGCCGAGGCGTCCTACGCGGTGGCCCGGGGCGTGCCGTGGTTCGCGTCCAACACCGACCTCACCATCCCGAGCGGGCGGGGGATCGCGCCGGGCAACGGCGCCGCGGTGGAGGTCGTCCGGATCGCCACGGGTGCCGAGCCGCAGGTCGCGGGCAAGCCACTGCCCCCGATGCATCGGGAGACGATCCTGCGGACCGGCGCGCAGCGGCCGCTGGTGGTGGGGGACCGGCTGGACACGGACATCGAGGGCGCGTTCAACGGGGAGGTCGACTCGCTGCTGGTCCTGACCGGCGTCACCGACGGCGCTCAGCTGCTGGCCGCGCCTCCGCAGCACCGGCCGACGTACGTGGACGCGGATCTGCGCGGGATGCTCGGCCGTCAGCCGGAGGTCGTCGAAGCGGGCGAGGGCGGATTCCGGTGCGGTGGCTGGACGGCGACGGCCGGTGCGGACCGGCTGGAGCTCGACGGGGAGGGCGAGTCTCTGGACGGGCTGCGTGCGTTGTGCGCGGCGGCGTGGACGGCGGCCGGTGAGGGTGGGTGCGAGCTGGACGGGGGGAAGGCGCTGGCGCGGCTGGGTATCTGAGCACTTGTCAGCGCCCGGGCCGGGTACCCGCAGCGGGGCCGGGATCCGAATCTTGCTCGAATGCGAGGGTAGGCTAACCTAACCTGCGTGTTGGTCGAGAGTCCCCCTGAACCGCGCGCGGAGACCGCCCCCGCGCCCCCGGCCCGACGGGCGGTGCGAGCCTTCGGGCTCCTGCTGTCCCTCGCGATCCTGGTGCTCGTCGCGCTGGCGAGTATCGCGATCGGTGCGAAAGAGCTGTCCCTCGGCCAGGTCTGGCACGGCCTGTTCGAGGAGTCGGGGACCTATGGGGACGTCGTCGTGGCGGAGCGGCTGTCGCGGACCGTGCTCGGGCTGCTCGCGGGCGCCGCGCTCGGCCTGGCCGGGGCGGTCCTGCAAGCCCTCACGCGCAACCCGCTGGCCGATCCCGGTCTGCTCGGCATCAATGCCGGTGCCTCCGCCGCGGTCGTCACGGCCATCACGTACTTCGGGGTCACCTCGCTCAGCGGTTACGTCTGGTTCGCGTTCTTCGGCGCTGCCGCGGTCGGGGCGCTGGTGTGGTTCCTCGGCGGCAGCCGGGGGGCGACGCCGGTGCGGCTCGCGCTCGCCGGCACGGCCATCAGCGCCGCGCTGTACGGCTACCTCCAGGCCGTGATGATCATGGACGAGGCGGCGCTCGGCAAGATGCGCTTCTGGACGGTCGGTTCGCTGGCCTCGGCGACCGACTCGACCATCACGCAGGTCCTGCCGTTCCTGCTGACCGGCACGGTCCTGGCGCTGGCGCTCGCCCGCCCGCTCAACGCGATGGCCATGGGCGACGACACCGCCAAGGCCCTCGGCGCCGACCTCAACCGCACCCGGGCGCTGTCGATGCTGGCCGCGACCGTGCTGTGCGGGGCCGCGACCGCCGCGTGCGGGCCGATCGTGTTCGTCGGGCTGATGGTGCCGCACGTGGTGCGCTCCTTCACCGGGCCCGACCTGCGCTGGATCCTGCCGTACGCGGCGATCCTGTCGCCCGTGCTGCTGCTCGGCGCCGATGTCGTCGGCCGGATCGTGGCGCGGCCCTCGGAGCTCCAGGTGGGCATCGTCACCGCGATCCTCGGCGGGCCGGTGTTCATCTTTCTCGTACGACGGCGGAGGACGGCGCAGCTGTGAAGACCACCAACCGTGCCGTGCGGACGCCGGGCGGCCTCTCGGTACGCCTGGACGCACGGGCCGTCACCGTCGTGCTCCTGCTGATCGTCGCGGCGCTCGTGGCGAGTGTCGTGCTCATCGGCACCGGCGACTTCCCGATCCCGGCCGCCGACGTGCTGCGGACGCTGGTCGGCGAGGGCAACCCGGGCCAGGAGTTCATCGTCAACGAGCTGCGGCTGCCGCGGGTCCTCGTCGGGCTGCTGGTAGGCGCCTCGCTCGGACTGGGCGGGGCCCTGTTCCAGGCCATCTCCCGCAATCCGCTGGGCAGTCCGGACGTACTGGGTCTCGGGCAGGGGGCGACGGCCGGCGCGCTCGTGGTGATCGTGCTGAGCTCCGGGAGCGCCAACCAGGTCGCGGCCGGCGCACTGGTCGGCGGCCTGGTGACCGGACTCGCCATCTACGTGCTGGCCTGGAAGCGGGGCGTGCACGGCTACCGGCTGGTCCTGGTCGGGATCGGCGTCTCCGCGATCGTCACGGCGGTCAACGGCTATCTGCTCACCAAGTCCGACATCGTGGACGCGGCCCGCGCGGTCGTGTGGATGACCGGGTCCCTCGACGGCCGGGACTGGGACCAGGTGTGGCCGCTGCTCGCGCTGACCGCCGTGCTGGTGCCGCTCGTCCTCGTCAACGCGCGCGGGCTGCGGATGATGGAGATGGGCGACGACGTGTCGTACGCCCTCGGGGTGCGGGTCGAGCGGGTGCGGCTGCTGCTGATGGTGGCGGCCGTGCTGCTCACCGCGTCCGCCACCGCCGCGGCCGGCCCCGTCAGCTTCGTCGCGCTCACCGCGCCGCAGTTGGCCCGGCGCCTGACCCGCTCGCCCGGGCCGAACCTGCTGCCCTCGCTGTGCATGGGCGCGGCCCTGCTGGTCGTCGCCGACTGGGTCTCGCAGCGGGCGTTCGGCGCCGAGCAGCTGCCCGTGGGTGTGGTCACCGGTGTGCTCGGCGGGGTCTACCTGCTGTGGCTGCTGGTCAGCGAGCGCCGGGCGGGCCGGATATGAGCACCGGGGTGGAGAAGAGCACCAGCGGACCGAACAACCAAGGGAGCACCGTGAACCGCCTGTCCGCCGAGAACGTCACCCTCGCCTACGACCAGCGGGTCATCGCGGAGCGGTTGTCGGTGGAGATACCCGACAACTCCTTCACCGTGATCGTGGGCCCCAACGCGTGCGGCAAGTCGACGCTGCTGCGGGCGCTGTCGCGGATGCTCAAGCCGAGCGAGGGCCGGGTGCTGCTGGACGGCAACGTCATCCAGTCGATGCCCGCCAAGAAGGTCGCGCGGACCCTCGGCCTGCTGCCCCAGTCGTCCATCGCGCCCGACGGCATCACGGTCGCCGACCTGGTCGGCCGCGGCCGCTACCCGCACCAGGGCATCCTGCGCCAGTGGTCGGCCGAGGACGAGCGGGTCGTCCAGGAGTCGATGCGGCAGACCGGCGTGGCCGAACTCGGCGACCGCTACGTCGACGAACTCTCCGGCGGCCAGCGCCAGCGCGTGTGGATCGCCATGGCGCTCGCCCAGCAGACGCCGCTGCTGCTCCTCGACGAGCCGACGACATTCCTGGACATCCAGCACCAGATCGACGTCCTGGACCTGTGCGCCGAGCTGCACGAGGAGCAGGGGCGCACGCTCGTCGCCGTGCTGCACGACCTGAACCACGCCGCCCGCTACGCCACCCACCTCATCGCCCTGCGCGAGGGCCGGGTGATCGCCGAGGGCGCACCGAAGGACATCGTCACGGCCGGACTGGTCGAGGAGGTCTTCGGGCTGCGCTGCCAGGTCATCGACGACCCGGAGACGGGCACGCCGCTGGTCGTGCCGGCGGCCCGCAAGGCCCGGGCCGGGGCCATGGCCGCGGTCGGGAAGGCCGCGGCTACAGAAGCTTCCTGAGCTGGAGCAGGTCCCGCACGCCCGCGTGCAGCTTCACCCGGCCGGAGCCCCAGGCCTTGGCGAAGCTCAGCTCGCCGCCGACCAGCGCGACCAGGTCGTCGCCGGTCATGGCGAGTCTGATCTCGGCCTTGCCGGGCGGCGGCCCCGGCACGGTGTCGTGCACCTCGATCCGCCCGCCGCGCATCCGGCCGGTGAAGGTGACGTCGAGGTCCGTGATGTGGCAGCTCACCGAGCGGTCCAGGGCCGCGGCGTCGCGGACGGCCCCTTCGGCGCGCTGCATGTTGTCCGAAAGCTTGTCGAGTGCGCTGCGGCACTCCTCGATCGTGGCCATCGCGGTCGACGGTACCGCAGCGGTTCGCGGTAGCGTCGGGGCATGGACGACGCAGTTCCCGAGGCCCCTCCGGCGGCGGAGGAAGAGCCGGCGCACGACCCCGCCGCCCCCGCTCCCCTGAACGTGCCCCGCACGCCCACCGGCGACGCCGGTGTGGACGCCGCCCTGGGCCGGCTCGGCGACGCTGACCACCTCGCCACGGACGGGCATGTCGAGGTGTACGAGGATGTACACCGGGGGCTGCGCGACGCGCTCACCGCGCTCGACGTACGCCCGGGACCTCCGGCTCCCGCCCGTCACCCGACCACCACCCCTCAACGAGACCCTTCGGGTCGCCCCCTCTGATCGCCGCCTGGACCTAGGAGCTGAACCGAACGTGGCAGGAGTCGCACGTCGCCGTCTGGACGCGGAGCTGGTCCGCCGGAAGCTCGCGCGTTCGCGCGAGCACGCCGCGCAGCTGATCGCCGCGGGGCGGGTCTCCGTCGGCAAGACCGTCGCGACCAAACCCGCCACGCAGGTGGAGACCGCGGCCGCGATCGTGGTGGCCCAGGACGACAGCGACCCCGACTACGTCTCGCGCGGCGGCCACAAGCTGGCCGGCGCGCTCGCGGTGTTCGGTCCGCAGGGGCTGCCCGTCGAGGGGCGCAGGGCGCTCGACGCCGGCGCGTCCACCGGCGGTTTCACCGATGTCCTGCTGCGGGCGGGCGCCGCGCACGTCGTCGCCGTGGACGTCGGATACGGACAACTCGCGTGGTCCCTCCAGAAGGATGAACGCGTCACCGTCAAGGACCGTACGAACGTACGCGAGTTGACGCTTGAAGCGATCGATGGGGAGCCAGTGGATCTTGTCGTGGGGGATCTGTCCTTCATCCCGCTCGGGCTGGTCCTGCCCGCCCTGGTGCGGTGCGTGAAGCCGGACGCCGATCTGGTGATGATGGTCAAGCCGCAGTTCGAGGTGGGCAAGGAGCGCCTCGGCAGCGGGGGAGTGGTACGCAGCACCCAGCTGCGGGCCGAGGCGGTACGCGGGGTGGCCGAGAAGGCCTGGGGGCTGGGGCTCGGGGTGAAGGGTGTGACGGCCAGTCCGCTGCCCGGGCCGTCGGGGAATGTCGAATACTTTCTGTGGCTGCGGTCCGGGGCACCGGAACTGGACCCGGCCGAGGCAGACCGTGCAGTGGCGGAGGGGCCGCGTTGACCGAGAACCGAGCTCGTACTGTTTTCCTGCTCGCCCACACGGGGCGGCCCGCCGCCGTGCGCAGTGCCGAACTCGTCGTGAAGGGGCTGCTGCGCTCCGGTCTGGGCGTGCGCGTCCTGGAGGCCGAGGCGCGCGACCTGCCCCTGCCGGCCGAGGTGGAGCTGGTCAAGGAGGCCACTCCGCAGTGCCTCGACGGCTGTGAGCTGCTCATCGTGCTGGGCGGTGACGGCACGCTGCTGCGCGGTGCCGAGTTCGCGCGGGCGTCGGGTGTGCCGATGCTCGGCGTCAACCTCGGGCGCGTCGGGTTCCTCGCGGAGGCCGAGCGCGACGACCTCGACAAGGTTGTCGACCGGGTGGTCACCAAGGCGTACGAGGTCGAGGAGCGGATGACCGTCGACGTCGTCGTGCACCGCAACGGGGACATCGTGCACACGGACTGGGCGCTGAACGAGGCGGCCGTGCAGAAGGTGTCCGCCGAGCGGATGCTGGAGATCGTCCTGGAGATCGACGGGCGGCCGGTGACGGGCTTCGGCTGCGACGGGATCGTGTGTGCGACCCCCACGGGGTCGACGGCGTACGCCTTCTCGGCGGGCGGGCCGGTGGTGTGGCCGGAGGTCGAGGCGCTGCTGATGGTGCCGATCTCCGCGCACGCGCTGTTCGCGAAGCCGCTCGTGACATCGCCGGATTCTGTGTTGGCTGTGGAGGTTCTGCCCCACATTCCGCCGGGTGTGCTGTGGTGCGACGGGCGGCGGACGGTCGAGTTGCCGCCCGGGGCGCGGGTGGAGGTGCGGCGGGGAGCAGTGCCGGTCCGGCTCGCCCGGCTGCACCACGCGTCCTTCACGGACCGGCTGGTGGCGAAGTTCGCGCTGCCTGTTTCCGGGTGGCGGGGCGCACCTCACTAGGGGGCTGCTCGTCGTCAGGGGGCTGCTCGTCGTCGGCGGGCGCGGGTGCTCTGTGGCCAGGCGCGCAGTTTCCCCCGCCCCCAGGGGCCGAGCACCACTCTCGTGGGTGACAGGGGCGGGCCAGTCGCACTCGCCCGCCCGGACCTCGTAAGGTCTTGTCCGTGTTGGAGGAGATGCGGATACGGTCGCTGGGCGTGATCGACGATGCTGTCGTCGAGCTGTCGCCCGGGTTCACCGCGGTCACCGGTGAGACGGGTGCGGGCAAGACCATGGTGGTCACCAGCCTGGGGTTGCTGCTGGGCGGGCGCGCCGACCCGGCGCTCGTGCGGATCGGGGCCGGGAAGGCCGTCGTGGAGGGGCGGATCACCGTCCCCCGGGACGCCGCGGTCGCCGTACGCGCCGAGGAGGCCGGGGCCGAGCTCGACGACGGGGCCCTGCTGATCAGCCGCACCGTTTCCGCCGAGGGGCGCTCACGGGCGCACCTGGGCGGGCGCAGCGTGCCGGTGGGTGTCCTGGCCGAGCTCGCCGACGAGCTGGTGGCCGTGCACGGGCAGACCGACCAGCAGGGGCTGCTCAAGCTGTCCCGGCAGCGGCAGGCGCTCGACCGGTACGCGGGCGACGCGGTCGCCGGGCCGCTGGCCAAGTACGGCGAGGCGTACAAGCGGCTGCGGGCCGTAGCCGCCGAGCTCGACGAGATCACCACCCGGGCCCGGGAGCGGGCCCAGGAGGCCGATCTGCTGCGCTTCGGGCTCGACGAGATCGCGGCCGTCGAACCCCGCGCGGGTGAGGACGTGGAGCTGGCCGAGGAGGCCGAGCGGCTCGGGCACGCAGAGGCGCTGGCGTCCGCCGCCGCGGTCGCGCACGCCGGTCTCGCGGGCAACCCCGAGGACCCGGAGGGTGTCGACGCCGGGACGCTCGTCGCGGGCGCGCAGCGGGCCCTGGACGCCGTACGGTCGCACGACCCGGCGCTGGCCGCGCTCGCCGACCGCATCGGGGAGATCGGGATCCTGCTGCGCGACGCGGCCGGCGACCTGGCGGGGTACGCCGACGACCTGGACGCCGATCCGCTGCGGCTGGCGGCCGTCGAGGAGCGGCGGGCCGCGCTCACCGGGCTGACGCGCAAGTACGGCGAGGACATCGCCACCGTGCTGGCCTGGGCCGAGCAGAGCGCCGCCCGGCTCACCGAGCTGGACGGCGACGACGAGCGGATCGGGGAGCTGACCGCCGAGCGGGACGCGCTGCGGTCCGAACTGGGCGGGCTGGCGCAGGCGCTGACGGATGCCCGGACGGAGGCCGCCGAGCGGTTCGCCGCCGCCGTGACCGCCGAGCTGGCCTCGCTCGCCATGCCCCACGCGCGCGTGTCCTTCGACATCCGGCAGACCGAGGACCCCGAAGGCGTCGAGGTCGGCGGGCGTCCGGTCGCCTACGGTCCCGCGGGCGCCGACGAGGTCGAGCTGCTGCTCGCCCCGCACCCGGGGGCGCCGCCGCGGCCGATCGCCAAGGGCGCGTCCGGCGGTGAACTGTCGCGCGTGATGCTGGCCGTGGAAGTGGTGTTCGCGGGGACGGACCCGGTGCCCACGTACCTCTTCGACGAGGTCGACGCCGGCGTCGGCGGCAAGGCGGCCGTCGAGATCGGCCGGCGGCTCGCCCGGCTGGCGAAGACCGCTCAGGTCGTGGTCGTGACCCACCTGCCCCAGGTGGCTGCCTTCGCCGACCGGCAGCTGCTGGTCGAGAAGACCAACGACGGGTCGGTGACCCGCTCCGGCGTCAAGGTCCTCGAAGGAGAGGACCGGGTCCGCGAGCTGTCCCGCATGCTCGCCGGGCAGGAGGACTCCGAGACGGCCCGGGCGCACGCGGAGGAACTGCTGGCGGCGGCCCGGGCGGACGGCTAGGCCGCAGCGGCGCACCGGGGTGGTGCGCCAAGACCGGGCGGGTCGCCCGATTTCACTCGTGTGGGTGACCCGGCCCGGGGCGTTCCCCCGGTGCCGCGCCCCGCTGCCGCGGCACAGGGGTTCCGGCGTTCCCGGAACCCCCTTGTGTCCTGGCATCCTTGGCGGAGTACGCGTGCGAAACCGCGTCGTGACCGCCCGACCCGAACCAGGAGCCCGGCCACGTGACCCCCGTGAGCAGCCACTCACCGCATGGCCAGTTGCCGCTGCGCACCGTGCAGGTGCTGGGCGGCGGCAACGCCGCCAGCAGTGCGCATGTGCGCTCGCTGGCAGCGGGGCTCGTCGCGCGGGGCGTGAAAGTCACGGTGTGCGCCCCCTTTGAGGCCGATCGCGCCTATGACTTCAGCGGCGTCGGGGCCGACCACGTGCACGTGCCGCGCAGCAGCGACCCGGTGTCGGTGGCCGCGCTGCGGGCGGCCTGCGCCAACGCCGACCTGGTGCACGCGCACGGGCTGCACGCCTCCTTCCGTACCGTGCTCGCCCTCAGCGGCCGACGCGTGCGTACTCCGCTGGTGGTGACGTGGCACGACCGGGCGCACGCCGACGGCGCGCGTGCCCACATGCTGCGCGTACTGGAGCGAAGGGTCGTGAAGGCGGCCACGGTGGTGCTGGGGACGACCTCGGCGCTCGTGGACCGGGCCCGGCTCACCGGCGCGCGCGACGCCCGGCTCGCGGCCGTCGCACTGCCGGGTCCCCGCAGGCCCCGCGAGCCCGACGACCCCGACCGGCGGCGGCCCAAGGTGCGCGCCGAACTGGGCGCCATCGGGCGGCCGTTGCTCATGGCCGTCGGCTCCCTGGAACGCCACCGCGGATACGACGTGCTGCTGGACGCCGCGCGCGCCTGGCGCCGCCTCGAACCCGTGCCGCTGGTCGTGATCGCCGGCGAGGGCCCGCTGCGCGGTGAACTCCAGGCGCGGATCGAGGAGGAGGGGCTGCCGGTCCGGCTCATCGGGCGCCGCGACGACATCACCGACCTGCTCGCCGCGGCCGACCTCGCCCTGCTGCCGAGTCGCTGGGAGGCGCGCTCCGTCCTCGCCCAGGAGGCCCTGCACGCACGTGTGCCGCTCGTCGCGACGGGTGTCGGCGGCATCCCGGAGCTCGTCGGTGACGCGGCCGAACTCGTTCCCTACGGGGACGCGAAGGCCCTCGCCGACGCCGTCGTGGGGCTGCTCGGCGACCAGGAGCGGCGGGACCTGCTGGCGGCCAAGGGCGCCCGGCAGGCGGCCGGCTGGCCGACCGAGGACGAGACGGTCGCCCAAGTGCTCAGCGTGTACGACGAGTTGACCCAGCCCCGGCCGCTTCCCTAGGAGCCCTTACGGCACGTGCCTGCGGGCCCGCAGGGCCAGGCTCAGGGCCAGGACCGTCTGCGGGTCGTCGAGGTCCGTGCCCAGCAACTCCCCGATGCGGGCCAGGCGGTTGTACAGGGTCTGCCGGTTCAGGTGCAGCTCGCGGGCCGTCTCCGCCTTGCGTCCCGCGTGGGCGAGGTAGGTCGTGAGGGTGGGCAGCAGCGGCGGCCGGGAGCGGCGGTCGTGCTCCAGCAGCGGGCCGAGGGCGCGGTCGACGAAGGCCGCCAGGTCCTCGTGGTCGCGCAGCCGCCACAGCAACAGGTCGATGTCGAGACGGCGGGCGTCGTACCAGGGCCGGTCCGGCAGGCCCTGGGCCGCCGTGGCCGTCTCGGCCGCGTGCCGCAGGCCCGAGGCGGCCGCCGGCCAGCCGCCGGGCGTCCCCACGACCATCACGGGCGGCTGCCCGCCCGGCCGCGGCAGCCCCGCCCGGCCCACACCGGCCCGCAGCGCCGCCGCCACCCGGTCCGCGACCGCCGCCCGCTCCGACTCCGCGCGCAGCCCGAGCAGCACCAGTACCCGGCCCTCCAGCGGCCGCACCCCGAGCAGCACCGGCACGCCCACCGACGCCAGCTCCTCCGAGACCGCCCGGGCCAGCACCGCCCAGCCACCCCCGCTCTCGGCCCCGCCGGAGCGGGCACCGCCCCCGTCCGGGGACAGGGCGTCCCCGAGCCGCATGACCACCGGCAGCAGCGGGCCGCTGCCCGGCCGGAAACCCAGCACGCGGGCCTGCGCCGGGGCGTCCTCGGCCGTGACCCGGCCCTCGGCGAGGTCGGTGAGGAAGTCGCCGCGCCCGCGCGCCGCCAGTTCCTCCTCCTGCCGGGCCTGCATCAGCACCACGGCCAGGATGCCCGCGGCCCGCTCGGCGGCCATCCGGTGCACCGGCGCCAGGGGAGTCCGCACCGGCAACAGGATGAGCCGCGCCCGCACGCCCCCGCTGCCCGGCCCGCCGCCCGGCACGTCCACGAGCACCGACCCCGCGAGCGGCGGCTCGTCCCTGTGCTGGCCGCGCAGCCCCTCCCACACCTGGAGCGGGTCCGCGCCCTCGGGCCCGGACCCGGCCGCGTACAGCAACTGCCCGTCCGCCGTCTCCAGGAAGACGGGGTTTCCGGCGAAGTCCGCGAGGATGCCCAGCACTTGGGGCACCCCGCCGCCGCTCAGCAGGGCCTGTGTGCACCGCCGGTGCACCTCCTCGGCCCGCTGGAGCAGCGCGTAGTGGCCGTTGACGATCTCGGTGTGCACCTCCTCCGTGACCGTCACGAAGGGCACCTCGCGGTGCAGCTGGACGAGCGGCAGCCCGGCGGAGCGTGCCGTGTCGACGAGGGCAGCAGGCAGCCGGGTGAAGCGCGGACCGAGCTCCACGACCAGGGCCGCGATGCCGCGCTCGGCCAGGGTGCGTACGAACGCCCGCTGCTCGGCGGGGCGGGTGCCGAGGCCGTAGCCCGTGGTCAGCAGGAGTTCGCCGCCCTTGAGCAGGGAGGCGATGTGCGGCACCTCGCCGGCGTGCACCCAGCGCACGGTCCGCCCGAGCCGCTCGGCACCCGCCAGCACCTCGGGCAGTCCGCTGCGCAGCCCCGGCAGCTCCAGCGCCCGCTGCACGGTGATCCCGGCGCCCTGGGTGTCGTAACCGCTGTCCGTACCGCTGTCCATGGTCCGGACGCTACCCGGGCGGGTGCCTCCCGGACATCTTCGGCGGGCACCGGAATGATCACCTCCCGGAATCCGCCCCGCATCTCCCCGGATTAGCGGGTGATCGGCCGGGTACGGGCGCCGTCATGGACATGAGCGTGGTGGCGGTAGGTCGGGAAGACGACAGTCCGGTCGAGGAGCCGTTGCGGGTCGCGGTGCTCGCCGACCGGCTCGGGTACCGGGAGGTCTGGGCGGGCGAGGGGCCCACATGGGACTCGTTCGTCCTGGCGGCGGCGATCGGCGCGGCCACCGAGCGGGCCACGCTGACCGCCGGGCCCGTACCGGTGTCGGTGCGCGATCCGCTCACCATCGTCCGCGGCGCCGCCTCCACCGCGGCCGTCACCGGCCGGCCCGTAGGCGTGGCCCTGGGCACCTCCAGCAAGCGGGTCGTCGAAGGCGTGCACGGCCGGCCACGCACCCGGCCCGCGGCGGCCCTCGCGGAGTCGGCGGCGGCCGTACGGGCGCTGATGGACAGCGTGCCGGGCGAACCGATCGTGCCCGGCAGCGGCTTCCCGCGCCGCCTGCCGCCGCCCGGAGGCATGGTCACCGTCGCCGCGTTCGGGGAGCGGGCCGTCGCCGCCGCCGTCGCGCACTCCGACCGGATGCTGCTCGACCTCGTCTCGCCCGAGCAGGTCCGCATGCTGCGCGGCCGCATGCTCGCGGCCGCCGAGGAGGCGGACCGTACGCCGCCGCGGCTGGCCGCCTGGCTCCCCGCCGCCGTCGATCCGGAACCGGAGACGCTCACGCAGGTCCTGCGCAGCGTCGTCGGCTACCTCGCGGTGCCGGGCTACAGCGACATGTTCGTCGACGCGGGGTTCGCCGAGGTCGTGGAGCTGGCCGCCAAGGGCGCCGACGCCGACACCCTGCTGCGGGCACTGCCGCCCGAGGCCGCCGGCACGGTTGCCCTCGTCGGGGACGCCGACACCGTCCGTGCCCGCATCGCCGCTTACGCCGAGGCCGGACTCGACGAGATAGCCCTGGTCCCGGCCACGGCCGGTGATCCCGCGGGGGAGCGCACGCTCACGGCCCTCAGGCCGGAGTGAGACCCCCGCGGGCCGCCCGGTTCAGCCGCCGTACGCCCCCGAAGCCGTCAGACGCAGTGCCGTGTCGATGAGCGGCACATGGCTGAAGGCCTGCGGGAAGTTGCCGACCTGGCGCTGAAGGCGCGGGTCCCACTCCTCGGCCAGCAGACCGAGGTCGTTGCGCAGGGACAGCAGCTTCTCGAACAGCTTGCGGGCCTCGTCCACGCGGCCGATCATCGCCAGGTCGTCGGCCATCCAGAACGAACAGGCCAGGAACGCGCCCTCGTCGCCGGGCAGACCGTCGACGTTCTCGTCGCCGCTGGTGGTCGGGTAGCGCAGGATGAAGCCGTCCGACGTGGACAGCTCCCGCTGGATCGCCTCGATCGTGCCGATGACGCGCTTGTCGTCCGGCGGCAGGAAGCCCATCTGCGGGATCAGCAACAGGGAGGCGTCCAGCTCCTTGGAGCCGTAGGACTGTGTGAAGGTGTTGCGCTCCTTGTCGTAGCCCCGCTCGCACACGTCCCGGTGGATGTCGTCGCGCAGCTCGCGCCAGCGCTCCAGCGGGCCGTCCGCGTCGCCGGACTCGATCAGCTTGATCGTGCGGTCGACCGCGACCCAGGCCATCACCTTGGAGTGCACGAAGTGGCGGCGCGGGCCGCGCACCTCCCAGATGCCCTCGTCCGGCTCCTGCCAGTGGTCCTCCAGGTAGCGGATCAGCTTCAGCTGGAGCAGCGAGGCGTAGTCGTTGCGGGCGAGGCCCGTCATGTGGGCCAGGTGCAGGGCCTCGGTGACCTCGCCGTACACGTCCAGCTGGAGCTGGTGGGCCGCGCCGTTGCCGACCCGGACCGGGGCGGAGTTCTCGTAGCCCGGAAGCCAGTCCAGCTCCGCCTCGCCGAGCTCGCGCTCACCGGCGATGCCGTACATGATCTGCAGGTTCTCCGGGTCGCCGGCGACCGCCCGCAGCAGCCACTCGCGCCAGGCGCGGGCCTCCTCGCGGTAGCCGGTGCGCAGCAGCGAGGACAGCGTGATCGCCGCGTCGCGCAGCCAGGTGTAGCGGTAGTCCCAGTTGCGGACGCCGCCGATGTCCTCCGGCAGGGAGGTGGTGGGCGCGGCGACGATGCCGCCGGTCGGGGCGTACGTCAGGGCCTTCAGCGTGATCAGCGAGCGGACCACGGCCTCGCGGTAGGGGCCGTGGTACGTGCAGTGGTCGACCCACTCGCGCCAGAAGTCCTCCGTCGCCTCCAGCGACTGCTCGGGCTCGGGCAGCGGCGGCGGCTCCTTGTGCGAGGGCTGCCAGGAGATCGTGAACGCGATCCGGTCACCCGGCGCGACCGTGAAGTCCGCGTACGTCGTCAGCGACTTGCCGTAGGTCTCCGCGGATGTGTCGAACCACACGGAGTCGGGGCCCGCGACGGCCACCGTGCGCCCCTCGTGCTTGTGCACCCACGGCACCACCCGTCCGTAGGAGAACCGCATCCGCAGCGCCGAGCGCATCGGCACGCGGCCCGAGACGCCCTCCACGATCCGGATCAGCTGCGGGGCGCCGTCACGCGGCGGCATGAAGTCCGTCACCCGGACCGTGCCCCGCTGGGTGTCCCACTCGGACTCCAGGATCAGCGAGTCGCCCCGGTAGCTGCGCCGCGCGGCGGTGGGGGGCTGCTGGTCGGAGGCGTACGCGGGGCCGAGCCGCCAGAAGCCGTGCTCCTCGGTGCCCAGCAGGCCGGCGAAGATGGCGTGCGAGTCGAAGCGGGGCAGGCACAGCCAGTCGACTGTGCCGTCCCGGCAGACCAAGGCAGCGGTCTGCATGTCTCCGATGAGTGCGTAGTCTTCGATGCGCCCGGCCACGTGCAACTCCAGTCGAACGGCCACGTCACCCCACGAGGGGGCTGTCGCTAGTGCGGTCAAGGGGGGTTTCAGCAAGTCTTGCAAATGCGTCGTTGAGCGATGAAGCAAAACAGGTCACTCAGCCGTGACGCAAAGCGCCCATTGTTGCTCAACGAACTGCCGAGCTCACGTTGTTCCGGTGGTTACGGGCGGTGGGTGGTGCCGTGGGGCCGGACGGGCTCGGCAGCGAGTGTCCGAGCAGGATACGACGCAGGCGGATGATCCGGGTGCCCGTCCGGACAAGGGGAGTACGCCGAACGAGTGAGCAACGGGTGAGGAAGCGGTGAGTGTGGCCATCTCTGTGTCGAGATGTGTGCGGAGCGTGGCCGGAAGCCGTCGCCCCGCGGCGCTGATACGCTGGTAGCCCGTGGACCGGTGGGCCCCTTCCCGACAGGGAACCCCCGAACCGCAGCGACGGCACCCCGGAGTTCTCCGGTGGGCAGCCGCACCGCACCCCCAGACCGCGACCACGGGAGCCCCGTCTTGGCCATGCCGCCCGCCGCTTTTCGTAATTCGACGACCAAGCACATCTTCGTCACCGGGGGTGTCGCCTCCTCGCTCGGCAAGGGCCTGACGGCCTCCAGCCTCGGCATGCTGCTCAAGGCCCGCGGTCTGCGCGTCGTGATGCAGAAGCTCGACCCGTACCTGAACGTGGACCCGGGCACGATGAACCCCTTCCAGCACGGTGAGGTGTTCGTCACCAACGACGGCGCCGAGACCGACCTGGACATCGGCCACTACGAGCGCTTCCTCGACCGCGACCTCGACGGCTCCGCGAACGTCACCACCGGCCAGGTGTACAACACCGTCATCGCCAAGGAGCGGCGCGGCGAGTACCTGGGTGACACCGTGCAGGTCATCCCGCACATCACCAACGAGATCAAGCACCGCATCCGCCGCATGGCGACGGACGAGGTCGACGTCGTGATCACCGAGGTCGGCGGCACGGTCGGCGACATCGAGTCGCTGCCGTTCCTGGAGACCGTCCGCCAGGTCCGTCACGAGGTCGGCCGTGACAACGTCTTCGTCGTCCATATCTCGCTCCTGCCGTACATCGGCCCCTCGGGTGAGCTGAAGACGAAGCCCACCCAGCACTCGGTTGCGGCCCTGCGCAACATCGGTATCCAGCCGGACGCGATCGTGCTGCGCTGCGACCGCGAGGTGCCCACCGCGATCAAGCGGAAGATCTCGCTGATGTGCGACGTCGACGAGGCCGCCGTCGTGGCCTGCCCCGACGCCCGCTCGATTTACGACATCCCGAAGACCGTGCACGGCGAGGGCCTGGACGCCTACGTCGTCCGCAAGCTGGACCTGCCGTTCCGCGACGTCGACTGGACGACCTGGGACGACCTGCTCGACCGCGTCCACAACCCCGACCACGAGATCACCCTCGCCCTGGTCGGCAAGTACATCGACCTGCCCGACGCCTACCTGTCGGTCACCGAGGCGCTGCGCGCCGGCGGCTTCGCCAACCGGGCCCGCGTGAAGATCAAGTGGGTCACCTCCGACGACTGCAAGACCCCGGCGGGCGCGGCGGCGCAGCTCGGCGACGTCGACGGCATCTGCATCCCCGGCGGCTTCGGCGACCGCGGTGTGCTCGGCAAGGTCGGCGCGATCAAGTACGCCCGCGAGAACAAGATTCCCCTGCTCGGCCTCTGCCTCGGCCTCCAGTGCATCGTGATCGAGGCCGCGCGCAACCTGGCCGACATCACCGACGCCAACTCCACCGAGTTCGACCCGGCCACCTCCCACCCGGTCATCTCCACCATGGCCGAGCAGCTCGACATCGTCGCCGGTGAGGGTGACATGGGCGGCACCATGCGGCTCGGCATGTACCCGGCCAAGCTCGCCGAGGGCTCGATCGTGCGCGAGGTGTACGACGGCAAGGAGTACGTCGAGGAGCGCCACCGGCACCGCTACGAGGTGAACAACTCCTACCGGGCCGAGCTGGAGAAGCAGACCGGCATCCTGTTCTCCGGCACCTCGCCGGACGGCAAGCTCGTCGAGTACGTCGAGTACCCGCGCGACGTCCACCCGTACCTGGTCGCCACGCAGGCCCACCCGGAGCTGCGCTCGCGCCCGACGCGCCCGCACCCGCTGTTCGCCGGGCTCGTCAAGGCCTCGGTCGAGCGGAAGACTTCGAAGTAACACACCAGTTGTACGGTGGCCGGGGTGCATCCCTTCAAAGGGTGTGCACCCCGGTTTCGTTTCGGCAGGTCGCGCGGCACGTGGAAGGACAGGCATGACGATCAAGGACGCCCCGGAGGAGTGGGAGATCCGGGCGACGCAGACTCCCTTCGTGGGCAACAAGACCTCCGTCCGCACCGACGACGTGGTCATGCCCGACGGCACCGTGGTCGGCCGTGACTACCAGGTCCACCCCGGCTCCGTGGCCGTCCTCGCCCTGGACGCGGACGACCGTGTGCTGGTGCTGCGCCAGTACCGCCACCCCGTGCGCCACAAGCTGTGGGAGATCCCGGCCGGCCTGCTCGACGTCCCCGGCGAGAACCCGCTGCACGCCGCACAGCGCGAGCTGTACGAGGAGGCGCACGTCAAGGCCGAGGACTGGCGGGTGCTGACCGACGTCTACACCACGCCCGGCGGCTGCGACGAGGCCGTCCGGATCTTCCTGGCCCGTGACCTCTCCGAGGCCGAGGGCGAGCGCTTCGCGGTCGAGGAGGAAGAGGCCGACATGCTGCTCGACCGGGTGCCGGTCGAGGACCTCGTGCGGGGTGTGCTGGCGGGCGAGCTCCACAACAACTGCCTCGTCGTGGGCGTCCTCTCACTGGTGGCCGCCCGGGGCGGTGACGGTCTGGACGCCCTGCGCCCGGCCCTGGCTCCCTGGCCTGCCCGTCCGTTCGAGGCGTAGCGCTCCGCTGGGGGTGCCGTGAGGGTGGGTGCCGCTGAGGTCGTCGGCCCGGTGCGGTGGCGTTGTGGCTCGTCGCGCGGTTCCCCGGGCCCCTTTCGGGGCGCGACCTTCTGCCGTCGGTCCTACCATCTGCTGATCCGATCGGGGGAAGTGGCCGTCCCTCCCGCCGTGCTCGACCCGGAACGTTGCAGAGCGTGAACTAGGCTCTGGGGCACGCCCGAACCGGAGTCCCGGCGGGCTCGCGTGTGCGGTGGGACGGGAGTGTGGCCCGTGGCGGATCAGGTCGTGGAGACAGGCGACGTGCGGCCGGCCGGGCGCGCTGCCGGGGAGATCGAGTTCCTGGGCCGCACACGGGAGTTGAAGGAACTGCGCGCCGACATCGAGCGCGCCGGGCTGGACACCCTGGCAGGCCGCAAAGCACCCCGCGCCCGTGTGCTGCTCATCGCCGGCCGGCCCGGTTCGGGCCGCACGGCACTCGCCGGGGAACTCGTCCGGCAGGTTGCGGACCGTTACCCCGACGGAGTGCTGCGGGCGAGCCTGACCGAGCCGGGCGGCACCCCGGTCCCCGTCGGGCGCGCCGCCCGCGATCTCCTCACCGCCCTGGACGCGCCGGCACCGGCCGGGGCCTGCGAGGACGACCTCACCGAAGCCCTGCGCACCGCCCTGGCGGACCGCCGCGCCCTGCTCCTGCTGGACGACGCGGCCGACGCCGAGCAGGTCGACGCCCTGCTGCCCGACGCCCCGGACTGCCTCGTCGTCGCGGTGTCCGAAGGCCCGCTGACCGGCATCTCCGACGTCCGCCCCTGCACGCTGGGCGGCCTGGACGCCAAGTCGGGGGTGGAGCTCCTGACCCGGCACACCGGTTCGGTCCGCATCACCGTCGACCCCCGGGCCGCCGAGGGCCTCGCCGAGGAGTGCCAGGGCCAGCCCGCCGCGCTGATGCTGGCGGGGGGCTGGCTCGCGGCCCGCCCCAAGGCCGCCGTCTCCGACCTCGCCAAGCAGCTGCGTGCCGAGGACACCGAGGGCACCGCCCTCACCCGGGTGTTCCGGCTCGCCTACGCCGCCCTGCCCCCCGGCGCCGCCCGGATGCTGCGCCTGCTCGCCCTCGCTCCGGCCGGACTGGTCGACCCGCAGACCGCCTCCGCACTCGTCGGCTGCTCGGTCGACAGCGCCCGCACCACCCTCGACGACTTCGTCGCCCTGGGCTTCCTGCACGCGGTGGAGTCCCCGCTGCCGCAGTACGAGGTACCCGGTTGCCTGCACCCCCAGCTGCGGATCCTCGCCGAGCACCACGAACGCCCCGCCGAGCTCCAGCTGGCCCGGGCCCGCATGCTGGAGCGGACCGTACGGCTGCTCCAGGCCTGCCGGGCGATCACCGAGACCGACAGCCTCCAGGCGCGCCAGAAGCTCCTCGACATGCCGCGCGCCCTGCGCTTCCCCACCCCGCGGGCGGCCGCCGACTGGCTGCGCCTGACCAGGCCCGCGCTGCTGGCCTCGGTCCGGCTCGCGGTCGCCGACGGAGGGCTGGACACCCTGGCCCGACGGCTGATGTCCCAGCTGGTGCGGGCGATGGCCGCGCACATCGGCACCCAGGCCGCCGCCGCCGACCTTTACGAGATCCACAGCCTGGTCCTCGACGTGGCCGAGCGCCGCGAGCTGCCCCGCGAGCGGGCCGCCGCCCTGCTCAACCTCGGCGATCTCGATGCCCGGAGCGGCCGTACGGCCGAGGCGCTCGCGCGCTACCGGGCCGCGCTGGACGCCGGGCGCGAGGTGAACGACCCGTACGCGACCGGCCGCGCGATGGAATCCGTAGGCGGCGCGCACCTGGAGCTCGGCGACTACGACCGGGCCGCCGACTGGTTCGGCCGCGCCCTGGTCGAGCGGCTCGCCCGGGGCGAGCGCGCCGAGGCCGCCCGGCTCTACGGGCGGATCGCCGCCGCCCACACCTTCGCGGGCCGCTACGGCGAGGCCCTGCGGAACTGGCGTGCGGCGGTATCCGGCCACCGCAAGAACGGCGACGTGGCCGCCCAGGCACGCGCCTTGAGCGAGCTGGCGCGGGTCCAGGAGTACGCGGGCCGGCCCGAGGAGTCGCTGCGCACCTGCCGGGAGGCGGTGGAGTGGGCGCGGCGTGCCGAGGACCCGCGCCTCCAGGCCGCCCTGCATCTGCGGGTCGCCGACACCCTGGAACACCTGGGTGATCCCGCCTCCGCCGGACTGCACCGGGGCGCCGCCGAGCGGATTCTCGGCGACTCAAACCTTCAAAACGACCCAGACGCCTGCGAAATCCGTACCGCATCAGCTGAAGATTGATGCAATGAAAGGCTAGACAGCGAGAACACCTTCATTAGACTGGCTCTGCCGCACGTTCTCCTGCGGTCTCTCCCGGTGTGCCCGTGCGTGCCCGGGTATGTCTAAGTAAGACCCCCCATACCCTCTGAGCCAAGGACCGTGATCGACGTGAAGGTCGGCATCCCCCGCGAGGTCAAGAACAACGAGTTCCGGGTGGCCATCACCCCCGCCGGCGTGCACGAGCTGGTGCGCCATGGCCACCAGGTCGTCATCGAGCGCGGCGCCGGCGTCGGCTCCTCGATCCTGGACGAGGAGTACGTGGCCGCGGGCGCGCACATCCTGGACACCGCCGACGAGGTGTGGGCCGCCGCCGACCTGCTGCTGAAGGTCAAGGAGCCCATCGCCGAGGAGTACCACCGCCTCCGCAAGGACCAGACGCTCTTCACGTACCTGCACCTCGCCGCCTCCAAGGAGTGCACGGACGCCCTCCTGGAGTCCGGCACCACCGCGATCGCCTACGAGACGGTCGAGCTGCCCAGCCGCGCGCTGCCGCTGCTCGCCCCGATGTCCGAGGTCGCGGGCCGGCTCGCCCCGCAGGTCGGCGCCTACCACCTGATGCGCGCCAACGGCGGCCGCGGTGTGCTGCCCGGCGGCGTCCCCGGTGTGCTGGCCGGTCGCGCCGTCGTGATCGGCGGCGGTGTCTCCGGCTGGAACGCCGCGCAGATCGCCATCGGCATGGGCTTCCACGTGACCCTGCTCGACAAGGACATCAACAAGCTCCGCGAGGCGGACAAGATCTTCGGCACGAAGATCCAGACCGTCGTCTCGAACGCCTTCGAGCTGGAGAAGGCCTGCCTGGAGGCCGACCTCGTCATCGGCGCCGTGCTGATCCCCGGCGCCAAGGCTCCGAAGCTGGTCACCAACGAGCTCGTCTCGCGCATGAAGCCCGGAAGTGTCCTTGTCGACATCGCGATCGACCAGGGCGGCTGCTTCGAGGACTCCCGTCCGACCACCCACGCCGAGCCGGCCTTCCAGGTCCACAACTCGGTCTTCTACTGCGTCGCCAACATGCCCGGCGCGGTGCCCAACACCTCCACCTACGCGCTGACCAACGCGACGCTGCCGTACATCGTCGAACTGGCCGACCACGGCTGGGCGGACGCGCTGCGCCGCGACCCGGCGCTGGCCAAGGGCCTCAACACCCACGACGGCAAGGTCGTTTACCGCGAGGTCGCCGAGGCGCACGGCGTGGAGCACGTCGAGCTGTCCTCGCTGCTCGGCTGAGCCGCCCACCGGCCTCGGACAGCCGGTAAGTCGGCTAAGTAACCAACCGGCAAAGGCGATACGTCAACACGGGTCGTCAACCCCGCACATCCGGCCGGACCTTGCCCGACAAGGTCCGGCCGGATGTGTGTATGGTCACTTCGCGATTCTCGGGCAACTCGCCTCGAACGTAACCCTTCAACCGATTCGCACACCGGTGAAACCTGCCGTGCGACGGCCGTACGCCCTTGACAGCGGGATGTTTCATTGCCGACACATCGGGCCGGGTCCGGCGGATTGTGTTGCTGCGGACGCCCGACACGCCATAGAGTCGCCAGCTGTCGGCATGGTGCCACGCTGACCTGTCTAGAAGTTTCCTGGTCACCAAGGAGGTAAGACGACTTGTGAATGAGTCGACATTTACTCCCGGGGGTGGCCAACCAGGAATGCCTGCACGGGACCAGGAGCCCGCGGGGTTCGCGGCTGTCGGCTCCGTCGCTGTGCGCACCTTCGCAGCCCACCAGAGTCAGCAGGCGACTCACACTGCACACCAGAAGATGGATGGCCATCACGTGAACGCCATGGCCGGCGACGGAAGTGGCGCGCCCCACAACCACTTCGCCGACTACGACGAACTGCCCGAGGGGCACTTCTACGACCCCGACGCGGAGTACGAGCCCGACCCCGAGTACGCCGCCACTCTCGCGCCCGACGCGGCCAGACAGCGCCGGGAGCGTGTGGGCCCGACCGGGCGGCCGCTGCCGTACTTCCCGATCCCGGGACCGCTGCCCGAACACGGCCCCGCGAAGATCATCGCGATGTGCAACCAGAAGGGCGGCGTCGGCAAGACCACGTCGACCATCAACCTGGGTGCCGCGCTCGCGGAGTACGGACGCCGGGTCCTGCTCGTGGACTTCGACCCGCAGGGCGCGCTGTCGGTCGGACTCGGCGTCAACCCGATGGAACTCGACCTCACCGTCTACAACCTGCTCATGGAGCGGGGGATGGCGGCCGACGAGGTGCTGCTGAAGACGGCGGTCCCCAACATGGACCTGCTGCCCAGCAACATCGACCTGTCGGCGGCCGAGGTCCAGCTCGTCTCCGAGGTCGCCCGCGAGTCCACGTTGCAGCGCGCCCTGAAGCCGCTGCTGCCCGACTACGACTTCATCGTCATCGACTGCCAGCCCTCGCTCGGCCTGCTCACGGTGAACGCCCTCACGGCCGCGCACAAGGTGATAGTGCCTCTGGAGTGCGAGTTCTTCGCGCTGCGCGGTGTGGCCCTGCTGACGGAGACCATCGAGAAGGTCCAGGAACGGCTCAACCCCGAGCTGGAGCTCGACGGCATCCTCGCCACGATGTACGACTCGCGCACGGTGCACAGCCGTGAGGTGCTCGCGCGTGTGGTCGAGGCGTTCGACGACCACGTCTACCACACGGTCATCGGGCGCACGGTCCGCTTCCCGGAGACCACGGTCGCCGGTGAGCCGATCACGACGTACGCCTCCAACTCCGTCGGTGCCGCCGCCTATCGCCAGCTCGCCAGGGAGGTGCTCGCCCGGTGTCACGCCGAGTGAGTCTGCCGGGGGCCGACGAACTCTTCCGTACGACAGGGGGGATGGCGCTCCAGTCGTCCCAGCCCAGGCGTCAGGCCAACGGCGACGCCCGGGTGCCCGCTCCGGCGGGGGAGGGCGACGCGGCGGCGGCAGCGGCCCCGGAGGACGCGCCGCAGTCGGTGCCCGCGCAGGGCGGTGACGGCGAGGGCGCCGAACATGTCGCGGCGGACGCGGAGCCGGCCGAGGCCGGGGAGGCGCACAGCCGTTCCGCGACCGCCGAGCGCTCCGGCTCCGCCCGTCGGCAGACGGCGCAGGAAGGTTCTGCCGCCGGTGCCGCGGGGGGCGCGGGGGCCGCGCCCCGCAAGCGCGGGCGGAACGCCTCGCGCCGCCCCAGCGGCCGTGAGCGGCACGACGAGAAGATCACGGTCTACGTGTCGGCCGAGGAGCTCATGGACCTGGAGCACGCCCGTCTGGTGCTCCGCGGCGAGCACGGCCTGGCCGTCGACCGCGGGCGCATCGTCCGCGAGGCGGTCGCGGTGGTCCTCGCCGACCTGGAGACCCGCGGAGACGCCAGCATCCTCGTACGACGACTGCGCGGACGGTAGCGGTAGCCTGCGGGGGCCATGACCTCGAACGCTTCCCCACCTCCCCCCGGCGGCCCGGCCGGCCGCCGGCGTGCGCTGGGGAGGGGGCCGGGGGCTCCGCGGACGGCTCCGCCGGCTGAGCCGCAGGAGGTCGAGCCGACCCCTGCCCCGGAGAAGGCCGGTCCCGCGGCTCCGCGGGCCGAGCGGCCCGGGAGCGAGGCGGCCGAGTCGCCCATGCCTCCCGCGGAGAGCGACGGGAAGGCTCCTCCGGCCGAGCCGCAATCGGAGCCGGTCCGGTACGGAGCGCCGCCCGCGAGCGCGGCCGCCGCGGTGCCCGAGCCGGGCTTGTCGCCGCGTGGCGCCGGGCCTGTGGCGTCGTCGGCCGGTTCTCTGACTGGCACGGCCCCTGAGTCGGTGGACGCGTCCGGGCCGGAGGCGTTGCCTGCGGAGGCGGCTGGACCGGTTGCGCGGCCTGCGGGCACGGCCCGGCCCATGGAACCGCCTGTGGACACCTCCGGTCCCTTGGCGTCGGCTGCGGACGCGGCCGGTCCCTGGGCGCCGCCTGTGGACGTGGCCGAGCCTCTCGGGCGGTCTGCGGGCGCGGGTGGGCCGGTGCCCGAGCCGGGCTTGTCGCCGCGCGGCGCCGGGCCTGTGGCGTCGTCGGCCGGCTCTCTGACTGGCACGGCCCCTGAGTCGGTGGACGCGTCCGGGCCGGAGGCGTTGCCTGCGGAAGCGGCGGCCACGGCCCTTGGGTCGGTGGATACGGTCGGGACCTCGGCACCGCTCGCCGGCACCTCCGAGGCCCTTGGGCCGGTGGATACGGCCGGGGCCTCGGCACCGCCCGCCGGCACCTCCGAGGCCCTTGGGCCGGTGGAGACGGTCGGGACCTCGGCACCGCTCGCCGGCACCTCCGGTCCCGTTGCGCCGGCTGCGGGCGCGGCCGAGTCCGTCGCGTCGCCTGCGGGTGCTGCCGGGCCGGGGTTCGTGGGGGAGCTGAGTGGGGCTGCTGCCGGGACGCCGGCCGCGGATGCGGCGACCGCGGCCGAGAGGGCTTCCGCGCCCGCCCCGGGCCGTGACGCCGAGGCTCAGGCGGACGGCGGGGTCTTCAAGGTCCGGCTCGCCAACTTCGAGGGGCCCTTCGATCTGCTGTTGCAGTTGATCTCGCGGCACAAGCTGGACGTCACCGAGGTCGCGCTGTCGAAGGTGACCGACGAGTTCATGGCCTACATCCGGGCGATGGGGCCGGACTGGGACCTGGACGAGACGACCGAGTTCCTGGTCGTCGCCGCGACCCTGCTCGATCTGAAGGCCGCGCGTCTGCTGCCCGCCGCCGAGGTGGAGGACGAGGGCGATCTCGCGCTGCTCGAAGCGCGGGACCTGCTGTTCGCCCGGCTGTTGCAGTACCGCGCGTACAAGCAGATCGCCGACATCTTCAGCGGCCGCCTCGACGACGAGGCCCGGCGCTACCCCCGTACCGTCGGCCTCGAAGCGCACCACGCCGAGCTGCTGCCCGACGTCGTCATCAGCATCGGGGCGGAAGGATTCGCCAAGCTCGCCGTGAAGGCGATGCAGCCGCGGCCCAAGCCGCAGGTCTACGTGGACCACATCCACGCCCCGCTGGTCAGCGTGCAGGAGCAGGCGCAGATCGTCGTGGCCCGGCTCAGAGAGCTCGGTGAGGCCGGCTTCCGGGACCTCGTGGCGGACACCGACGACACCCTGACGGTCGTGGCGAGGTTCCTCGCGCTGCTGGAGCTGTACCGCGAGAAGGCCGTCGCGCTGGAGCAGGAGACCGCGCTCGGGGACCTGCTCGTGCGGTGGACCGGCGGGGACGGGGACGAGGCACCGACCGTCACCGACGAGTTCGACCGGCCGCCCGAGCCGCCGAAGGAGGAGAAGAAGGCGTGAGCGAGCGAACGACCGATCTGCCGGCCGGGACGCGCAGTGTCGCCGATCTCGACCTCAAGCCCGCCCTGGAGGCCGTCCTCATGGTGGTGGACGAGCCCGCGACCGAGGAGCACCTCGCGAAGATACTGGAGCGGCCCAGGCGCCAGATCGCGGACGCCCTGCGCGAGCTGGCCGACGAGTACACCGTCCAGGGCCGCGGTTTCGAGCTGCGGTACGTCGCGAACGGCTGGCGCTTCTACACCCGGGCAGCCTTCGCGCCGGCCGTCGAGCGCTTCGTCCTGGACGGCCAGCAGGCCCGTCTCACCCAGGCCGCCCTGGAGACCCTGGCCGTCGTCGCCTACCGGCAGCCGGTCAGCCGCAGCCGGGTCTCGGCCGTCCGCGGAGTCAACTGCGACGGGGTCATGCGCACCCTCCTCCAGCGCGGTCTCATAGAGGAGGCGGGCACGGAACCCGAAACAGGTGCGATCCTGTACAGGACGACGAACTACTTCCTGGAGCGGATGGGCCTGCGCGGTCTGGACGAGCTCCCGGAGCTCGCGCCCTTCCTCCCGGAGGCGGAGGCGATCGAGGCCGAGACCCAGGAAGGCGTACCGTCGTTCGACCCGGACGCGCCTGACGACGACGTGCCGGGCAGCCGCCCGGCCACCCCGGGTACCGACGACGAAGACGACCAGACGGAACTTTGATGCGAAGCAGCGGCAGCGGCAAGAGCGGCGGACGCGGTAACCACCGCGGCGCCGGCAACAACAGGGACCAGAAGCAGGGGCAGGGCCGCCCCAGCAAGCCCCGCCCCGAGGAGCGCCGCTACGACGTGGGCCCCGGGGCGACCAAGGACGGTCCCAAGTCCGGACGGGGCGGCTCCGCCCGAGGCGGCGCCAAGGGCGGGCCCAAGCAGCCCCAGAGGCAGGGGCGTACGGCCCCGGCGCGCCCGCGCGAGTACGAGGCGCAGGTCGAGGAGCGCAACCGCGACCGGTACGCCGGGAAGAAGGAGGTCAAGCTGCCCAAGACCTTCCCCGGCGCCGAGCAGGAGGGCGAGCGGCTTCAGAAGGTCCTCGCCCGGGCGGGCTTCGGCTCCCGGCGGGCCTGCGAGGAGCTGATCGAGCAGGCCCGGGTCGAGATCAACGGCGAGATCGTCCTGGAGCAGGGGCGGCGCGTCGACCCCGAGAAGGACGAGATCAAGGTCGACGGGCTGACCGTCGCCACGCAGCGCTTCCAGTTCTTCTCGCTGAACAAGCCCGCCGGTGTCGTCTCGACGATGGAGGACCCGGAGGGCCGGCAGTGCCTCGGTGACTACGTCACCAACCGCGAGACCCGGCTCTTCCACGTCGGCCGGCTCGACACCGAGACCGAGGGCGTCATCCTGCTCACCAACCACGGTGAGCTGGCCCACCGGCTGACGCACCCGAAGTACGGTGTGAAGAAGACCTACCTCGCGCACATCGTCGGCCCCATCCCGCGCGACCTGGGCAAGCAGCTCAAGGACGGCATCCAGCTGGAGGACGGCTACGCCCGCGCGGACCACTTCCGGGTCGTCCAGCAGACCGGCAAGAACTACCTCGTCGAGGTCACCCTCCACGAGGGCCGCAAGCACATCGTGCGCCGGATGCTGGCGGAGGCCGGCTTCCCGGTCGACAAGCTGGTCCGGGTCGCCTTCGGGCCGATCACCCTGGGCGACCAGAAGTCGGGCTGGCTGCGGCGGCTGTCCAACACCGAGGTCGGGATGCTGATGCAGGAGGTCGACCTCTAGACCTTGTGAGCGACCCGCACCCCCTTTTATAGTCGTGCTGACTATTAAAGGGGGTGCTGCTGCGTGGACGGCTACGACAAGTACGCCCACGAACCCTTCGCCGTCACCGTCGATCTGGCCGTGTTCACCCTCCGGGAGGACGCGCTGCACGTGCTGCTCGTCGAGCGCGGACAGGAGCCGTACGCCGGGCGCCGGGCCCTGCCCGGCGGATTCCTGCGGCCGGACGAGTCCGCGGAGACGGCCGCCCGGCGCGAACTCGCCGAGGAGACCGGTCTGTCCGACGTCTCGGGGCTGCACCTGGAGCAGCTGCGGACGTACAGCGAGCCCGGCCGCGACCCCCGGATGCGGGTGGTGTCGGTCGCCTTCGCCGCCCTGCTGCCCGACGCTCCCGAGGTGCACGGCGGCAGCGACGCGGCCCGGGCCGACTGGGTGCCGTACGGCACGGCGGGTCCGCTCGCCTTCGACCACGACCGCATCCTGACCGACGCTCACGACCGCGTCGGCGCCAAGTTCGAGTACACCTGCCTCGCCACCGCCTTCTGCCCGCCCGAGTTCACCCTCGGCGAGCTCCAGCAGGTCTACGAGACCGTGTGGGGTACCGAGCTGGACCGGCCCAACTTCCGGCGCAAGGTGCTCGCCACGCCGGGCTTCGTCGAAGCCGTCCCGGGCGCCGCGCGACTGACCGGCGGCCGCGGCAAACCCGCCGCTCTGTACCGCGCCGGAACCGCCACCGCCCTCCACCCGCCTCTCCTCCGGCCCACCCGGGAAGGACGCCCCGCATGACCACGCTCGTCCACAAGCAAGCCGCCACCGGAGCGCTCACGGGCCTGGCCCTCGGGGATGCGCTGGGCTTTCCGACCGAGTTCAACGACGTCCCCTCGATCCTGGCCAAGTGCGGGCCCTGGCGGCAGATGCGCCTTCCGGCCCCGGCGATCGTCACCGACGACACGCAGATGACGCTGGCGCTCGGGCGGGGGATACGGACAGCGATGGACCGGGGCGTGCTCGGGCCCCAGGGGATGTCCGAGGCGGTACGTCAGGAGTTCATCGCCTGGAATCGTTCTCCGGAGAACAACCGAGCCCCCGGCAACACCTGTCTGCGAGCCTGCGCGCTGCTGGAGCAGGACCGCCCCTGGCAGGACGCCAGTCAGATCGAATCCAAGGGCTGCGGCGCCAACATGCGCGTCGCGCCCCTGGGTCTCGTCCCCGGCCTCAGTGACGAACAGCGCGCGGGCGCCGCCCAGTTGCAGTCCGCCCTCACCCACGGGCACCCCACCGCGCTCGCCGCCTCCGACCTCACCGCGCACGCCGTGCGTCTGCTCGCGCAGGGCGCCGAGCCGACCGGGCTGATCGGCCTGCTCCGCTCCTACGCCCTGGAGAACCGCGGCCGCTACCACGAGCGCTGGCTCGGCGACCTGTGGCGGCGGGCCGGAGACCCGAGCCCCGAGCGGTTCATCGCGCGCGGCTGGGACGAGTGCCTGGAGGTCCTCGAACGGCTCCGGCACGCCGTGCGCACCGTCTCGCCGGAGACCGACCCGTGTCTGGCCACCGGCGAGGGCTGGATCGCCGAGGAGGCCCTGGCGACCGGGCTGCTGTGTTTCCTGCTCTTCGTCGACGAACCGGTCACGGCCCTGCGCCGCGCCGCCTGCACCGCCGGCGACTCGGACTCGATCGCCTGCCTGACGGGCGCTTTCGCGGGCGCATACCTGGGTGCGGAGGCCTGGCCCACCGAATGGGCCGACCGCGTCGAGTACCGGAGCGACCTGCTGACCCTCGGGGCGCTGTGGGACGCGTGACACCGCAGAGCGGCCGACGGGTCCTCACGTCAGGCGAATCGCGTTTCCCTCCACGGTGATCTGCTCGGCGGGCAGCGGCCGGGTCGCCGGGCCCTGGGACACCGCGCCGTCGGCGATCTTGAACTTGCTGCCGTGGCAAGGGCAGTTGATCGTGCCGTCGGAGACGGATCCCACCGTGCAGCGCTGGTGGGTGCAGATCGCCGAGAAGGCCTTAAACCGGCCCTGCTCCGGCTGGGTCACGACGACTTCCTCGTCCTTGAAGATCTTGCCGCCGCCGACCGGGATCTCGTCGATGTTGGCCAGGACCTGGCCGGCGGGGGCGCTCGTCGCGTCCTGGCCGGTGGGGGAGCTCGTCGACTCGGAACCGTTGTCGTCGCCCCCGCCGCCGCAGGCCGCGACGAGCGCCGCCGCGCCCGTGGCGCCCGTCGCGAGGAGAACCGTGCGGCGTGTGGTCTCGTGGGTCATGTCGTCACTCCGGAAAGCGCAAAAGGGACCAAAACGGCATTTGCATCATCTTTGCACTGAACTTGGTCAAAGGTATCGATCCTGGCGTCTCAGCGAGCGGGCGCCGCGCACCCGGTCCGCGCGGGCTGACTAGGCTGGTCGGACGTAGAGCGACACGCACGTCAGCAAGGAGCATCGCCGTGGCGGTACGAGCGGTCCGGGGCGCCGTCCAACTCGAACGGGACGAGGCCGGGCACATGGACGAGCAGGTCGGAGCCCTGCTCACGGAGATCCTCGAACGCAACGATCTCGCCGCCGACGACCTGATCAGCATCTGGTTCACGGCCACGCCCGACCTGCACAGCGACTTCCCGGCGGCGGCCGCCCGCAAGCTGGGCATCGTCGACGTGCCGCTGATCTGCGCCCAGGAGCTGGACGTCGAGGGCGCCATGCCGCGTGTCGTCCGGGTCCTCGCGCACGTCGAGTCCGGCCGGCCCCGCGCCGACATCGCCCACGTCTACCTCGGCGCCGCGGGCGCCCTGCGCAAGGACATCGCCCAGTGAGGACCGCACTCGTCATCGGAGCCGGCCTCATCGGCACGTCGGCCGCGCTGGCCCTGGCCCAGCGGGGCGTCACCGTGCACCTCGCCGACCCGGACCCGGAGCAGGCCCGTACGGCCGCCGCCCTCGGCGCCGGCACGGACGAGGCGCCGGACGGGCCCGTCGACCTCGTGATCGTCGCCGCCCCGCCCGCGCACGTGGCGGACGTGCTCGCCGACGCCGTCCGCCGCGGTGCGGGACGCGGCTACCTCGACGTCGCCAGCGTCAAGGGCGGGCCGCGCCGCGAGCTGGAGGGACGCGGCCTCGACCTGTCGGCGTACATCGGCTCGCACCCCATGTCGGGCCGCGAGAAGTCCGGCCCGCTCGCCGCGAGCGCCGACCTCTTCGAAGGCCGCCCCTGGGTGCTGACCCCGACCCGGGACACCGACACCGAGGTGCTGAACCTGGCCCTGGAGCTGGTCTCGCACTGCCGGGCCGTGCCGGTCGTCATGGACGCCGACGCCCATGACCGGGCCGTCGCCCTCGTCTCCCACATGCCCCACCTGGTCTCCAGCCTGGTCGCCGCGCGGCTGGAGCACGCCGAGGAGTCCGCCGTGCGACTGTGCGGGCAGGGCATCCGCGACGTGACGCGGATCGCCGCCTCCGACCCCCGGATGTGGATCGACATCCTCTCCGCGAACCCAGCGCCGGTCGCCGACCTGCTCACGGACGTCGCCGCCGACCTGGAGGAGACCGTACGGGCCCTGCGCGCCCTCCAGTCCTCCGACGACCACAAGCGCCGCGAGGGCGCCGGCGGGATCGAGGACGTGCTGCGGCGCGGCAACGCCGGGCAGGTCCGCGTCCCCGGCAAGCACGGGTCCGCGCCCCGGGCCTACGAGGTCGTGGCCGTGCTCATCGACGACCAGCCCGGACAGCTGGCCCGGATCTTCGCCGACGCGGGTCTGGCCGGGGTCAACATCGAGGACGTGCGGATCGAGCACGCGACGGGGCAGCAGGCCGGTCTGGTGCAGCTGATGGTGGAGCCCAAGGCGGCCCCGGTGCTGAGCGCCGCGCTGCGCGAGAGGGGCTGGGCGATCCGTCAGTAGGGCGTGCCGGACGGGACCGGCCGACGCGCGGCCGGACGAGTGACGCGAACCCAGTAACCTTGTGCGGGGCAGACGCGCCCTCACCCCGCCGAGCCCGGTTCAGGAAGGTCCCCAACTGTGGAAAGCGCCACGCCAGTGATTGTCGCCATCGACGGCCCCGCCGGCACCGGCAAGTCGAGCACCTCGAAGGCCGTGGCGGCCCAGCTCGGGCTGAGCTACCTGGACACCGGCGCCCAGTACCGGGCGATCACCTGGTGGATGGTGAGCAACGGCATCGACATCGACGACCCCTCCGCCATCGCCGCCGCCGCGGGCAAGCCCGAGATCGTCTCCGGTACCGACCCGGACGGCCCGGCCATCACGGTCGACGGCGTGGACGTGGCGGCCCCGATCCGCACCCAGGAGGTCTCCTCCAAGGTCAGCGCGGTCAGCGCGGTGCCCGAGGTGCGCGCCCGGATCACCGAGTTGCAGCGCTCGATCGCCGCCTCCGCGGAGAAGGGCATCGTCGTCGAGGGCCGGGACATCGGCACCACCGTGCTGCCCGACGCCGACCTCAAGGTCTTCCTCACCGCCTCCCCGGAGGCGCGCGCCGCCCGCCGCAGCGGCGAGCTGAAGGGCTCCGACGTCCACTCCACCCGCGAGGCCCTGATCAAGCGGGACGCCGCCGACTCCAGCCGCAAGACCTCCCCGCTCGCCAAGGCGGACGACGCCGTCGAGGTGGACACCACCGAACTGACGCTGGCCCAGGTCATCGAGTGCGTCGTCACCCTCGTCGAGGAGAAGCGGGCCGGAAAGTGACCGATCTGCCTTCGGCGCGGGGTGCCGAGGTCGGGCGGCGCATCGGCGTCGGCCTGATGTACGGGTTGTGGAGGCCACGCGTGCTCGGCGCCTGGCGGGTGCCCGCGAGCGGACCTGTGATCCTCGCGGTCAACCACTCCCACAACATCGACGGCCCGATGGTCATGGGCGTGGCGCCCCGGCCGACGCACTTCCTGATCAAGAAGGAAGCGTTCATCGGGCCGCTGGACCCCTTCCTGCTCGGCATCGGGCAGGTCAAGGTCGACCGCGACACCACCGACCGCACGGCGATCACCCACGCGCTGGGCGTCCTGGCGGGCGGCGGCGTGCTCGGCATCTTCCCGGAGGGCACCCGGGGCGAGGGCGACTTCGCCTCGCTGCGGGCCGGCCTCGCGTACTTCGCGGTGCGCAGCGGCGCCCCGATCGTCCCGGTGGCCGTGCTGGGAAGTTCCGGCAAGCCCGGACGGTTGATAAAGGCGCTGCCTCCGCTGCGCTCCCGCGTCGACGTCGTCTTCGGCGAGCCCTTCGAGGCGGGCGACGGCAGCGGCCGCCGGACGCGCAAGGCGCTGGACGAGGCGACCGGGCGCATCCAGAAGCAGCTCGCGGCCCACCTGGAAAACGCCAGGCGCCTCACCGGGCGCTAGGCGACACTGAGTAGTGGATCAGCCCGGAACAGCGGGTACTCCACCGACCACCACGATGAACTACGAGGTACGGACTTCATGAACGACCACATCCAGCCCGACGGCTCGGACGCCGCCCCCGACGGCGCGTACGAGCACGACCACGGGGCGCTCGGCGACGCCGAGTACGCGGAGTTCATGGAGCTCGCCGCCGAGGAGGGCTTCGACCTCGAAGACGTCGAAGGCGCCATCGAGGCGGCCGGGCACGGCCCGCTGCCCGTCCTCGCCGTCGTCGGCCGCCCCAATGTCGGCAAGTCGACTCTGGTGAACCGCATCATCGGGCGCCGCGAGGCCGTCGTCGAGGACAAGCCCGGCGTCACCCGCGACCGGGTGACCTACGAGGCCGAGTGGGCGGGCCGCCGCTTCAAGGTCGTCGACACCGGCGGCTGGGAGCAGGACGTCCTCGGCATCGACGCCTCCGTGGCCGCCCAGGCCGAGTACGCCATCGAGGCCGCCGACGCCGTCGTCTTCGTCGTCGACGCCAAGGTCGGCGCCACCGACACCGACGAGGCCGTCGTCCGGCTGCTGCGCAAGGCCGGCAAGCCGGTCGTGCTCTGCGCCAACAAGGTGGACGGCCCGAGCGGCGAGGCCGACGCGGCCTACCTGTGGTCGCTGGGCCTGGGGGAGCCGCATCCGGTCTCCGCGCTGCACGGCCGCGGCACCGGCGACATGCTCGACCAGGTCCTTGAGGTGCTCCCCGAGGCGCCGCGCGAGACGTTCGGCGGGGGCGGCGTCGGCGGCCCGCGCCGCATCGCCCTCATCGGACGCCCCAACGTCGGCAAGTCCTCCCTGCTGAACAAGGTGGCGGGCGAGGAGCGCGTCGTCGTCAACGAGCTGGCGGGCACCACCCGCGACCCGGTCGACGAGCTGATCGAACTCGGCGGCGTCACCTGGAAGTTCGTCGACACCGCGGGCATCCGCAAGCGGGTCCACCTCCAGCAGGGCGCCGACTACTACGCCTCGCTGCGCACGGCCGCCGCCGTCGAGAAGGCGGAGGTCGCGGTCATCCTGATCGACG
This sequence comes from Streptomyces sp. NPDC029044, assembly GCF_040637495.1. Lineage (NCBI taxonomy): Bacteria > Bacillati > Actinomycetota > Actinomycetes > Kitasatosporales > Streptomycetaceae > Streptomyces > Streptomyces sp. NPDC029044. The sequence goes on from NZ_JBEZWN010000047.1 coordinate 36,629, forward strand.
GCTCCGAGTCCGTCTCGGTGCAGGACCAGAGGATCGTCACCATGGCCGTCGAGGCCGGCCGCGCGATCGTCATGGCGTACAACAAGTGGGACACCCTCGACGAGGAGCGCCGCTACTACCTGGAGCGGGAGATCGAGACCGAGCTCGGCCAGGTGGCGTGGGCACCGCGGGTGAACGTCTCGGCACGCACCGGACGGCACATGGAGAAGCTGGTCCCGGCGATCGAGACGGCCCTGGCGGGCTGGGAGACCCGGGTCCCGACAGGCCGGCTGAACGCCTTCCTCGGTGAGCTGGTCGCCGCGCACCCGCACCCCGTCCGGGGCGGCAAGCAGCCGCGCATCCTGTTCGGCACGCAGGCGGGCACCAAGCCGCCGCGGTTCGTGCTGTTCGCCTCCGGTTTTATCGAGGCGGGCTACCGGCGCTTCATCGAGCGCCGGCTGCGCGAGGAGTTCGGCTTCGACGGGACGCCGATCCACATCTCCGTGCGGGTGCGCGAGAAGCGCGGCAAGAAGAAGTAGCGCGCAGCACGGGAAAGGGCGGCCCCGTTCGGGGCCGCCCTTTCCCGTGTCCGGTGCTCGCTCAGACGCCGCCCCGCCGCACGGGCGGCAGCGCGGCCGGTACGTGGTGCATCCCCGTGCTGTGTGCGGCGACGGTTCCGACACGCTGCCACTGCGGCTGCTGCCCGGCGGCATGGCGGGCGCTCTGGGCGCCCGCGCTGTAGGCACTGTAGGAGCTGCCGTACGCCCCTGTGTACGAGCCCGAGCCGTGCGGGGTGTTCCCGAATGCGGTGAATCCCAGCTTCTCCTCGCCGCTGCGGTCGCCGGGCAGTGCGCGGAAGGACTTGACGTACTCGGCGTAGAGCGCGTCGTAGATCGGCGTGGCCGATGGGCCGCCCTGGGCGTCCTGAGCCGATCGCGCGGACGGGATCGGCGAGAAGGACTGGCGGCGGGGAACGTCGTATGCGTGCACGTATGTCCAAACGACCCCGCGGGTCAAGGGATGCGGCCCGGGTACGGCTTTCGCGGGTCTGCGGCGTGCTCGGGTGACGGGCGGCTCAGGTGCCGGCCAGCGGCAGCGCCGAGCCGACCAGCTTTCCGTTCGCCGCCGCCTTGTCCAGCGCGTCCCGCAGCAGGTCCTCGCGCGGCTGGCGGCCGATCGAGCCGGCGGGCGCGGCGAACATCAGCACCTGCTGGTGCTTGTTGGCGGCCGCGCGCCAGCCGTCGGTCACCTGGAGCGGCTGGTGCGCCTGCCACCAGGCCACCGGCTGGCCGCCGTTGCTGCCCGGCTGGAGCACCGCGTGCAGCTGGCCCACGGCGAGCAGCACCGACCAGCCGTGCAGCACCGGAGGCACCGCCGACAGCTCCGACAGCGGCATGAAGCCCTGCTCGATGAGCAGCGGCAGGAAGTCGTCGCCGGTGCCGGTCGTGCCGGGCCGGGCGATGGGCCCGGTCGGCTCCACCACCAGGGCCGGGTGGAGCTCCCCGCCGATCAGGACGAGCCCGCTGGTCACACCGAGCACCGCCTGCTCGGGAACCGCCTTGTCGGGCACCACCCGGTCGGGCTCCAGGTCGACGGTGTCGCCGGCGATGGACTTCACGGCGCCCCGCAGCTGCTCCTCGGTGACCTGCACGACCTGCGAGGGCAGACAGCCGGAGTGGGCGAAGGCGAGGACGGCGGTCTCGTCACCGATGAACAGAACGGTGCTGGTGCGCTCCTGCTCGGAGTCGCCCGGTGTGCGGCAGGACGTGCAGTCGTAACTGCCCGGGGCGGTCTCTCCGGCGAGCAGGCGGTCGGCTTCTTCGTCGCCGATCTCGGCGCGTACCTCGTCGCTGACGTCGAGCATGCGCGGCACGGGTGGCTCCCTCGGGGATGCGGTGCGTGGCAAAGCCGGGTGGCTCCCGGCCCGTGGTCCGGGTCGGTCCCGGCTCATGAAGAAGACAACGGGCGATCTGTGGCGGGAGTCACGCCCCAGGGCGAACGGAATCGAACCAACCGGCGCGCAGGGTCACGCTTCGCGCGGAATCGCACACTCCCGGTCAACTCGCTGTTGTGTAAAGGGCGTTGAAGGGGTGAAGTGGGTCACAGGCAGACGGGGGAGTTGGTGAACAAATCCGGAAATCCGCGAATGAAGTGGGTGTCCGGAAATGGCTGTTACCCAAGGTATCGGTGAACTGGCCTGCCCGGACGGGCGACTGGTTGATGCCGGCCTCCGACCTCCTTAGATTCCTCCGCCGTGTGCAACGAGCACCGCTCGGGTACGTCCACCGGCCGCCGGGTTCCCAGGAACCCGGCGCGGCACCGCACCGGTGGACGGGGCGAGCGCGACCCTCGCGCCCCATGGCGCGGGAGTGGCGCTCCGCCTTGGGGGATCCCGGGTGTTTCGAAGGGGACCTATATGTCCGAGTGTGCCGATTCCTCTCGCCCCGATGCCCGCAAGAGCCAGGTTCGTACGACGGCGGTCCTCGCCGGGGCGGCACTGCTCGCGCCCCTCGGACTGCTCGCCGCGACCGGGAACGCCGCGGCGGCCGACAGCGGGGTGTGGGACCGCATCGCCCAGTGCGAGAGCGGCGGCAACTGGCACATCAACACCGGCAACGGCTACTACGGCGGACTCCAGTTCGCCGCCTCCACCTGGAACGCCTACGGCGGCACGGCCTACGCGCCCACCGCTGACCGGGCGAGCAGGTCCCAGCAGATCGCCGTGGCCACCAAGGTCCAGCGCGCCCAAGGGCGGGGCGCCTGGCCGACCTGCTCGGCACGAGCCGGGGCGAGCGGCGGCGCACCCGCCGCCGACCCCGTGACCTCCACCGCGCAGGCCCCGGCGAAACCGCCGAAGGCACCGGCGCGTTCCACGGAACACGCGGACCGCGGCTCCTCCCGCGGTGACTACACCGTCCGCCGGGGCGACACGCTGAGCGGTGTCGCAGCCCGGCACGGGACCACCTGGCAGCGCCTCTACGCCGTCAACAAGGACGCCATCGGCGGGGATCCCGACGTGATCGTGCCCGGCCTGCGCCTCAGGTTCTGAGACGCCGCTCCCCTTCGCCGGGCCACGGGCCCCGTCCGGTCGCCGACCGGACGGGGCCCGCGCGTCCGGCAGCAGCCCGTGAGTTCGCCCGGCGTCAGCCCGTGAGCTCGTCCGGCATCAGCCCGTGAGTTCGCCCGCCTCCCCGGCGAACACGACGTTCCCGCGGCGCAGTTCGTAGACGATCGCGGACCGGTCCCGCAGGACGGGCGGCAGCCGCTGCTCGGCGACCACCACGCACGCCTCCAGTGCGCCCAGCAGCTCGTACGTCCGGGCCGCGACCGAGGGCGACATGCCCTGGGCGGGCTCGTCGACGAGCACCACGCGCGCGCGGGCGAGCAGGGCGCGGGAGAGGGCGAGCATGCGCTGCTCCCCGCCCGAGAGGGTGCCGGCGCGCCGCTCCAGCAGCGACCGCAGCTGCGGGTAGGCGTCGAGGGCCGGGGTGTGGTCGCGCGCGGCGAGTGCGAGGTTCTCGCGCACGGTGAGCGAGCCGAACACGGCCTGCCGCTCCGGCACCAGGCACAGTCCCCGCCGGGCCCGTTCGTACGCCGGGACGCGGGTCACGTCCGTGCCGTCCCACACCACCGTGCCGCCCGACAGCGGCACGGTGCCGGCCAGGGCGCGCAGGGCCGTGCTGCGGCCGGACCCGTTGCGCCCCAGCAGCACGGTGAGGCCCGGGCCGGGAGCGGCGAGGGTGATGCCGTGCAGCGCTTCCAGGGGGCCGTAGCGCACGCGTGCGTGGCGCAGGGAGACGGTCGTCATCGGCCGGCCCCCGGTTCCAGGGCGTCCAGCACGCGTCCGGGCGGGCCGGAGGCGACGATCCGCCCCGCGGTCATCACGTGCACGACGTCGGCGAGTCCGGCCACCAGGTCCAGGTCGTGCTCGACGACGAGGAAAGCCGTGCCGTCGGCGGCCAGGGCCTTCAGGACCCGGGTCAGGGCGGTCACTTCAGCGGTGTCGAGCCCGGCGGCGGGCTCGTCGAGGAGCAGGACCCGGGGGCTTCCCGCGAGGGCCCGGGCCAGTTCGACGCGGCGCAGCGTCCCGGTGGGCAGCCCGGCGGCGGGCCGAGCGCGCAGGGGGCCGTCGAGCCCGAGCAGCCTGAGGGCGCGCTCCACGGCCCCCGGGTCGGTCACCCGGCCCTGCTCGGCGCCGACGCGGACGTTCTCGGCCACGGTCAGCGACGGGAAGACGGCCAGTTGCTGGAACGTCCGTGCGACACCGAGCCGGGCCCGGGCGTGGGCGGGCAGCGCGGTGATGTCCCGCCCGCCGAGCAGCACGGTCCCTCGCGCGGGCGGCAGCGTCCCTGCCAGACAGTGGAACAGGGTGCTCTTCCCGGCCCCGTTGGGCCCGACGACCGCCGTGATCCGGCCGGGGGAGAGCTCCAGATCCACCCCGTCGAGGGCGGTGAAGCCGCCGTAGCGGGCGTGGAGGCGGCGGGCGGTGAGGAGGGGAGTGGCGGTCGGGGTCGGGGCCGCCGGGACGTCTCCTTCGTGCGCCGGGGCGTACGGCCGGGTACCCGGGCCCGGGGCTGACCTGGTCCGGGGGGCTGGTGAGGGCTTGAGTCTCGGCTCGCGCCGGGCGGGTGCTCCAGCCCTGTGGGCCACGCGCGTCGCCCCGGCCGGTACCCGGGCCCTCGCAGCCGTCTGCGGCTCCGCCGGGCTCAGGAGTCGGCGGGCACGGGCGCCCGCCGGAGTCAGGGCGGGTGTGCGGCGCGGACGGAGACGTTCCGCGGCCGTGCGCAGGGCCTCGTACGGGCCGTCCGGGAAGCGGCCCACCAGAATCGCCAGGACGCCGATCAGGGCCGCCGCGACGCCGCCCCGGGTGCCCGCGTCCAGCCCGACCAGGAGAGCCGCCGCTGCGAGGGCGCCGAGCGTGCTGTCGGCGCCCAGCACCACCACCGCTGCGAACCACAACAGGCCGCGCACGGGGTCGTAGGCGGCGGCGTCGAAGGCGCGCAGACCCATGCCGAGCATGCCGCCGCCCAGCGCGGCCAGCGCCGCGCCCGCGACGAAGGCCAGCAGCTTGAGGGACGGCACCCGGACTCCCGCCGCCTGCGCGCCCCGCTCGTGATCCCGCATGGCGGCGAGGGCCCGGCCCGTCCGCCCCCGGCGCAGCGCGTGCGTGGCCAGCAGCGCGCCCGCCAGCAGGACCAGCTCCAGGACGTAGTACGCCCGGTCCCCGTCGAAGCCCGCCGGGCGGCCGAGCGTGAGGCCCGCCGTGGCGTACGGCTGGGCGAAGACGAAGCGGCTCACCCCGACACCGACCGCGAAGGTCGCGAGGGCCAGCGCCAGGCCCCGGCGGCCGATCGCCGGCCAGCCCGTCAGCAGACCGAGCGGCGCCACCAGGACCACCGACACCACGAGGGCCGCCAGCTCCGGCAGGCCCGGCAGCCCTGGGAAGCGGCCCGCCGCCAGCAGCGCCGTGAACAGGGCGCCCAGGCCCGCGTACGCCGCCTGCCCCAGCGAGATCTGGCCGCCGCGCCCGGTGACGACCACCAGCGACAGCAGGATCACGGCCAGTGCAGGCACCTGGACCGAGGTGTGCAGATCCTGGCCGGCGAGCCCCAGCGGCAGCAGGAACAGCACGAGCACCACGATCCAGGCGCCCGGCGGGGTCGCCACGCGGGCCGTGGCCGTGCGGGGCAGCGCGTCCCGCTCCCCGACGCCCGGCAGGACCAGCGCCGCTACCAGCAGCGCGACGACGAACAGGTTCGTGCCCACCGCCTGGAGCAGCGGCTCGGCCCAGCCCGTCGGGTGCAGCCGCGTCAGCTGGCTCTGCGCCACCCCGATGCCCAGCGCCACCACCACCGCGACGGGCAGGCTCCGCATCCGCGCGGCCACCGCGACCGCCACGACCTCCATGACCAGCAGCGAGAGGCCGTACGGGTCGAGCCGCACGTACGGTGCCAGCAGCACCCCCGTCAGACCGGCCGTGAACGAGCCGAACGCCCAGCCCGTTGCCGCGACCCGGTCCGCGTCGATACCGCCCAGCACGGCGAGCCGCCGGTCGTCGACCACGGCCCGCAGCTCCCGCCCGAACCGCGTCCGGCGGACCACCGCGGCGACCCCGGCGGCCAGCACCAGCACCACCGCCAGCTGCCCCCACGGCTCGTCCGGCACCAGCACCGGCGCGTCGTCCCGCGCCCCCTGCCCCCACAGCAGCGCCGCCCCGCCCACCAGCAGCACGAACACCCCGATGGACGCCACCAGCGTCTGCGCGGGGTCGCCGCCCAGGACCGCCAGGGGCCGGAAGACGAACCGTTCCAGGACCACCCCGAGCCCCGGCGCCAGCACCAGCAGCGTCACCGCCGCACCGAGCCACAGGGGCCAGCCCCACTCGACCACGCACTGCCGCAGCACGTACGCGCACACCATCGCGATCGCGCCGTGGGCGAAGTTCAGCACGCCCGTCGCGCGGTACGTCACGATCAGGCCGATCCCGGTCAGCGCCGCCGCGCTGCCCACCGAGAGCCCGGCGAGGGTGAGGTCGTACGTCAGTGACGACATCAGTCGGTTTCTTCGGCCGGCTCGCAGATCGGGCAGGGGTCCAGCTCACCGCTCGCCACCAGCTTGGAGTCCACCGGCACCGCCTCCGCCTTGCCCGCGACCAGCGGGCAGTCCGCGCGGTGCCACAGCGTGCCGCCCGGCACCATCAGCAGGTCGCCGCTGACCGCGAGCGGCGCGAGCGCGGCCCGGCCGGCCGCCTCCGGCTCGTCCGGCTCCGCCGCCACCAGCAGGTGGTACAGCTCCTCCACGCGCGCGGCGGCGATCGGCTCCCGGCCCCGGGCGAGCAGCACCGCCCCGGCGACGATCAGCGCGGCACCGGGAATCGTGCAGGAGGCGAGGTAGGGCAACTGCCGTTCGGCGTAACGCTCCCCGGAGACTCCGTACCAGCCGACGACGCACAGCACCGCGCCGGCGGCCAGGGCGGTCCAGCCCGCCCACAGGACGGGATGCACGGTCCGCAGTCGGCTGGTCCGCATCGCTGGCTCCCACACATCGGATTCGGCTGTGCGTGCGTCGGGCTGCCTGTTCAAGTCCGCCGATCGCTTGCACTATGCCCTGTGGAAGCTGACCCTGAAAGCACCGGGCGCACATGGCCCGGACCGACACCCGGTGGTGAGCCAGATGGTTCTCGGCAGCGACCTCGAGCGGGGGAACGCGACGGGGGGTCCACGCACCGCGCGACGGGGTACGGCGATCGCCGCCGCCCTGATCCTGGCCCTCGCCCCGGCCATGGCGGCCTGTAGCGACGACAGCGGCGGCGGCAGCGAGGCCACGCCGCCCACCCCGACCGCGGAGCGGACCACGAGCGCCCCGGCCTCCGCGCCGGCGGACCGGGCCGCGGCGGAGGCGGAGATCCGGCAGAACTGGCAGAAATTCTTCGACCCGAAGACCTCGACCGAGGAGAAGCAGGCCGTCCTGGAGAACGGCGACCGGATGGGCCCGGTCCTCCAGGCCTTCAGCGGTGACGAGCGCGGCGGGCAGGTTCAGGCGAAGGTCACCAAGGTCGAGTTCACCTCGGCGACCGGGGCGGACGTGACGTACACACTCACCCTGAAGGGCGCCACCGCCCTGCCCGACGCCTCCGGAAGCGCCGTCGAGCAGGACGGCACCTGGAAGGTGTCCGCCAAGACGCTGTGCGCGCTGGTGCAGCTGAGCGGCAATGCATCGCCGATCCCGGGCTGCTGAGGCCCTGGTCGCGGTGCTGCTGCTCGCCCTGAGCGCGGCCTGCGGCAGCCGGCTCCCGGAGAGCGACTTCGACCACGACGACCGTACCCGCCCGCCCCGCGACCCCGTGCCCCTGCGGGTCGGCATCATCACCAGCGCCACCAGCCCGGTCGGCGGCAGCGCCTTCACCGGCCCGCGCGACGGCGCCAAGGCCTTCTTCGACCGGCTCAACGCGCGCGGGGGCGTCGACGGCCGCCGGGTCGAGGTGCGCGGTTGCGACGACGGCGGCAGCGGCGTCGGCAACAACGAGTGCGTGCACCAGCTCGTGGAGAAGGACAAAGTCGTCGCCCTGGTCGCCACCACCGCCCTGGACTACGCGGGAGCCTCCCGGGTCGCCCGTGCGCGCGTGCCCGATATCGGCGGCCAGCCCATCGGCACCGCCTACGACACCTTCCCGCACCTCTACGGCATCTACGGCAGTCTCGCGCCCCGCGACGGCACCCCCGGCTGGGACGGGAAGCTGTACGGCGGCACCGAGGTCTACCGCTACTTCAAACGCGAGCACGGCGCCCGCACGGCCGCCGTCGTCTCCTACAACCAGTCCGCCTCGGCCGCCTACGCCCGGCTCGTCGAGCGGGGCCTGCGCGCCGAGGGCTACGAGGTCGTCACCGAGCAGGTCGACTTCGCCCTGCCGAACTTCCGCGCCGTCGCCGCCGATCTGAAGGAGCAGGGCGCCGACCTGGTGTTCGACGCGATCGACGGGCACGGCAACGCCCGGCTCTGCCAGGCCATGGACGAGGCCGGCGCCGACGTCACCGCCAAGGTGACCAACGTGCAGAACTGGACCTCCACCGTCGCCGACGACTACAAGGACGCGCCGCGCTGCCGCAACGCCCTGTGGGCGACCGGCGCCAGCCGCAACTTCGAGGACACCGGCCACCCGGCCGTACGGGAGTTCCGCGAGGCGACGAAGGACTTGAAAACGCACTCCCAGTGGCAGCTGGAGGGGTGGGCGGCCGCGCGGTGGTTCACGGACGCGGCGAAGTCCTGCGCGAACACGGGCATCACGCGCGCGTGCGTCGACGCCTTCATGAACCGCAGCCAGGGCTACACCGCCGGGGGACTGCTGCTCCCCGTCCGCTTCGAGCGCCTGCCCGAGCCGCCGAGGAGCAGCAGGACCTGCCTGTCGGTGGCCCGCTGGCAGGACGGCGAGGGCTGGGTGGGCCAGGGGGACATGAACCGCACCTGCTTCACCGTCCCGCAACTGGCCTACGCGCCTTGAGGACAGTCCTTGTCCGCAAGGCCTGGCAGACTCGCCCCATGTTGGAGACCTCGGCCCGTCTGCTGCGTCTGCTGTCCCTGCTCCAGGCCCACCGCGAGTGGTCCGGCGCCGACCTGGCCGGCCGGCTCGGCGTCAGCGCCCGCACCCTGCGCCGGGACGTCGACCGGCTGCGCGAACTCGGCTACCCGGTCAACGCCAGCCCCGGCACCGGCGGCGGATACCAGCTGGGCGCGGGCGCCGAACTGCCGCCGCTGCTCCTGGACGACGACGAGGCCGTCGCCGTGGCGGTCGGGCTGCGTACGGCCGCCGGGCAGGGCATCGACGGTATCGGCGAGACCTCGGTCCGGGCCCTCGCCAAGCTGGAGCAGGTGCTGCCGGACCGGCTGCGCCGCCGCGTGGGAGCCCTGAACGCCTTCACCGTGCCGATGCTGCGCAGCACGCTGCCCTCGTCCGTCGACCCGGCCGTGCTCACCGAACTCGCCCACCTGTGCCGGGACACCGAACGGCTGCGCTTCGAGTACCGCGGCCACGACGGCACCCCCAGCCGCCGCACGGTCGAACCGCACCGTCTGGTGTGCACCGAGCGCCGCTGGTACCTGGTCGCCTGGGACCTCGACCGGGACGACTGGCGCACGTTCCGCGTGGACCGGGTCACGCCCAGGCCGCCGCACGGCCCGCGTTTCACCCCGCGCAAGCCGCCCGCCGAGGACCTCGCCGCCTACGTCTCCCAGGGCGTCTCCACGCGCGCGTACGCCACCCACGCCGTCGTGCGGCTCCTGGTGCCCCTGGAGGAAGCAGCCGAACACATCTCGCCCTCCGCCGGAGTGCTGGAGGCGGAGAGCGCGGACACCTGCCTGCTGCGCTGCGGCGCCGGCAGCCTCGACGTGATGGTCATCCACGTGGTGATGCTGGGCTTCGACTTCGAGGTGCTGGAGCCGGACGGGCTCATCGAGGCGATCAGGACGACTCGGGACCGGCTTGATGGCGCTCTGGCTCGGGCTGCGCAGTCACCGCCGCGTACTCGGGATGGTGCAGGTCGAACGCCGGCGACTCGGAACGGATCCGGGGCAGCGTCGTGAAGTTGTGCCGCGGCGGCGGGCACGAGGTCGCCCACTCCAGGGAACGGCCGTAGCCCCACGGGTCGTCCACCTGGACCTTCTCGCCGTACTTGGCCGTCTTCCACACGTTGTAGAGGAACGGCAGCGTCGACATGCCGAGCAGGAACGCGCCGATCGTCGACACCGTGTTGAGCGCGGTGAAGCCGTCCGCCGCGAGGTAGTCGGCGTAGCGGCGGGGCATGCCCTCGGCGCCCAGCCAGTGCTGCACCAGGAACGTGGTGTGGAAGCCGACGAAGAGCACCCAGAACTGGATCTTGCCCAGTCGCTCGTCGAGCATCTTCCCGGTGAACTTCGGCCACCAGAAGAAGAACCCGGCGAAGATCGCGAAGACGACGGTGCCGAAGACGACGTAGTGGAAGTGCGCCACCACGAAGTACGTGTCCGTCACGTGGAAGTCCATCGGCGGCGACGCCAGGATCACCCCGGTCAGGCCGCCGAACAGGAACGTGACCAGGAAGCCCGTCGCCCACAGCATCGGCGTCTCGAAGGACAGCGAGCCCTTCAGCATGGTGCCGGCCCAGTTGAAGAACTTCACCCCCGTCGGCACCGCGATCAGGAAGCTCATGAAGGAGAAGAACGGCAGCAGCACCGCACCGGTGGCGAACATGTGGTGCGCCCACACGATCATCGACAGGCCGGTGATCGCCATCGTCGCCCCGACCAGCGTCAGATAGCCGAACAACGGCTTGCGGCTGAAGACCGGGATGATCTCCGTGATGATGCCGAAGAACGGCAGCGCGATGATGTACACCTCGGGATGGCCGAAGAACCAGAACAGGTGCTGCCACAGGATCGCCCCGCCGTTGGCCGCGTCGAACACCTGCGAGCCGAACCGCCGGTCCGCCTCCAGCACCAGCAGCGCCGCCGCGAGCATCGGGAAGGCCATCAGGATCAGGATCGACGTGAACAGGGTGTTCCACACGAAGATCGGCATCCGGAACATCGTCATGCCCGGGGCGCGCATCCCGATGATCGTGGTGATGAAGTTGACCGCGCCGAGGATCGTGCCGAAGCCCGACAGCGCCAGCCCCATGATCCACAGATCGGCCCCGATCCCCGGCGAGCGTTCCGCGCTGTTGAGCGGAGCGTAGGCGGTCCAGCCGAAGTCCGCCGGCCCGGAGGGCACCAGCAGCGAGCCGAGCACGATCAGCCCGCCGAACAGGAACAGCCAGTACGAGAACATGTTCAGCCGTGGGAAGGCCACGTCGGGCGCGCCGATCTGCAACGGCATCAGCTCGTTGGCGAAGCCCGCGAAGGTCGGCGTTGCGAACAGCAGCAGCATGATCGTGCCGTGCAGCGTGAACGCCTGGTTGAACTGCTCGTTGTCGATGATCTGGAGACCGGGGCGGGCCAGCTCGGCGCGCATCAGCAGCGCCATCGCTCCGGCGACCAGGAAGAACACGAACGACGTGATCAGGTAGAGATGGCCGATCTTCTTGTGGTCCGTCGTCGTCAGCCAGTCGACCACCACCCGCCCGTGCCGCGTCCGCGGCTCGGACGGCGCCGCCGCCTGTACGGTCTGCGTCCCCATCGCTCGCTCGCCCCTTCGCTGATCGCGCCCCGGGCCCGCCGCAGCCCGCGCCTCACGTACCCGCGAGCTCACGCCATGATGCTCGCGTCACCGCGCGCTCCGACAGGGGGCGTATCGGCCTCCGCATGCCGAAGTCATGCCTTTCCTGTGCCGCGCCGGCTACGCCCGGCCGGTGCGGCACAGGAATGGAATGGAGCCCCGGAGGCACTTCACCCGGCACTTTCCGCCGAACTTTTCCATGAGCTCATGTGACACGCGGGAATTCCGATCGAATGCCTGCGGAAGGCGTACGGAACCGCTCGTCCGTGTGACGGACAGCTCCCGAAACGCCTGTCGTGATCTTGTGACAGAAGCGTGACGGGGGGCGGACAGTGACCGGGGCCCGAGCCCGGACTTCCGCGGTCTGCGGCCGGCGCATAGCGTGGTGGCATGGCACCGACTCCGACACCTTCCGCTGAACCCGACGACAGCCCGGACACCTATGTCGGCCTGGAGGCCGACCGGGCCGAACGCCGCGCGCGCGAGCGCGGCTGGCCGACCGTGCGCTCGCTGCCGCCGGGGGCGATCATCACGATGGAGTACCGCGTGGGCCGGCTGAACTTCGAGGTCAAGGGCGGCCGGGTGGCGCGGGCCTGGAAGGGCTGAGACACGGCGAAGGCCCCGGTTCCACTCCGGAACCGGGGCCTCGCGCTGCCGGAGAGGACGCGTACCGGTCGTGGTCAGCCGCCCGTCAGCGGGCGCGCCGACGAGGCCGAACCGCGCGGGTGACGCTCCGGGTGCTGAGGACGGCGGCTGCCGGCGGGGGTGATCGGCGTGCGCTCCGAGCGGGCCGTGTGCGGGCCGGGCGCCAGGTAGGCCGGAGCCCGGGACGGGTGGGCCGCCACGTCCTCCCGGTCGGCGGGCAGGGGCGTGATCACGATGGGAGAGCCGGCCGCGGTACGGCGCCCGCGGGCCCGCAGACGGTCGCGCAGATCGAAGATCGCGGCCTCGGCACGGGCGATCAGCGGCTCGAACCACGGCAGGCCGAGCAGGATCAGCAGACCCGCGGTCCAGCCGAGGAGCACATCACTCAGCCAGTGCGTACCGAGGTAGACCGTGGCCATCCCTACGCCGAGCGAGGTCACCGCGGACACGGCGGACAGCCAGCGCTGCGCTCTCGCGGAGGACGCCAGGTAGGCCAGGATTCCCCAGGTCACCACGGCGTTGGCGGTGTGACCGCTCGGAAATATATCGCCGCCGCGCCACATCTCGTTCGAGCCGATCACGGTCGCGTAGTGCGGGCCCAGGCGGCCCATGCCGTACTTGGCGGCGCCGACCGTGATGTTCAGCAGCAGCAGGGAGACGCCGAGCGCGAGCATCGGCCGCAGGGTGTGCTGCCGCCAGGAGCGCCAGCCCAGCCAGGCCGCGACCATCACGGCGGTCGGGCCGCGCTGGCCGAGGACCACGTAGTAGTCGACGAACCAGTGGATCTCCGACCACTGCTGGTACGGGCGGAAGAACATGACCTGCCAGTCGAGCCGGACCAGCCAGGACGTGATCACCACGGCCCACACGATCGCGCCGTAGAAGGCCAGGGTTCCCGCGAAGAGCACGATGCGGTGCCTGCTCATCTTCGGCACATCGATGTGGGCCGGTCGTTCCGGCTCACGGTCCAGCCGGGCGAACACCCGGTCCAGACGGGTGAGCTTCGGTTCGGTACGCACCCAATCGACGTTACAGCGAGTGAGCTCGGATCCCCGGCGAATCAACGGCTTTGTGATGACGATGTGATGTGGGATTCCTCTCAGGAGGGGGTTTATTTCCAGTGAATCTGTAATCGCCAGCCGCTGCGGCCTTCAATTCCTTTGATCATTCCGGATGCGGGTTTTATTGCGCTTTTGAATTCGTTCACCGGGGCATGGTGCGGAATTCCCCCTGCGCTCACAGCGGGTCAGGGCGGACCGGAGCCGTTCAGCCAGAACGCCCCGTACACCGCGGAGGCCACCGCTACGGTCCCCAGGATGGCCGTTGACCTGCGCAGACGCGCTCTGGCCAGGGCCAGCGCGAGCGGCAGCAGCAGCGGGAAGGCGGGCAGCAGCAGACGCGGTTTCGAGCCGAAGTAGCTCGACGCGCACAGCGCGAGCGCGGTCACGACCCCGGTGTAGACCAGCAGCGGCAGCGGCTGGCGCTGACGTACTCCGGTCACATACAGCCAGACGACTGACGCGACTCCCACGATCAGCCCCACACCGGCCAGTGCCGACGGGAACGACGTGAACTTCTCGGCGACGAACCGGGCGAAGGCGTAGCCGCCGTCGAAGCCGTTGCGCCATCCGGCCTGGACGTCCAGGTAGCCCAGCGGGCCCTTGCCGGTGTCGTGGCCGACCCAGAGCACGTAGCCGGCGGTGCCGAGGGGGGCCAGAGCCATGCCCAGGGCGCGCCGGACCCGGGTCGCGGGCTCGGCGGGCTCGGCGGGGACGGCGGGTTCGGCGGGGACGTGCGGGGCGTCCGGCCCGGGCGCGCGCCGGTCCCGTACGAAGGAGGCCACCGCCGCCACCCACACGGCCGCCACGACGGCCAGCCCCACGGGGCGGGTCAGCCCGGCGAACAGGGCCAGTACGCCGGCCGTCACGAAGCGGCCGGTCAGCACCGCGTACAACGCCCAGGCCGCGAGCGCCGTGAAGAGGGACTCGCTGTACGCCATCGACTGCACGATTCCGACCGGAAGAACGGCCCACAGCAGCACCGCGCACACCCCGGCCCGGCGGCCGTACACATGGTCCGCCACCGCGAAGATCCCCCAGGCCGCGGCGAGCGAGGCGACCAGGCTGACGAGGAACCCCCCGTCCGCGTACGACAGCGGCGACACCGCCGCCACCAGCCGCTCCAGCCAGGGCAGCAGCGGGAAGAACGCCAGGTTCGAGTGCACGTCCCCGTTCGCCAGCCGCACCTCGTAGCCGTAGCCGAGCTCGGCGACCCTGACGTACCAGAGCGCGTCCCAGCGGGCGGTCAGCAGCGTGTACGCGTTCTTGTCCCGCGCCGCGCTCCACAGGAACAGGGCGAGCAGGCCCAGGGCGCGGACGGCCGCGTACCCGGCGAGCGCCGGAGCCGCCCGGCGCAGCGCCCCGGCGCGGGGCGAGGCCACGCGCGTCTCAAGATCGGTCACGGGCCCGATTATCGACCCGGCCCGGAACCGCCCGGCCGGCCGGGGCGTGAACCATCACGGAGAGAGTGGCGTACGCCACATCCTTCCGCCGGAGGTGTGAGAGGTCCGCCACTGGTCTCCGCCAGGGACTCGCGTACTCTGACGTGTCACTCGCTTTTCGTTTGCGCGGGCCGGAGACCACCGCTCCTCTCCGGCCGAGTCGCGGGGGCGTCCCCCACCCCGCGAGCCCGCCGATCGCGAGGGAACATCTGGGAGGTACGTACATGTCCGGGACGACCACGGCCGCCGCTGCGCTGCGCCGTCGGGCGGCCGGGGCCGGTGCCAACCGCTGGGTGGTTCTCGTCGTCCTCTGCGTCAGCCTGCTGCTGGTCGCCGTCGACGCCACCGTGCTGCACGTGGCGGTCCCCGCCGTCACCGAGGACCTGAGGCCCGGCGGGATGGAGCTGCTCTGGATCGTCGACGTCTACCCACTGGTCTGCGCCTCGCTGCTGATCCTGTTCGGCACGCTGGGCGACCGCATCGGCCGCCGCAGAGTGCTGCTCCTCGGCTACACGCTGTTCGGCGTCGCCTCCGGCCTCGCCGCCCTGGCCGACAGCGCCCAGGTACTGATCGTGGCGCGGGCGCTGCTCGGCGTCGGCGGCGCGATGATCATGCCCGCGACCCTGTCGATCCTGCGGCAGGTCTTCCCGGACCGGCGCGAGCGGGCGCTCGCGATCGGCATCTGGAGCGCCGTGGCCGCGGTGGGTGCGGCGGTCGGTCCGCTGCTCGGCGGCTTCCTGCTGGAGCACTTCTGGTGGGGCTCGGTGTTCCTCGTCAACATTCCGTTGATGCTGGTCAGCCTCCCGGTGGGACGACTGCTGCTGCCCGAGTCGAAGGGGGACGGCAAGGGTCCCTGGGACGTGGTCGGTGCGCTGATGGCGGCGGCCGGGCTGTTCGGTGTCGTACTGGGCGTGAAGCGGCTCGGCAGCGGGGAGTCGGTGGGCAGCCTGCTCACCGTGCTGCCGCTGGTGGTGGGCGCGGTGCTGCTGGCGGGCTTCGTACGGCGGCAGCGTCGGCGGACGTACCCGCTGGTCGACCTCAAGATGTTCGCGCGGCCGGCGTTCAGTACGTCCGTCGGGTGCATCGTGCTGGCGATGCTCGCACTGGTCGGGCTGGAGCTGATCGCGGCGCAGTACCTCCAGCTGGTGCTCGGGCTGTCGCCGCTGGAGACGGGGTTGCGGCTGCTGCCGCTGACCTTCGCGGCGATGGCGGCCGGGCTGGCCGGGGCGCGGATGCTGCGGCGGTTCGGGCCGCGCCGGATGGTGTGCGCCGGGTTCTGCCTCACGGCGTTCGCGGTGGTGCTGCTGACGGCGCTGGGCCGGACGGACGACTGCGCGCTGATGCTGAGCGGGTTCGTGCTGCTCGGCTTCGGGCTGGAGACGACGTTGTTCGGGGCGTACGAATCGATGCTGAGCGAGGCGCCGCCGGAGCAGGCCGGTGGGGCGGCGGCGATCGGGGAGACGTCGTACCAGCTCGGGGCCGGGATCGGGATCGCGCTGCTCGGCACGGTGATGAACGCGGCGTACGCGCCCGGGCTGTCGGGCGTACCGGGGGTGCCGGCGTCGGCGTCCGCCTCGGCGGGGCATTCGCTGGGGGAGGCGTACGAGGTTGCCGCGCAGCTGGGCGGGTCCGCCGGTGCCGCTCTGCGGCATGCGGCCCGGGACGCGTTCGTGCACGGCCTGCATGTGACGTTGCTGGTGAGTGCGGGGTTGTTGCTGCTGGGGGCCGTGATGGCCTTGCGGCTGCCGCGGGCCATGCAGTGCGAGTCCTCGGAGCCGGTGGAACTGCCCGCCCCCAGGGACGCAGCGGAGTCCCGCGTCTCGGTGTGACACCCCTTCGCCCACCCGCGCACCGCACCGCCCGTGGCTCTCGGCTGAGGGGTGAGGGTCGCCCGTGGGGTGCTTCGCCGTCGGCGGCTTGCGGTTCGCGGCACGGGTGGTGCGGGGACGGGTCGAGGCCGTAGCGTCTGACTAGCGCTGCTAGTTAATGAGCTTCGGAGGGTGTCGATCATGTCCGGTTCATCCAAGCTGCCTCCTTTCGATCCCGCCGATCCCCTCGGCCTGGACGACCTCCTGGAGCCGGAGGACCTCGGGATCAGGGACACCGTGCGGGCCTGGGCCGCGGACCGGGTGCTGCCCCATGTCGCCGAGTGGTACGAGAAGGGGGAGCTGCCGGGGATCCGGGAGCTGGCCAGGGAACTCGGCGGCATCGGAGCCCTCGGCATGTCGCTCGACGGGTACGGGTGTGCCGGCGCGTCCGCCGTGCAGTACGGGCTGGCCTGTCTTGAGCTGGAGGCCGCCGACTCCGGCATCCGTTCCCTCGTCTCCGTGCAGGGCTCCCTCGCCATGTACGCCATCCACCGCTTCGGCAGCGAGGAGCAGAAGCAGCAGTGGCTGCCGCGGATGGCCGCCGGCGAGGTGATCGGCTGCTTCGGGCTCACCGAGCCCGACCACGGCTCCGACCCCGCTTCCCTGCGCACGTACGCCAAGCGCGACGGCTCCGACTGGATCCTCAACGGCCGCAAGATGTGGATCACCAACGGGTCGGTCGCCGGCGTCGCCGTCGTCTGGGCGCAGACCGAGGACGGGATGCGCGGCTTCGTGGTGCCCACCGACAGCGGCGGGTTCGCCGCTCCCGAGATCAAGCACAAGTGGTCCCTCAGGGCCTCGGTCACCAGTGAGCTCGTGCTCGACGACGTGCGGCTGCCCGCCGACGCCGTCCTCCCGGAGGGCACCGGCCTGCGCGGGCCCCTCAGCTGCCTGTCGCACGCCCGGTACGGAATCGTCTGGGGCGCCATGGGCGCGGCCCGCAGCAGTTTCGAGGCCGCCGTCGAGTACGCGAAGTCACGGGAGCAGTTCGGGCGGCCCATCGGGGGCTTCCAGCTCACCCAGGCCAAACTCGCCGACATGGCGGTCGAACTGCACAAGGGGATTCTGCTCGCCCATCACCTGGGGCGGCGTATGGACGCCGGCCGCCTGCGCCCCGAGCAGGTCAGCTTCGGCAAGCTCAACAACGTCCGGGAAGCGATCGAGATCTGCCGCACGGCCCGGACCATTCTCGGCGCCAACGGGATCTCGCTCGAATACCCCGTGATGCGGCACGCGACCAACCTCGAGTCGGTGCTCACCTACGAGGGCACCGTCGAGATGCACCAGCTCGTGCTGGGCAAGGCGCTCACCGGACTCGACGCCTTCCGGTAGGCCGGTCCGGTAACCCTGCGCGGGGGCAGGGCCGGTGAGCGGCCCTGCCTCAGCTCTGGTTGAAGAATCCGTCCGTCCGGTGCCCGGCCGGGTCGCCGTTGACGATCTCCGTGTTGGCGGGGGTCAGCAGGAACACGCGGGTCGACACTCTCTCGATCGAACCGCGCAGGCCGAAGATCAGCCCGGCCGCGAAGTCGACCACGCGCTTGGCGTCGGACGCCTCCATGGCCGTGAGGTTCATGATGACCGGCACGCCCTCGCGGAACAGTTCGCCGATGGCGCGTGCGTCCCGGAAGCTGTCCGGGGTCACCGTGCCGATACGGCGGCCCTTCTCCTCGGCGACGTCCGAGGCCACCTTGACACGCGGATCGGTGACCCAGGCCTCCCCGGGCTCGTTCCCGTCGGAGTAGTCGTCGTCGTCGTAGTAACGCTCGTCTTCGTTGTCGTCGACGAGGCCAAGCCAGGCACTTGCCTTGCGTACCGATCCCATGGACGCCTCCTCTCACAGCGGTCTTTCTGCTTTCCGCATCCCTATGGTCGTCCATGATGCGGATGGCGCGCCAAGTGGATAGACGCCGCACGGGGGGTTTGTGACGGTACTGGTGCACAGCGAATCCGTCGAGAGTCCGTGTGTCCCAAGGGCCGTTTCCCAAACGGCTGCTGACTGTGAGTGAAATATGATTCTTCTCGGCGTACGGGTGACGCCGGGGCGTACGGGTGAATGCCGGGGCCGATACGATGCCGCAGCTCAACGTCGTCACGAACCTCGGGGGAGCGTTGTGTTCGGAATCGTCAGGCCCTGTAGACACCGGCTCGGGGAGAAGCTCGCAGGCCAGTGGATGGCGCATTTGTGCGGGCTCTGCCTCGCCCTACGGGGTGACCACGGGCAGTTCGCCCGGATAGTCACGAATTATGATGGGCTGCTCGTCTCGGTTCTGACGGAGGCTCAGTCGGAGAGCGACGGGACCGGCCGGCGTACGGCCGGACCGTGCCCGCTGCGCGGCATGCGCACCGCCTCCGTCGCCCACGGCGAGGGAGCCCGGCTCGCGGCGGCCGTTTCCCTGGTGCTGGCCTCGGCGAAAGTCCGCGACCACGTCACGGACGGTGACGGGTTGTTGGCCCGCAGGCCGGTGGCGCGTGCGGCGCGCCGGGTCGCCGCGAGCTGGGACACGGCGGGTGCCCGGACCGGCACCGCTGTGGGATTCGACACTGCGATCCTGGTCGACGCCGTGGACCGGCAGGCCGGAATCGAGGCGCTGGCCGGGCCCGGGACGCCGCTCCTGGCCGTCACCGAACCGACCGAGACCGCGACCGCCGCGGCCTTCGCGCACACCGCCGTCCTCGCCGGCCGGCCGCACAACGCCGTGCCCCTCGCCGAGGCCGGACGGCTCTTCGGACGCCTCGCGCACCTGCTGGACGCCGTGGAGGACCTGCACGCTGACGCCGCGTCAGGCGCCTGGAACCCGATCGCCGCGACCGGCACCTCCCTGGCGGAGGTACGGCGGCTCGCCGACGACGCGGTGCACGGGGTGCGGCTGGCACTGCGCGACGCCGACTTCGCCGACGCCCGGCTCGTCCATCTGCTGCTCGTGCACGAACTGCGGCGCTCGGTGGACCGGGCGTTCGGCACGGTGCCGGTGTGCGCCTCCCATCAGGGCGGCGGACCCTACGGGCAGCAGGGACCCCACGGGCAGCCGCCGCAGGGGCCCTACGGCTCCCCGCACCACCCCTACGCGGGTGGTGGCGGGCACCCGTACGCGGGCGGGGGAGGCGCGTACGGCGGGAGCGGGTTCGGCGACGGCGGGTTCGGAGGCGGTGGGTTCGGAGGCGGTGGGTTCGGAGGCGGCGCGCCGGTGCCCCAGCCGCCCCGCCGGCGTGGGTTCTGGGCCGGCTGCGGGATGTTCTGGCTCCTGTGCTGCACCTGCAAGCTGTGCTGCGCCAAGGAGTACGAGGGGCCGTGGTCCCGCAAGAAGCGCGAGGGTGTCTGCCGGGACTGCGACTGCGACGGGTGCGATTGCTGCTGCCCCTGCGACGGCTGACCCGACCACGGCGCAGACCCGTAGGACCCGTCCCGTAAGACCCGTACGACCCTCCGGAAAGGGTGCGGGCGAGGGCCCGGGAACCGGCCGCGGGGCGGCTCCGCAAAGATCGCTCAGAGGTTGAAGTCCGAAAGGCACTCTTGCGCCGACCGGCCGTTCGGCCGAATACTCCCCCCAGCGCTTGTCAGGGGCACGGCGTGTTCGGAATCCGAACAGCCGGTCCAGGACTGCGCCTCACGGGCCCGAAACCCCACGAGGGCCCCCTACTTCCTTTGTGGAGGAACGAAAAGTGAGGATCAAGCGCACCACCCCCCGCAGTGGCATTTCGAGACGGACCCGGCTGATCGCCGTTTCCACCGGCCTCGTTGCCGCCGCAGCGATCGCGATCCCCAGCGCGAACGCATCCGACGCCCCCACCACCTTCAGCGCCGCGGAGCTCAAGAGCGCCAGCGGCTCGCTGCTGAAGGCCGACATCCCGGGCACCGCCTGGGCCGTCGACAGCAAGACCAACCGCGTGATCCTGACCGTGGACAGCACGGTCACCCAGACCGAGATAGCGAAGATCAAGCAGCAGGCCGGCGGCAACGCCGACGCGCTCACGATCAAGCGCACCCCCGGCAAGTTCAACAAGCTCATCCAGGGCGGCGACGCCATCTATGCGAGTAGCTGGCGCTGCTCCCTCGGCTTCAACGTCCGTGCCAGCAACGGCACCGAGTACTTCCTGACCGCCGGTCACTGCACCGACGGCGCGGGCACCTGGTACTCCAACTCCGGCCGCACCACGGTCATCGGCTCGACCGCCGGCTCCAGCTTCCCGGGCAACGACTACGGTCTCGTGCGCTACAGCGGGTCCGTCAGCCGTCCCGGCACCGCCAACGGCGTGGACATCACGCGTGCGGCCACCCCGAGCGTGGGCACCACCGTCATCCGCGACGGCTCCACGACCGGTACCCGCAGCGGCCGTGTCACCGCCCTCAACGCCACCGTCAACTACGGTGGCGGCGACATCGTCTCCGGCCTGATCCAGACCACCGTCTGCGCCGAGCCCGGTGACTCCGGCGGTTCGCTCTACGGCAGCAACGGTGTCGCCTACGGCCTGACCTCCGGCGGCAGCGGCAACTGCACCTCCGGCGGCACGACGTTCTTCCAGCCCGTCACGGAGGCCCTGAGCGCCTACGGCGTCAGCGTCTACTAGGCCGGCCCGCACCACGGCACCAGCACCTCGCACCTCGACAGGTGGCCCCCGTACGCGACCCTGCGTACGGGGGCTCGCTAGTGTCTGCTGCCGGTGATCACATGGGGGAGGGATCCGCGCGATGGACTTCGACGACCGGCAACGGCGGGTGCGGCGCAGCCCGTTGCTGTTTCTGGCGCCGCTGGTCCTGCTGGTCCTGCTGGCGCTGGTGCTGCTGTGGGAGATCGTGCGGTCGAACGTGACCGGCGAGTTGAGCCGGGAGTGGCCCTGGCGGCTGCGGCTGATGGACATGAACCGGCTGGGCAGCCTGCTGGCGGTCGCGCTCGCGGCCGTGTTCGGCCGGGCCCAGTACGCGCGGACGGTACGGCCCGCGCTGGGCTGGAGCTCCAGCTGGACGGTCGGCGAACTCGGGCCGGACGAGCCCGCGTGGAGCGTGGAGATAGTGAACGGCGGCTCGCAGCACGCGGTGGTGGAACGGGTGGACTACTGCTTCGTGCCGTGCGGCGGGGAGCCCGGGGAGTGGACGGACCACGCCGGGCTGCTGGAGGCGCTGGCCGAGGTGGGCCTTGTGCAGGGCAAGGACTACCACCAGCGGCTGAGCGGGGCGGGCTTCCCGCTGAGCGACAGCGGGATGCGGGCGGGCCTGTACGGCCCGCGGTTCGTCGACGACATCGACCAGCTCCGCATGCGGCTGCGGGTCGTGGACGCCGTGGGCGACAGCCACGAACGCGTCATGGACCTGATGCGCGGCGCCCGCCTGAGCCGCCCCGAGACCCGGCCGGAGCGTCCGCTTTCCTGAACGCCCGCGGGCGCGGGGTCCCTCCGGGGGGCGGCCGTGGGGCGGCCGGGCCGTGGGAACGGGCCGGACGACAGGGGGGCGGGCGGCCTGTGAGGCCCGGGCGGCAGGGGGGGCGGGCGGCCCGTGAGGCCCGGGCGGCGGGAGGGGCGTGCGGCCCGTGAGGCCCGGGCGGCAGGAGGGGCGGGCGGCCCGTGAGGCCCGGGCGGCGGGAGTGCCGGTGGTGAGTGGGCGGGGTGGCTGGACCCGGCCGGGGGGTGGTCGGGCGGTGACTGGAGCGCCGGGTTGCGCGGGCGGCTGGATCGGAGCGGGTGGATCGAGTCGCTCGGGGGTGGTCATGACGCAATGGGTGTCTGTGCCGGGGCGAGCCAGTCCAGTACGGCCGGAAGGGCCTCCAGGGCCCCGAAGTGGCCGGTGTCCGGGGCCAGGACCGGGCGGACCCGGGGGATGCGGCTCGCCAGCCAGGTGAAGTGGCCCCGTGGCGAGAACTTGTCCAGCGCGCCGTGCCACAGCAGGACCGGCCGGGTGATGTCCGCCGGGTCGAAACCCCAGCGGCTCACCAGGGCGAGGTCGTCGTCGACCCAGCCGTTCGCCGACGTGCGCAGCGCCTCGCGGTAGTTGCGCAGCAGCAGGTCGCCGACCGCGGGCGCGGAGACGATCCGGCGGTCGGAGTCGGTGAGCCCGTCGCGGATGGAGACGAGCAGCTGCGCGGGGTCCCTGCGGATGTCGGCGGCACGGGCGGCGAGCCGGTCGGCGAAGCCCAGCGGGTCGGTGAGCGCCCGGGTGAACTCCTCGACGTTGGAGTCCGTCATCCCGTCGAACCAGCTCAGCCCCTGCGCGTCCGGCGGCGCGGGACACACCAGCGCAGCCGCCCGCCGTACCCGGTCGGGCAGCAGCGCGGCGCAGGCCAGGGCGTGAGGCGCGCCGCCCGAGCGGCCGAGTACGGCGAACCGGCCCAGCCCCAGGGCGTCGGCCAGTTCCGCGACGTCCTGGGCGGCGTCGGCGACCCGGCGCCCCGGCAGACGGTCCGAATCGCCGTATCCGGGGCGGTCGTAGGCGATGAACCGCAGGCCCGGGTGTGCGGCCATGACGTCCTCGGGCACGACTCCGAAGCGGCAGCCGGGGGTGCCGTGCAACAGGAGCACCGGCGTGCCGTCGGAGCGGCCGTACTCCTCGACCGTCAGCCGGCGCCCGTCCCGCATACGTACGGTTTCGCCCATCTTTGTCCTCCTTCTCGACTGAAGTGTGGTGACTTTTACGAGTAATTCAGTAACCGCTGCCTCTTGTCCTTGGGTGGGAAACGGGTGGGCGGGGGGCGAAAATCAGCCAGGGGTAGACGTCGCAGAGTGCGCACACATTACTCACGCGTAATGTTTGCAGTGTGAACGGGAGTTGGGTGGGTCCGATTTGGCCGTGGACGGTCAAAAATGAGGGGGCGTGCGCTCCGTAATCTACGCGCGTCCTGAACTCGACCTTGTGTGCCCCCGGTTGTCCTCGGAATAGTGGGCGCTCGTCAACGAAGCCTTCCGGCTCGTGAGGTCCCCACAACCTCTCGTGCCGACCCCCCACAGGAGGACAGAAGTTGAAGCACCGACGCATACCCAAGCGGCGTGCAGCCGTGGCAGGTGCGGGCATCGCCGCGCTGGTCGCCGCGGGAGTGACGTTCCAGACCGCGAACGCCAGTGAGACCCCTGAGGCGTCTGCCCCCCGGACCCTGTCGGTCGCCGCGGCCGGAAAGCTCGCCTCGACGCTGGCCGAGGACCTGGGCGGCGACGCGGCCGGGACGTACTACGACACGAAGAGCAAGGCTCTCGTGGTGAACGTGCTCGACGAGGCCGCCGCGCAGGCCGTCGAGAAGGCCGGAGCCAAGGCGAGAGTCGTGGCGAACTCCCTCGCCGAACTCAAGAGCGCCCGCAGCACGCTGAAGCAGGACGCGACGATCCCGGGCACCGCCTGGGTGACCGACCCGACCACCAACAAGGTCGTGGTGACCGCCGACCGGACGGTCTCCAAGGCCGAGTGGGCGAAGCTGACGAAGGTCGTGGACGGGCTCGGGGCGAAGGCCGAACTGAAGCGGTCGAAGGGGGAGTACAAGCCCTTCATCGCCGGTGGTGACGCGATCACCGGCGGCAGCGGGCGCTGCTCGCTGGGCTTCAACGTGGTCAAGGGCGGCGAGCCGTTCTTCCTGACCGCCGGTCACTGCACCGAGGGCATCTCCACGTGGTCGGACTCCAGCGGCAAGGAGCTCGGCACCAACGCGGACTCCAGCTTCCCGGACAACGACTACGGGCTGGTCAAGTACACCGCGGAGGTCGCTCACCCGAGTGAGGTGAACCTCTACAACGGCTCCACCCAGAAGATCTCGGGCGCCGCGGACGCGACCGTCGGCATGGCGGTCACCCGGAGCGGGTCGACCACGCAGGTGCACGAGGGCAAGGTCACCGGGCTGGACGCCACGGTGAACTACGGCAACGGCGACATCGTGAACGGGCTGATCCAGACCGACGTGTGCGCGGAGCCGGGTGACAGCGGCGGGTCGCTGTTCTCGGGTGACAAGGCGGTCGGGCTCACGTCCGGCGGCAGCGGTGACTGCACCTCGGGCGGGGAGACGTTCTTCCAGCCGGTGACCGAGGCGCTGTCGGCTACCGGGACGCAGATCGGCTGACATGTGAGTGCGTGGAGTCCCGCCCCTTGTGCGAGGGGCGGGGCTTTCGTCTGTCGTGTGCGGTTTTCGTGTGGCTTCGCCTGACGCCGGGTGTGGGTCGGGGCCGCGCCGGGGGGTGTCCGTCCTCGGAACGGCGCGATGGACCCCCCTACCGACTGACTGGCGTTGACGCGCCAACCGCTGCGGGCGGACACCCCCCGGCAC
>NZ_JBEZWN010000048.1:0-58762 GCF_040637495.1 Streptomyces sp. NPDC029044
CTCGCGGCCTGGATGCCACTCCGGAGCGACTCTGGCGCCAGTCTTGGCATGACCATGATTAGTAACGCTGGGTAACTGTCGGGCTGCTCTGTGGGAGCCGCGCAGGGGGCCGGAGCGGCTCACCGGTATGGGTGACGGCGATATTCACAACCCCCCGGGCGTCCACAGTTATCCACCAAGATCCACACGATTTCCGGGATCGCTGCACCGTGATTCCAGCGCGTCCCGCTCGCGGCGAGTTCATGGCCGGTTCCGAGTACCCGGGGGCGTTTGGCCGGTTTCTGTCGGCCGTTCACAGGGAGGCCGCTTGCCGGTTCTTCCCACGTTTGGGAATCGCGGGGTCACAGGGGCCGCGCGAGCCATGCAGCGAAGGGGGATGGAAGCCGTGGCCGGAACCGTCACACACGACCCGCCGCCGGGCGCCGGAGGGCGGCAGGGCGGACCGCTGATCGTCACCGAGGACACCGAACTCCTCGACGACCTGCTGCGCCTGTGCGCGGCGGCGGGCGCCACACCCGAGGTGCACCACGGGGTGCCCGAGCGCAGGGGCAGTTGGGAGGCCGCACCGCTCGTCCTGGTCGGCGACGACGCCGCGCGGCGGGTGCGCGGGGCCGTGCGCAGAAGGGGTGTGGTGCTCGTCGGCCGGGACCAGGACGACTCCGGGGTGTGGCGGCGGGCCGTCGAGATCGGCGCCGAGCACGTCCTGATGCTGCCCGACGGCGAGCAGTGGCTGGTCGACCGCATCGCCGACGTGGCCGAGGGCGTCGGCCGGCCCGCTCTCACCGTGGGCGTCATCGGCGGCCGGGGCGGGGCCGGAGCATCCACGCTCGCGTGTGCCCTCGCCGTCACCTCCGCGCGGGAGGGACTGCGCACCCTCCTCGTGGACGCCGATCCGCTGGGTGGCGGACTCGACGTACTCCTCGGCGGTGAGACGGCCGAAGGGCTGCGCTGGCCCGCGTTCGCCTCCTCGCGCGGCCGGGTCGGCGGGTGCGCCCTGGAGGAGTCGCTGCCCGAACTGCACGCGCTGCGCGTGCTCAGCTGGGACCGCGGCGACCGGATCGCGGTCCCGCCGCAGGCGGTGCGGGCCGTGCTCGCGGCGGCCCGGCGCCGGGGCGGCACGGTCGTGGTCGACCTGCCGCGCCGGATCGACGACGGCGTCGCCGAGGTCCTCACCCAGCTCGACGTCGGCGTGCTGGTGGTGCCCGCAGAGCTGCGGGCCGTCGCGGCCGCAGGCCGGGTGGCCTCCGCGGTCGGCATGGTCCTGCGGGACCTGCGGGTCGCCGTCCGCGGGCCCTACCCACCCGGACTCGACGACCGTGAGGTGGCCCGGCTGCTCGGACTGCCCCTGGTCGGCGAGGTACCGGCCGAGCCGGGTCTGTCGCGCCCGGACGACGCCACGGCGCCACCGGGCGCCGCTCCCCGCGGACCGCTCGCCCGGTTCTGCAAGGAGTTCTGGGAGCGGGCGCTCGTCGAGGCGGGTACGGCATGAGCACCCTGGCCGGAGTCGAAGGCGCGGCGCTGCTCGACGGAGTGCGGCGGTGGCTGGCCGAGAGCGGGGCCGATCCGACTCCCGCGCGCGTGGCGCAGGCTCTGCGGGAGCAGGGTCGGGTCCTCGGTGACGCCGAAGTCCTGGGAGCAGCCGCACAGTTGCGGTCCGAGCTGGTCGGCAGCGGGCCGCTGGAGCCGCTCCTCGCCGATCCGTCGGTGACGGACGTGCTGGTGTCGGCCCCCGACCGGGTCTGGGTGGACCGGGGCGGGGGACTGGAGCTGACACCGGTGCGCTTCGCGGACGCGGCGGCCGTACGACGGCTCGCCCAGCGCCTCGCAGCGGTGGCCGGGCGCCGCCTGGACGACGCCCGGCCCTGGGCCGACGCCCGGCTGCCCGACGGGACCCGGCTGCACGCGGTGCTGCCACCGGTGGCGGTGGGCTGCGCCTGCCTGTCACTGCGGGTCGTACGGCCGCGTGCCTTCACGCTCGGCGAGCTGGTCGCGGCGGGCACGGTGCCGCCGGGCGGGGACCGGCTGCTGCGCGCCCTGCTCGACGCCCGGCTGTCCTTCCTCGTCAGCGGCGGCACCGGCACCGGAAAGACCACTTTGCTGAGCGCTTTGTTGGGGCTGGTGGGACCGGACGAGCGGATCGTCCTCGCCGAGGACTCGGCGGAACTGCGGCCCGACCATCCGCACGTCGTGCGGCTGGAGACCAGACCCGCCAACCAGGAGGGCGCCGGCCTCGTCACCCTGGAGGACCTGGTGCGCCAGGCCCTGCGGATGCGGCCGGACCGACTGGTCGTGGGCGAGGTGCGCGGGCCCGAAGTGGTGCATCTCCTTGCCGCGTTGAACACCGGCCACGAGGGCGGCTGCGGAACCGTGCACGCCAACGCCGCCGCCGATGTGCCGGCCCGGCTGGAGGCGCTCGGCACGGCTGCCGGGCTCGACCGGGCCGCGCTGCACAGCCAGTTGGCGGCCGCCCTCTCCGTGGTGCTGCACCTGGTGCGGGATCGGACCGGGCGGCGGCGCATCGCCGAGGTGCATGTGCTGGAGCGGGACCCGTCGGGCCTGGTGCGGACGGTACCGGCGCTGCGGTGGGAAGCGGAGGCGTTCGTGCGTGAGCGGGGGTGGGAGCGGCTGCGGACGCTGTTTCGGGGCGGCGCGAGGGGGAGCGGGCCGGTTGAGGCCGCGGCGGAGGGGGCGAGTCATGACGGGGGTGTCTGAGATGTCGATGGGTGCGGCTCTGGCGTGCGTGGGGGCTGCGGTCTGGCTGCTGGGTGAGCGCCAGGAGGCAGCGCGACGGACGCGGCTGCTGCTCGCGAACGGCGAAGCGCCGGGGAGCGGGCCGCCCGGGTGGCGGCGGATGGCCCGCGAACTGCGGCACGTTCGTGGGCGGCTGCGGCCCGAGTGGTGGTCACCGGTGGCCGGGCTGGTCCTGGCGGTGCTCGGGGCGTCGGTGCTGCCGGCCGTCCTGGGGGCGGCCGCGGTGCCGTTGCTGCGGCGCGTCCGGCTGGCCGGCCGGGCGCGGCGGGACCGGGAGCGCCGCGCCGACGCCGTGGTCGCGTTGTGCGGAGCGCTCGCCGGCGAGGTGCGGGCCGGACGCCAGCCGGGTGAGGCTCTGTTGCGGGCCGCGCGGGACTGCGGCGGGCTCGCCGACGCGCAGGCGACGGTGCTGGCGGCGGCGCGGTTCGGCGGTGACGTGCCGGACGCGCTCGCTACGGCGGCCCGGCAACCGGGTGCCGAGGGCCTGCTGGGACTGGCGGCGTGCTGGAGGGTCGCCGTGGACCAGGGTGCCGGGCTCGCCGCCGGACTCGACCGGCTGGCCGCCGCTCTGCGCGCCGAGCGGGATCAGCGGTCCGACCTGCGGGCCCAGTTGGCGGGCGCCCGGGCCACGGCGGTGATGCTCGCCGGGCTGCCGGCTCTGGGGCTGCTCATCGGCACCGCCCTCGGGGCCGATCCCCTGCACGTCCTGTTGCACACCGGGGCGGGGCTGGGCTGCCTGGCGGCCGGCGGGGTGCTGGAGGGCCTGGGGCTGTGGTGGGTGCAGCGGATCGTGCGGGGCGCGGAGGCGGCGGCATGAGCGGCGGAGAAGTTGTCCACAGGCTGGGGGCGGCCGTGGGGATCGTGCTGGCCTGCGGATGGCTGGCGAGGTGGCTGGTGGAGGCGCGACGTCGCCGGAGGACGCGCCGGCGGCTGGCCGGTCTGTCGAGGGCCCGGGGAGCGGCTGTTCCCGTCCCACGGCGGGCATGGCGCCGGGCCGTGCGGACGTGGCCGGCCCCTGTGGGCGTGGCCTGCGCCGGATGGGTGCTTGCCGGAGGCCTCACCGGCGTCGTGGTGGGCCTGGTGGGCGCGGTGGCCTTGTGGCGGTGGCGGCTCCGGAAGGAGACGGCCGGCGCGGACCCTCGGGCACCCGACCTCGCCGAGGCCGCGCGTCAACTGCCCCTGGCTGCCGACTTGCTGGCGGCCTGCATCGCGGCGGGTGCCGGCCCGGTGGTCGCCGCGCAGGCGGTGGGTGAGGCCCTGGGCGGCCCTGTCGGCGATGCCCTCGCCCGGGGTTCCGCGGAGGTACGGCTGGGCGGCGAACCGGGCTCGGCCTGGCGGACGTTGGGTGCCGTCCCGGGCGCCGGAGGTCTGGCCCGGCTGCTGGAACGGGCCGATGTGTCCGGACTGCCCGCCGCGGTACCGGTCGCGCGGCTCGCCGCGGAGGCCCGGGCCGACTGGGGCCGTGCCGCGACGGCCCGGGCCCGGCGGGCGGGCGTGACGGTCAGTGCGCCGGTCGGGCTGTGCTTCCTGCCCGCGTTCATCGCGGTCGGCGTGCTGCCCATCGTGATCGGGCTCGCGGGCGGGGTGCTCGGAGGGGGTGGTGGATGACGCGGCGACCGACCGGAAGCAGTGAGCAGTGAGCAGTGAGAAGCAGGTATTCGGACTCTTTCCCACGGGGGTTGAGATGTATCAGGCGGTGCGGGCACGACTGCGTGCCCTGGTGTGCGGGATGCGTGCGGCGCGGAGGGACGCGGGGATGGTGACCTCCGAGTACGCGATGGGAATCGTCGCGGCGGTGGCGTTCGCGGTGGTGCTCTACAAGGTCGTCACGAGTGGCCCGGTCAGCGCGGAGCTGCAGAGCATCGTGAAGGACGCCCTCAATGCGCGGATGTGAGCGGGGCGCGGACCGGGGGTTCGTGACGGCGGAGTCGGCCGTGGTGCTGCCCGTTCTGGTGATGTTCGCGATGGCGCTGGTGTGGGGGCTGCTGGTCGTGGCCGCGCAGATCCAGTGCGTGGACGCGGCGCGGACGGGTGCGCGTGCGGCGGCCCGGCAGGACCCGCCCGGGGTGGTCGTGAAGCTGGCCCGTGAGGCGGCGCCGCCGGGCGCGAAGGTGACCGTCAGGCGGGAGGCGGAGCACGTCCGGGTGGTCGTCGTGGCGGAGCCGCCGGTGCTGCGTGGTCTGTCCTTCGCCGTGCGCGAGGAGGCCGTGGCGTCGGCGGAGGAGGCGGTGGGCCCGTGAGACGGCACCGAAGGAATGCCGAGCGGGACCGGGCATCGGCCGCCGACCGGGGTGTCGGCCCGGGCCGGGGACTCACCGGCGTTGGGGGTGTCGGCTCGGGCGGGAGGTTCACCGGCCTTCGGGGTGTCGGCCCGGGCCGGGGACTCACCGGCGTTGGGGGTGTCGGCTCGGGCGGGAGGTTCACCGGCCTTCGGGGTGTCGGCTCGGGCGGGAGGTTCACCGGCGCTCGTGGTGCCGGCTCGGGCCGGGGACCCACCGGCGTTCAGGGTGCCGGCTCGGGCCGGGGACTCACCGGTGTTCGGGGTGTCGGCTCGGGCCGGGGACTCACCGGCGTTCGGGGTGTCGGCCCGGGCCGGAGAGTCACCGGCGTTCTGAGCGTCGGCCCGGACCGAGGGTCCGCCAGCGTCTGGAGTGTCGGGGCGATCGCCGTCCTGTGCGTGGTGTTCGGCGTCGTGCTCGCACTCGGGCAGGCCGTCGTTATCCGCCATCGTGCGGCGGGCGGTGCGGATCTCGCGGCGCTCGCCGCGGCGGACCACTGGGCCGACGGTGGCACGGCCGCCTGTGACCGGGCCGGCCGCGTGGCCCGGGCACAGGGTGTGCGGCTCGTGCGGTGCGAGGTCGCCGGGGAGATCTCGGACGTCACGGCGGCATCGGGCCGCGGGCCCTTCACGGCGGAGGTCAGGGCCCGGGCGGGGCCTCCGACGGGTCTGCCGGATCTCCCGGAGCCTGCTCCGTTGCCTCGTCCGTCGTCTCCTTCTCCTCGGGAGCCCCCTCCAGCAGCACCGTGAGGAGCCGCACGGCCCCCCTCTTGTGCAGCGGGTCGTTGCCGTTGCCGCACTTGGGGGACTGGATGCAGGACGGGCAGCCGGCGTCGCACTCGCAGGAGGCGATGGCTTGCCGGGTGGCGGTCAGCCAGGTGCGGGCGGTGTGGAAGGCACGCTCCGCGAAACCCGCGCCACCCGGATGGCCGTCGTAGACGAAGACCGTGGGCAGGAGCGTGTCGGGGTGGAGCGGGATCGACACGCCGCCGATGTCCCAGCGGTCGCAGGTCGCGAAGAGGGGCAGCAGGCCGATCGACGCGTGTTCGGCGGCGTGCAGGGAGCCGCCGAGGATCTCGGGGTCGATCCGGGCCCGGTCCAGCTGGTCCTCGGTGACGGTCCACCACACGGCGCGGGTGCGCAGCGTACGGGGAGGGAGGTCGAGTTTGGTCTCACCGAGCACTTCACCGGTGATGAGCCGTCTGCGGAGGTAGGAGACGACCTGGTTGGTGACCTCGACGGAGCCGTAGCAGAGTCGGCCGTCGCCCCACGGGATCTCGACGTCCGTCTCCAGGACGGAGATCGACGTCGTGTCGCGGGCGACCGTGGAGTAGGGCGGGGCGGCCTCCTCGACGAGGGCGACGGAGTCCTCCAGGTCCAGCGACCGAACGAGGTACGTGCGGCCCTGGTGGAGGTGGACCGCCCCCTCATGCACCGTCGAGTGCGCGGCGCCCGCGTCGACCGTGCCGAGCAGCCGGCCCGTGCCGGTCTCGACGACCTGGACCGGGCGTCCGCCCTCACCGCGGATGTCGGTCAGGTCGGCGGCGCGCTCGCGGCGGGTCCAGTGCCAGGCCCGGGTGCGGCGGCGCAGCAGCTTCGCGGCCTCCAGCTGCGGCAGGAGGCCTGCGCCTGCCGGGCCGAACAGGTCGAGGTCCTCGTCCGTCAGGGGCAGCTCCGCGGCGGCCGCGCACAGGTGCGGGGCCAGCACGTAGGGGTTGTCGGGGTCGAGGACGGTCGATTCGACGGGCTGGTCGAACAGGGCCTCGGGATGGTGGACGAGGAAGGTGTCCAGCGGGTCGTCGCGGGCGACCAGGACGGCCAAGGCGCCCTGCCCGGACCGTCCGGCCCGGCCGGCCTGCTGCCACAGGGAGGCGCGGGTGCCCGGGTAGCCGGCGATGACGACCGCGTCGAGGCCGGAGATGTCGATGCCGAGTTCCAGGGCGTTCGTCGCCGCGAGGCCCAGGAGTTCACCCGAATGGAGGGCCTGTTCGAGAGCGCGGCGCTCCTCGGGGAGGTAGCCGCCCCGGTACGCCGCGACACGCCCGGCCAGCGAACGGTCGACTTCGCCCAGACGCTCCTGGGAGATGACCGAGATCAGCTCGGCGCCGCGCCGGGAGCGGACGAAGGCCACCGAGCGCACGCCCTGCACGGTGAGGTCGGTCAGCAGGTCCGCGGCCTCGGCGGTGGCCGTGCGGCGGACGGGAGCGCCCTTCTCGCCGTGCAGCTCGGTCAGCGGCGGCTCCCAGAGGGCGAAGACCAGTTCACCGCGGGGGGAGGCGTCGTCGGCCACTTCCAGCACCGGCACACCGGTCAGGCGGCGGGCTGCCACCGCGGGCTCGGCGGCGGTCGCGGAGGCCAGCAGGAACACGGGCGACGCGCCGTAGCGGGCGCACAGCCGGCGCAGCCTGCGCAGCACCTGGGCGACGTGCGAGCCGAAGACACCCCGGTAGGTGTGGCACTCGTCGATGACGACGTACTTCAGCGACTTCAGGAAGGAGGACCAGCGGGGGTGGGACGGCAGGATGCCGCGGTGCAGCATGTCCGGGTTGGTCAGGACGTAGTTGCCGTACTGGCGGATCCACTCGCGTTCCTCGAACGGAGTATCGCCGTCGTACACGGCCGCGCGAACGGAATGGCCCAGGGGATGTGAAAGTTCCTTCACGGAACGGCACTGGTCCGCCGCGAGTGCCTTGGTGGGAGCCAGGTAGAGGGTGGTCGCGCCGCGGCCGTTCGGAGCCTGTGCGCCCTCCACCAGGGCGGACAGGACCGGCACGAGGTAGGCCAGGGACTTGCCGGAGGCCGTACCGGTGGCGACGACGACCGAATCGCCGTCCAGGGCGTGCTCCGCCGCACGCGCCTGGTGGGCCCAGGGATGCTCGATGCCCGCGGCACGCACGGCCGCGACGACCTCCGCGCGGATCCGGTCCGGCCAGACGGCATGCCGACCCTCACGTGGGGGCAAGTGCTCCGTATGAGTAATGCGCGCAGCCCTGCCCGGACCGGACGCGAGCCGGTCCAGGACCGCGCCCGGCGCGGGTCGGGGGGCAGGGTCCGTCCGGGTTCGATCGGATCGGTGATTCTTGGCCATCGGCACCGAGTGTGTCACTGGCGTGACGGACAATGGAGCCAAGGCGTCGTGCACGCCTGCCGGTAAGTGATTGAATGCCATCGCGGCTGGCGAAGCGTCCAGGGGCTGAAGCCGAATGCCCCTAGGGCGACCGCTCGATAGCAAGGTGCTGGAGGATCCGTGGACCTGTCCCTGTCGACCGAAACCATGGGCGATCGCACGATCGTCAGGGTCGGTGGCGAAATCGACGTATATACCGCGCCCAAGCTGCGCGAGCAGTTGGTCGAGCTGGTGAACGACGGCAGTTTCCACCTTGTCGTCGACATGGAGGGCGTGGACTTCCTCGACTCCACCGGGCTCGGCGTACTGGTCGGCGGCCTGAAGCGCGTGCGTGCCCATGAGGGCTCCCTGCGCCTGGTCTGCAACCAGGAGCGCATCCTGAAGATTTTCCGTATCACCGGCCTCACCAAGGTGTTCCCGATTCACACCTCGGTCGAGGAAGCGGTTGCGGCCACCGACTGACGCCGGACCCGGGCCCCGCGCCCGGGCCGGCCGTCGTTCGGCCGAAGTGAAGACCGAGGGGGCCCGGGCTTTCGGCGGCCCGGAGCCTCCCGACAGCACGCCCGAAGTTGCGAGGGGGATGCATGGCCACCGTTGAGCTCCGCTTCAGCGCGCTGCCCGAGCACGTCAGGACCGCCCGGCTGGTGGCGGCAGCGGTGGCGCGCAGGGCCGGAGTGGACGAGGCCGTCCTCGACGAGGTCAGGCTCGCCGTCGGCGAGGCGTGCAGCCGGGCCGTCGGACTGCACCAGATCGGCGGGATCTCGGCACCGGTGAAGGTGCTGCTGATCGAGGAGGAGAAGCAGTTCTCCATCGAGGTCGGCGACGAGGCCCCGCACGCGGTGTCCGGCGAGGGCGCTGCCGGCGCCGGTCCCGGCGATCCCGACGGTGAGGCCGAGGAGGACGAGATGGGCCTCGCGGTCATCAGCGGTCTCGTCGACGACGTCGAGGTCAGCGCGGGAGAGCACGGCGGGCTGATCAAGATGACCTGGCCGACCACGCCGCCGCCGACGATCCTGGTCTGACCCCGCCACCGCACACTGTTCGTCCGAAGGGCCCCACCACCCGTGGGGCCCTTCGTCATGTGCGGGTGTCAGTGCTCGCCTTTACAGTAGTTCCTGTGCCGTTCATCGCGTGAATTCGTTCACGATCATTCGCGCGCTCTCCGGCAGCCTCGGAATGCTTTCAGGGCATTACCTCGGAAGTCTAATTCCGCTTATCGCGCTCTGTTTTGATCAGGTTCCGGTACCTACAATCCCGTCCACATCTTGAGCTCAGCCCAAGCGTCAAGGAGGACGAATGGCGGGGCTTTCCCTCTCACAACAGTCGGGCCATCCCACCGACCTCGCGGCCGCCGTGCTGACCGATGGCAACCGCGTCCTCATCGTGGTCATCGCGGTCGTCGCACTGGCGGCACTGGCGGTCGCGGGAGTCCTGGTACGCCAGGTACTCGCGGCCGGCGAGGGCACCGAGCGCATGAAGGAGATCGCGGCAGCGGTCCAGGAAGGCGCCAACGCCTATCTGGCACGTCAGCTGCGCACGCTCGGCGTATTCGCCGTGGTCGTGTTCTTCCTGCTCATGCTGCTGCCCGCGGACGACTGGAGTCAGCGTGCCGGACGTTCGGTGTTCTTTCTGATCGGAGCGGCGTTCTCGGCGGCCACCGGCTATATCGGCATGTGGCTCGCCGTACGCAGCAATGTGCGTGTCGCCGCGGCGGCGCGTGAAGCCACCCCGGCGGAAGGCGAGCCGGAAAAGGATCTGACCGCCGTTTCGCACAAGGCGATGAAGATCGCCTTTCGCACGGGCGGCGTGGTCGGCATGTTCACGGTGGGCCTCGGCCTGCTCGGTGCCTCCTGCGTGGTGCTGGTCTACGCGGCCGACGCGCCGAAGGTGCTCGAGGGTTTCGGTCTCGGGGCCGCGCTGATCGCGATGTTCATGCGTGTCGGTGGTGGCATCTTCACCAAGGCGGCCGACGTCGGCGCCGACCTGGTCGGCAAGGTCGAACAGGGCATTCCGGAGGACGACCCGCGCAATGCCGCGACCATCGCCGACAACGTGGGCGACAACGTCGGAGACTGCGCGGGCATGGCGGCCGACCTCTTCGAGTCGTACGCGGTCACCCTGGTCGCCGCGCTGATCCTCGGCTCGGCGGCCTTCGGCGACGCCGGGCTCGGCTTCCCGCTGCTCGTGCCGGCGATCGGCGTGATCACCGCCATGATCGGCATCTTCGCGGTCGCGCCCCGGCGCGCCGACCGCAGCGGCATGAGCGCCATCAACCGCGGGTTCTTCATCTCCGCGGTGATCTCGCTGGTGCTGGTGGCGGTGGCCGTCTTCGTCTACCTGCCGGGGAAGTACTCCGAGCTCGACGGGGTCACCGACACCGCGATCCTGGGCAAGGACGGCGACCCGCGGGTCCTCGCGCTCGTCGCGGTGGCCATCGGCATCGTCCTCGCCGCCCTGATCCAGCAACTGACCGGCTACTTCACCGAGACCACCCGCAGGCCCGTCCGGGACATCGGCAAGACCTCGCTCACCGGCCCGGCCACCGTCGTCCTCGCCGGTATCTCCGTCGGTCTCGAATCGGCCGTCTACACCGCCCTGTTGATCGGGCTCGGCGTGTACGGGGCGTTCCTGCTCGGGGGTACGTCGATCATGCTGGCGCTGTTCGCGGTGGCGCTGGCCGGCACCGGCCTGCTCACCACGGTCGGTGTGATCGTCGCGATGGACACCTTCGGGCCGGTCTCCGACAACGCGCAGGGCATCGCGGAGATGTCCGGCGACGTCGAGGGCGCGGGCGCGCAGGTGCTCACCAACCTGGACGCGGTCGGCAACACCACCAAGGCGATCACCAAGGGCATCGCGATCGCCACGGCCGTGCTCGCGGCGGCGGCGCTGTTCGGGTCCTACCGCGACGCGATCTTCACCGGCGCGCGGGACGTCGGCGAGAAACTCAGCGGGGAGGGCGCCCCGATGAGTCTGATGATGGACATCTCGCAGCCCAACAACCTCGTCGGTCTCGTCGCCGGCGCGGCGGTCGTCTTCCTCTTCTCGGGGCTGGCGATCAACGCCGTGTCGCGGTCGGCGGGTTCCGTGGTCTACGAGGTGCGGCGGCAGTTCCGCGAGAAGCCCGGGATCATGGACTACAGCGAGAAGCCGGAGTACGGCAAGGTCGTCGACATCTGCACCAAGGACGCCCTGCGCGAGCTCGCCACCCCCGGTCTGCTGGCGGTGATGGCGCCCATCTTCATCGGGTTCACGCTCGGCGTCGGGGCGCTCGGCGCGTTCCTCGCGGGCGCGATCGGCGCGGGCACGCTGATGGCGGTGTTCCTCGCCAACTCCGGTGGGGCGTGGGACAACGCCAAGAAACTCGTCGAGGACGGCCACCACGGCGGCAAGGGCGGTGAGGCCCACGCGGCGACCGTGATCGGAGACACCGTCGGCGACCCCTTCAAGGACACCGCCGGTCCCGCGATCAACCCGCTGCTGAAGGTCATGAACCTGGTGTCGCTGCTCATCGCGCCGGCGGTGATCAAGTTCTCCTACGGTCCCGACAAGAGCATCGGAGTACGGATTCTGATCGCCGTCCTCGCGTTCCTCGTGATCGCAGGGGCGGTGTACGTGTCAAAGCGGCGCGGTATCGCCATGGGTGACGAAGACAACGCCGGGTCGGCACCCAAGTCGGCCGATCCGGCGGTGGTTTCGTAGGGAGGTTTCCCGGTCCCGGCTCAAGGTGCGGGCGGGCGGCGCGCGTTGACGCGTCACCCGCCCGCACCATGTGGGTACACGATCACGCGTGAGCCTTATCTCGCTTGGTGCAAAAGGTTACAAAACGGTCTTAATAGACGTCTGGCGTGCGGTTGCCGTGCATCTGGCGTGTATGTTCCGGGGCCGAGAGCCATGGAAGGGACCAAACCGGTGAACAAGAAGCTCGCGGCCGCACTGTCCGGCGGTGCGGTACTGGTACTGGCGCTGTCGGGCTGCGGCGGCGACGACAGCAACGAGAAGCTGGACAACTGGGCCAAGCAGGTCTGTGACGCCGTACAGCCGCAGGCCAAGAAGATCGAGTCGGCCAATGCCGCGATCCAGAAGGAAACCTCCGACAACAGCACGCCGAAGGACGTCCAGAAGACCGACGCACAGGCCTTCCAGGACATGTCCGACGCCTACAAGGCGATCGGGACCGCCGTGAACAAGGCCGGGGCCCCGGACGTCGAGAACGGCGAGAAGAAGCAGCAGGACGCGGTCAAGGAGCTCAACTCGATCTCCGCCGCGTACGCCTCGCTGAAGAAGCAGGTCGACGGGCTCGACACCAAGGACCAGGGCAAGTTCGCCGACGGCCTGAAGGACATCGCCACCGAGCTGGACAAGCTGAGCCAGAGCGGGAACGACGCCCTCAGGAACCTGGAGGAGGGCGAGGTCGGCCAGGCGATGGCCAAGCAGTCCAGCTGCAAGGCGGCCACGGCGTCCGCGGGGGCCACGCAGAGCTGAGTCCCCGAGCGGCGGGCAGCCCGGTGACGCGGGCGACACAGGTGAGTCGTAGGTGACCGCCGGTGTCTGATGTGCCGTGCGGCGGGAAGGCGCTCCCATCTCCGCACGGGCACGTGCGGCACCCGCACCGGCGGCCACAATGGGAGGCGTGAGTAACGCCAGCCAGTCACCCCTGCCCCCGCTGCCCGCCTCCGACCGCCCCGAAGCCGCCGCCCGGCTCCGAGACGCCCTGCTCGCGGCCTCCTTCACCGCCGACGGGCTGCTCGAACTGCTCGGCGCCCCCGCGTACGCGGCGCTGGCCCGCAGCGAGACCGTGCCCGCGCTCCGGGCGACCCGCGGGGACACGCCCCTGGAGATGCTCGTCCGGCTGTTCCTGCTCCAGCAGCCCGTCCCGCACGCGCGCGTCGCGGAGGTGCTGCCCGTGGACGCCTGCCTGGAGAGCGGCTGGCTGGCCCGGGCCGGCGGGGACGAACTCGCCGCGACGGTGGACGTCCGGCCCTACGGCGGGCCCGGCGGCGAGGACTGGTTCATCGTGTCGGACCTCGGCTGTGCGGTCGGCGGCGCCGGTGGGATCGGCCGGCGGGAGGAGGGCGTCGTCCTCGGAGTCGGCGGCGCCTCGATGACCCTCGCAGGCATCACCGTCCGCAGGCCCGTCGCCGCCGCGCTCGACCTCGGCACCGGCTCCGGCATCCAGGCCCTGCACGCCGCGCAGCACGCCACACGCGTGGTGGCCACCGACCTCAACCCGCGTGCCCTGCACATCACCGCCCTCACGCTCGCGCTGTCCGGCACCGCGCCCGCCGACCTGCGCGAGGGCTCCCTCTTCGGGCCCGTGCGGAGCGACGAGACGTACGACCTGATCGTCTCCAACCCGCCCTTCGTGATCTCGCCAGGCGCCCGGCTCACCTACCGCGACGGCGGGATGGGCGGGGACGATCTGTGCCGCACGCTCGTTCAGCAAGCGGGCGAGCGACTGAACGAGGGCGGGTTCGCCCAGTTCCTCGCGAACTGGCAGCACGTGGAAGGGGAGGACTGGCAGGACAGGCTCAGGTCATGGGTGCCCCGTGGCTGCGACGCGTGGATCGTGCAGCGCGAGGTGCAGGACGTCAACCAGTACGCCGAGCTGTGGCTGCGTGACGCGGGCGACCACCAGGGCGACGCGGCGGAGTACCAGGCGCGGTACGACGCATGGCTCGACGAGTTCGAGGCGCGCAAGGTGAAGGCCGTCGGCTTCGGCTGGATCACCCTGCGCAGGACGAGTGCGGCCGTGCCCTCGCTCACGGTGGAGGAGTGGCCGCACCCGGTCGAGCAGCCGCTCGGCGACACGATCCGGGCCCACTTCGAGCGGCTGGACCACCTGCGCGGCCACGACGACGCCGCGCTGCTCGAAGGGCATTTCCGGCTCGCCGCGGAGGTCGTGCAGGAGCAGGTCGGGCTGCCCGGCGCGGAGGACCCCGAGCACGTCGTGCTGCGCCAGAACCGCGGCATGCGCCGGGCGACCCGGGTGGACACGGTCGGTGCGGGCTTCGCCGGCGTGTGCGACGGCACGATGAGTGCGGGCCGCATCCTCGACGCCATCGCCCAGCTGATCGGAGAGGACCCGGTGCTGCTGCGCGACCGCACACCGGCCCAGATCCGGCTGCTGGTCGAACAAGGGTTCCTGGAGCCGGTTCGCTGAGCGGACTGCCGGGGGCGGCCCCGGGAGGCTTCACAGCGGCTCGCCAACAAATTCGAGTCGATTTGAACACCTCGTCCGAGACCGTTCGCGAGGAACCGGACGATCTTGATCCGCCAGCGTGTCGCCCCGGCGTTCACCTCGGGTTCGCCTGCCCGCCGCCCGCGCGTGTCAGCCTCCCGGGGCTGGGGATGCGCGGACAGGGGAAAAGGGGCGCGGCGGGTCATGGACAGTGCACCGGCGATCTTCGCGGGAGCGGTGTTCTCCCTGTTCGGAGGCGGGCTGCTGGCGTGGACGGTGACGCGTGTGCGTCACGACCGGCCCGTTGCCGAGGGCGTGAGGCCGGTCGCGTCGGCGACCTTGGCGGGCCTCGTCGCGGTGCTCGCCGTGGCGGCCGGAACTTGGTGCTTCACGCGCCTCTGAGGCCCCCTCCGGCGGCGTGCCCGTGGGTGACCGGGGCGTCGCACCGCGTGCGGGGGCGGGCCGGCTCCCGCAACGCCGGGCGGCAGGATTGGTGGTAGTCGGGTTACCGTTCGAGTGGCCGTTGCGGGCTTTTCCCGTTTGACACGGGGGCGGGATGTACCGTCACACTCCGCAGCGTCACCTCGTACCCAGCCCCGGTGAGCGACTCCGGGGAGGCCCCAGCGTCGACCGGAGAGAAGAGCGAAGTTGTCCCCGACCAGCGAGACCGCGAAGGGCGGCCGCCGACTCGTCATCGTCGAGTCGCCTGCCAAGGCGAAGACGATCAAGGGCTATCTCGGCCCCGGCTACATCGTCGAGGCGAGCGTCGGGCACATCCGCGACCTTCCCAACGGCGCCGCCGAGGTGCCCGAGAAGTACACCGGCGAGGTCCGCCGCCTCGGTGTGGACGTCGAACATGACTTCCAGCCGATCTATGTGGTCAACGCCGACAAGAAGGCGCAGGTCAAGAAGCTCAAGGACCTGCTGAAGGAGTCCGACGAACTCTTCCTCGCCACCGATGAGGACCGCGAGGGCGAGGCCATCGCCTGGCACCTCCAGGAAGTGCTGAAGCCCAAGGTCCCGGTCAAGCGGATGGTCTTCCACGAGATCACCAAGGCCGCGATCCAGGCCGCCGTGGCCAACCCGCGCCAGCTCAACCAGAAGCTCGTCGACGCCCAGGAGACCCGCCGCATCCTCGACCGCCTCTACGGCTACGAGGTCTCGCCGGTCCTGTGGAAGAAGGTCATGCCGCGGCTGTCCGCGGGCCGCGTCCAGTCCGTCGCCACCCGACTCGTGGTGGAGCGGGAACGCGAGCGCATCGCCTTTCGTTCGGCTGAGTACTGGGACCTGACGGGCACCTTCGCGACCGGCCGCGCGGGAGACTCGTCGGACCCGTCGTCGCTGGTCGCGCGCCTGCAGACCGTCGACGGCAGGCGGGTCGCGCAGGGCCGCGACTTCGACTCCCTGGGACAACTGAAGAGCGCGAACACCCTCCACCTCGACGAGGCGAACGCCCGCGCCCTGGCCGCCGCCCTGGAGCAGACACGGTTCGCCGTCCGCTCGGTCGAGTCCAAGCCGTACCGCCGCTCGCCGTACGCCCCGTTCCGTACGACGACGATGCAGCAGGAGGCCAGCCGCAAGCTCGGCTTCGGCGCGAAGGCCACGATGCAGGTCGCGCAGAAGCTGTACGAGAACGGCTACATCACCTACATGCGTACGGACTCCACGACCCTGAGCGACACGGCGGTCGCCGCCGCCCGCGCCCAGGTCACGCAGCTGTACGGCGCCGACTACCTGCCGCCGCAGCCGAGGACGTACGCCGGGAAGGTCAAGAACGCGCAGGAGGCCCACGAGGCGATCCGCCCCTCGGGTGATCGTTTCCGCACTCCCGCCGAGACCGGACTGACCGGTGACCAGTTCAAGCTCTACGAGCTGATCTGGAAGCGGACCGTCGCCTCCCAGATGAAGGACGCGACCGGCAACAGCGTCACGGTGAAGATCGGCGGCACGGCGGCCGACGGCCGGGACGTCGAGTTCAGCGCGTCCGGCAAGACGATCACCTTCCACGGCTTCCTGAAGGCCTACGTGGAGGGCGCCGACGACCCGAACGCGGAGCTGGACGACCGCGAGCGCCGGCTCCCCCAGGTCTCCGAGGGCGACGCCCTGAGTGCCGAGGAGATCACGGTCGACGGGCACGCCACCAAGCCCCCGGCCCGCTACACCGAGGCCTCCCTGGTCAAGGAGCTGGAAGAGCGCGAGATCGGCCGCCCGTCGACGTACGCGTCGATCATCGGCACGATCCTGGACCGCGGCTACGTGTTCAAGAAGGGCACGGCCCTGGTGCCGTCCTTCCTGTCCTTCGCCGTGGTCAACCTCCTGGAGAAGCACTTCGGGCGGCTCGTCGACTACGACTTCACCGCCAAGATGGAGGACGACCTCGACCGCATCGCCCGCGGTGAGGCGCAGTCCGTGCCGTGGCTGAAGCGGTTCTACTTCGGCGAGGGCACGGTCAGCGGTGGCGCGGCCGACGCCGGCAACGGCGACGGGGACCACCTCGGCGGCCTCAAGGAGCTGGTGACGGACCTGGGCGCGATCGACGCGCGCGAGGTGTCGTCGTTCCCGGTGGGCAACGACATCGTGCTGCGGGTCGGCCGCTACGGTCCGTACATCGAGCGCGGCGAGAAGGACACCGAGCAGCACCAGCGCGCCGACATCCCCGACGACCTGGCGCCCGACGAGCTGACCGTCGACCTCGCGGAGGAGCTGCTCGCCAAGCCGAGCGGCGACTACGAGCTGGGCACGGACCCGGCCACCGGGCACACCATCGTCGCCAAGGACGGCCGCTACGGCCCGTACGTCACGGAGGTCCTCCCCGAGGGCACGCCGAAGACGGGCAAGAACGCGGTCAAGCCGCGCACGGCGTCCCTGTTCAAGACGATGTCCCTCGACACGGTGACCCTCGACGAGGCCCTCAAGCTGATGTCGCTGCCGCGTGTCGTCGGCGCCGACGCCGAGGGCCAGGAGATCACCGCCCAGAACGGCCGCTACGGCCCCTACCTGAAGAAGGGCACGGACTCGCGTTCGCTCCAGGCCGAGGAGCAGCTCTTCACGATCACGCTGGAGGAGGCACTGGCGATCTACGCCCAGCCCAAGCAGCGTGGCCGGGCGGCCGCCAAGCCGCCGCTGAAGGAGCTGGGCACCGACCCGGTCAGCGAGAAGCCGGTCGTGGTCAAGGACGGCCGCTTCGGCCCGTACGTCACCGACGGGGAGACCAACGCGACCCTGCGCTCCGGCGACAGTGTCGAGGACATCACCCCGGAGCGCGGTTACGAGCTGCTCGCCGAGAAGCGCGCCAAGGGGCCGGCGAAGAAGACCGCCAAGAAGGCGGCCAAGAAGGCGCCGGCGAAGAAGACGACGACGGCCAAGAAGACCGCGGCGAAGAAGACCACGACCGCGAAGAAGACGACGGCGAAGAAGACCACCGCGAAGAAGACGGCCGCCAAGACGGCGACCGCCGCCAAGTCCGCGGAGGACTGAGCCCGTTCGAGTCCTGAGCGAAGCCGGACCTCCGCGTCCGGATCTTCGCCCGGGGTTCGGAAAGCGAACGCCCCGGCAACATATCGGTGTCGGGGCGTGCGCATGCCATGCCGCGCCCCCCAGGGTGTCGGTGGCTCCCGATAGGCTGAACGCATGACGCGAGCCGACCACCCAACGGCCCCTCAGCCCGCCCCCGACGACGCCCTGGTCGCGGACTCCCGCGAGCGTGCCGTCCGCGCCCTGCTGCGACGACCGCAGCTGAAGCGGTTGTGGAGCGCACAGCTCGTGGGTGGCGTGGGGGACACCCTCGCCCTTCTCGTACTGGTCCTCCTGGCCCTCCAGGCGGCCGTCGCCGAGGGCTCGTTCGGGGGCGGCTACCGGGGCGTGGCGTTCGCAGTGGCGACCGTTTTCGGGGTGCGGATCCTCGCGACGCTGCTGTTCGGCGCCGTACTGCTGGGCCCGCTCACCGCGCTCACCTCGCAGGACGGCCCGCTCGACCGCCGCTGGACCATGGTGGGCGCCGACGGCCTGCGCGCCGCGCTGCTCATCGTCGCGCCCCTGTGGATCGACTGGACGGCCGAGAACGCACTGGCCGTCCTGCTCGTCACCGCCTTCGTGATGGGAGTCGCCGAGCGGTTCTGGACGGTGTGCCGCGAGAGCGCGGCCCCCTCGCTGCTCCCCGCCCCGCCGCCGGAGGGCGCGACGGTCCGGCCGCTGCCCGACCACATGGACGCCCTGCGCCGCCTGTCGCTGCGCACCGGCTTCGTGGCGATCCCCCTCGCGGCCGTCGCACTGGTCGTCGCGGCCCTGTTCAACAACCTGCTGGGCGCCGGCATCGACTGGTTCGGCCAGCACCAGGCGGCCCTGGCCTCCTATGTGGCCGCCGGCCTGTTCGCCGCGTCGCTGTCCGTGCTGACCTTCCTGGAGCTGCCCGGCACACGCACGCCGCGCGCGCGGTCGCCGCTGGAGGGGCTGCGCCGCCCGAAGACCGGCACCGGCTCCGACAAGGGCCGCACCGGCGCGATGCCGCTGCTCGTCCTGTCCTGCGCGGCCGTCGCCGCCGCGGTGTCGGCCGCCGTCGCCGTCGCCGTGCTGCACGCCAAGGACCTGGGCGGCGGCCCGGTCCTCTACGGCCTGTTCGTGGGCGCGCTGACCGGCGGCGTGGTCGTCGGCATCCGTACGGCGCCCGCTCTCGTGCCCGCCCTGTCGCGCCGCCGGCTGCTCGCGCTGACGATCGCCTTCACCGGCGTCGCCCTGCTGGCCGCCGGGCTGGTGCCGGACGTCACCACCGTGCTGCTGATCTTCGCGCTGGCCGGCGTCGGCGCGGGCCTGTCCGCCAACATCGGGCACACCCTGCTCGACCAGGAGACCGAGGAACACCGCCGTTCCCGCACGACGGAGCACCTGCACGCGGTCGTGCGGGTCTGCGTGGCGCTCGGCGCGGTGATCGCCCCCCTGGTTGCGGCGGCGATCGGGCCGCACCGGCTGGAGAGCGGCAAGTTCGTCTTCGCGCACGGCGGCGCGGCCTTCACGCTGATGCTGACAGGCGCCCTGCTGCTGCCGGTAGCCGCGCTGGTGCTGGCCAAGGTCGACGACCGCTCCGGTGTGCCGCTGCGACAGGACCTGAAGGACGCGCTGCTCGGCGGCGACGACCCCCAGCAGGGGGCCGCGGCCTCCGGCTTCTTCATCGCCCTGGAGGGCGGCGACGGGGCCGGCAAGTCGACGCAGGCCGAGGCGCTCGCCGAGTGGATCCGCGCCAAGGGCCACGAGGTCGTGCTGACGCGCGAGCCGGGGGCGACGCCGGTGGGCAAGCGGCTGCGGTCGATCCTGCTGGACGTGTCGAGCGCGGGCCTGTCGCACCGCGCGGAGGCGCTGCTGTACGCGGCCGACCGTGCCGAGCACATCGACACCGTCGTACGGCCCGCCCTGGAGCGTGGCGCGGTCGTCATCTCCGACCGGTACATCGACTCCTCCGTCGCCTACCAGGGCGCCGGCCGTGACCTCTCGCCGACCGAGATCGCCCGGATCAACCGCTGGGCGACGAACGGGCTGGTGCCGCACCTGACCGTGCTGCTGGACGTCGCCCCGGAGACCGCGCGCGAGCGGTTCACCGAGGCGCCGGACCGGCTGGAGTCGGAGCCCGCCGAGTTCCACGCGCGCGTGCGGGCCGGTTTCCTCACCCTGGC
Source organism: Streptomyces sp. NPDC029044 (assembly GCF_040637495.1). NCBI lineage: Bacteria > Bacillati > Actinomycetota > Actinomycetes > Kitasatosporales > Streptomycetaceae > Streptomyces > Streptomyces sp. NPDC029044. The sequence goes on from NZ_JBEZWN010000048.1 coordinate 20,001, forward strand.
CGCCGCCGACGCCGGACGGTACCTGGTGGTGGACGCCGGCCAGGAGCCCGAGGCCGTCACGACGGTCATCCGGCACCGGCTCGACCAGGTGCTGCCGCTGTCCGAGGCCGAGATCAAGGCCCAGGAGGAGGCGCGGAAGAAGGCCGAGGAGGAGGCCCGCCGCAAGGCCGAGGAAGAGGCCGCCCGCAAGGCCGAGGAGGAGCGCCTGGAGCGCGAGCGCCAGGAGCAGCTCGCCAAGCTGCGCGCCGAGGAGGAGGAGCGCAAGCGCCGCGAGCTGGAGGAGGCGCAGCGCCGCGAGGCCGAACGGCAGGCGGAGGAGGCCCGTCGCCGGGCCGAGGAAGCGCGCAGGAAGGCCGAGGAGGAGCGGGCCCGGCTCCTCGCGGAGGAGAAGGCCCGCGCCGAGGAGGAGGCCCGCCGCAAGGCCGATGAGGAACGGCGCCGCAAGCAGGCCGAGGAGGAGGCGCGGCTGCGTGCCGAGGCCGAGGCGCTCCGCCTGGAGAAGCAGCGCAAGGCCGAGGCGGCGCTGCTGCGGGCCGAGGAGGCCCGCCGGCTCGCGGAGGCGGCTGCCGCCGCGGCCGAGGCCGGGCCGAAGATCTCCATGTCCAAGAGCCCCGCGCCGGAGCGCACCTCCGGCCCGCAGGCGGGACAGGACGCGGCGACCGTGCCCACCCCGGTGGTGACACCGGGCGGTGCGGGGGACGACACGACCGTGCTGCGTCCGGTGCGCGACGACGACCAGGGCCGGTCCTCCGCAGAGTCCGAGGCCGAGGTGACGGCGGAGCTGCCGATGCCGCCGGCGACCGGGGAGCAGACGGAGGTCCTGCCGCCGGTCCCGTCTCGCGCGGTCCCGTCTCGCGCCGGGGACGAGACCGAGGTGCTGCCTCCGGTGCGTGACCGGGACGCCTCCGGAGCGGCCGACGAGACGGCGGTGTTGCCTCCGGTCCGCCCGGGGGACGCCGAGGAGACGGCCGTCCTCCCGCCGGTCCGCACGGATGACGCCGAGGAGACGGCCGTCCTCCCGCCGGTGCGCGGGGACGGACCGGCGGACCGGGTTCCGCCCGGGTACTTCCGGAAGGACGACCCCGCCCCCCGGCCCGACGGCACCGAGGACCGTACGCGGGAGATGCCCCAGGTCGACGCCGACGGGACGCCGCGCCGCCGCCGGTCCGACTGGGCCGAGGAGACGCCGCTGGACGACCTGCCCTCGCTGGCGGACGAGCTGCTCGGGCCGCACGACGACGAGCCGGACGACAGGCGCGGACGGCGGGGCAGGGGCGGCCGGGGGCGCTGACGCCTCCGGCGGACCGCCGGGGGAGGCCCGGCTTCCCGCAGGTGCGGGCGGGGCGCTGACGCCTCCGGGGACCGCCGCGGGAGCCCGGCCCCCGCACTGCGAGCCGGGAGGGGGCGGCAGGCGTTGTCAGTGGTCGCCCTCACAATGGATCCCGCAACGCAGCACGTGACGGAAGGGCGGCGTGACCCATGACCGTGTGGGACGACCTCGTCGGGCAGGAGAGGGTGAGCGAGCAGCTGGCCGCTGCCGCCCGGGACGCCGACGCCCTGGTCACCGCCGCCACCACCGGCACCCCGCCGCCCGAGGCGTCGAAGATGACCCACGCGTGGCTGTTCACGGGCCCGCCCGGCGCCGGGCGCAACCAGGCGGCGCGCGCGTTCGCGGCGGCGCTCCAGTGCGTCAGCCCCGACCGCGCCCTCGGCGGCTCCCCGGGCTGCGGCTTCTGCGACGGCTGCCACACGGCACTGATCGGCACGCACGCCGACGTCACCTCCGTCGCCGCCGTCGGCAGCCAGATCCTCGCCGAGGACATGCGGGACACCGTCCGCAAGTCGTTCACCTCGCCCGCGACCGGCCGCTGGCAGATCATCCTCGTCGAGGACGCCGAGCGGCTGAACGAGAAGTCGGCCAACGCCGTCCTCAAGGCGGTGGAGGAGCCCGCCCCGCGCACGGTGTGGCTGCTGTGCGCCCCCTCCATCGAGGACGTCCTGCCGACGATCCGCTCCCGCTGCCGCCACCTGAACCTGAGCACCCCCAGGGTCGACGCCATCGCCGACATGCTCGTCCGCCGCGAGGGGATCGAGCCGGACGTGGCCGCCGCCGCGGCCCGGGCGACCCAGGGCCATGTCGACCGGGCCCGCCGCCTGGCCACCGACCCGGCCGCGCGCGCCCGCCGTGCCGCCGTGCTCAGGCTGCCGCTGCGCGTCGAGGAGATCGGCGGCGCGCTCAAGGCCGCCCAGGAGCTCGTCGACGCGGCCGCCGAGGACGCCAAGCAGCTCGCCGAGGAGATGGACGTCAAGGAGACCGAGGAGCTGAAGGCCGCGCTCGGCGCCGCCCAGGGCGGCCGCATGCCCCGGGGCACCGCGGGCGTGATGAAAGACCTGGAGGACAAGCAGAAGCGCCGCAGAACGCGCACGCAGCGTGACAGCCTCGACCTCGCCCTGACCGACCTCACGGCCTTCTACCGCGACGTCCTCGCCCTCCAGCTCGGCTCGCGCGTGGCCATCGCCAACGCGGATGCCGAGGACGCCCTGGAGCGCCTCGCCCGGGGCAGCTCCCCGGAGTCCACCCTGCGCCGCATCGAGGCGATCGCCGTCTGTCGCGACGCCCTCGACCGCAATGTGGCGCCGCTGCTCGCGGTGGAGGCGATGACGATGGCGCTCAGAGCGGGCTGAGGCCCCGGCGGGGCGCCGGGGCCGGACGTGCGGTTGACGCGGTAACTCGTACGAGGCACGACACGCACGCACGGCACTCATTCCGTCGCCCAGAGTTACGCTCGCTGGATGTACACACGGCGCACCCCCCGCTCCGCCTCCGGCTCCGGTGGTCTCCACCGCAGGACACGAAACCGGGCCAAGACCGCCGCAGGTCTCCTCGCCACGGCCGCGCTGCTCGTCTCCGCCTGCTCCTCCGGCAGCGCGACGACGTCCGGCGCCTCCGCGGCGGCGGAGGCGGCACTGGTCGCGCTGCCGCAGGCCACGCCCGCGGCGCTCTCGTCGTACTACGCGCAGAAGCCGGCCTGGCGCGGCTGCGGTGTCCCCGGCTTCGAGTGCGCCACCCTCAAGGCACCGCTCGACTACGCCGAGCCGTCCTCCGGCGACGTCCGGCTCGCCCTCACCCGCAAGAAGGCGACCGGCCCGGGCAAGCGGCTGGGCTCGCTGCTCGTGAACCCGGGCGGGCCGGGCGGCTCGGCGGTCGGCTACGTCCAGGCGTACGCGGGCATCGGCTACCCGGCCGAGGTGCGGGCCCGCTACGACATGGTGGCGGTCGACCCGCGCGGCGTGGCCCGCAGCGAACCCGTCGAGTGTCTGGACGGGCCCGGCATGGACAGGTACACGCAGACGGACGCCACACCCGACGACGGGAAGGAGGCGGACGGGCTCGTCGCGGCGTACCGGACGTTCGCCGAGGGCTGTGGCGCGGACGCGCCCCGGCTGCTGCGCCACGTGTCCACCGTGGAGGCGGCCCGGGACATGGACATCGTGCGGGCGGTGCTCGGCGACGAGAAGCTGAACTTCGTCGGCGCCTCCTACGGCACCTTCCTCGGGGCGACGTACGCCGGGCTCTTCCCGGACCGGGCGGGCCGGCTGGTGCTGGACGGCGCGATGGACCCGTCGCTGCCGGCCAGGCGGCTGAACCTGGAGCAGACGGCGGGCTTCGACACGGCGTTCCGGTCCTTCGCGAAGGACTGCGTACGGCAGCCCGACTGCCCGCTGGGCGGCAAGGGCACCCCGCCCGAGCGGGTCGGCGAGAACCTCAAGGCGTTCTTCGAGAAGCTCGACACGCGGCCCGTCCCCACCGCCGACGGCGACGGCCGCAGACTCACCGAGTCCCTCGCCACGACCGGTGTGATCGCGGCCATGTACGACGAGGGCTCGTGGGAGCAGCTGCGCGAGGCCCTGACGTCGGCCATGAAGGAGAACGACGGCTCCGGACTCCTGGTCCTCTCCGACGGCTACTACGAGCGGGACGCCGACGGCGCCTACAGCAACCTGATGTTCGCCAACGCGGCGGTGAACTGCCTGGACCTGCCGCCCTCCTTCGACACCCCCGAAGAGGTGCGCGGGGCGCTGTCCGAGTTCAAGAAGGCCTCGCCGGTCTTCGGTGAGGGCCTGGCGTGGGCGGCCCTGAACTGCGCGTACTGGCCGGTGCACGCCACGGGCGAGCCGCACCGCATCGAGGCGAAGGGCGCGGCGCCCATCGTCGTGGTCGGCACGACCCGGGACCCGGCGACCCCGTACCGCTGGGCGCAGGCCCTGGCCGGCCAGCTCTCCTCGGCCCGCCTGCTCACCTACGAGGGCGACGGCCACACGGCCTACGGCCGCGGCAGCTCCTGCATCGACCGGACGATCAACGCCTACCTGCTGCGCGGCACCCCGCCCACGGACGGAAAGCGCTGCTCATAGCCCTGCCCCCGGCCCCGGAGGGCCTGCCTCCGGGGCTGGTGCGGAGCACCCTCGGAAACTGTGTAGACTTACCGTCGTTGCTGATCGCACCATAGTGCGGACAGCGCGCCGCCTTAGCTCAGATGGCCAGAGCAACGCACTCGTAATGCGTAGGTCTCGGGTTCGAATCCCGAAGGCGGCTCTATGGTGAACCCCAGGTCGGGCCTTTGACCTGGGGTTTCTTGCTTCGGGTGACCTTGGGATCTCGGCGAATCGGGCACCGTCTGTCTGTGCATCGTTGCGTAGGTCGGAGGTTCGGTTTCTGTGAAGAGATTGACGATCTAACCCCTTGACCTGGCTCTTTACGCGCACGCAGGGGGTGGATCATGCTGCCGCAAAGGGGCCCGGTGGACAACCGGTGGACAGCTGTGCGTGACGCTCCACCAGGGGACTCGTGCTGCTCCTGGGCGATGGGCGAAATCCGCCGGTCTCCGATGGGGCGATGGGCATCATGTTCGGCAGGGGGCCTGGCGATGATTGGCGTGAGCGCACGCAGTAGCCGATCGGGACGCATCGAAGGCTCGGCGTTCGTGCACTCGGTGAGCCCGGTCCGCTTGGACGAACGCAAGATGCACGCGCCGACCCGGATCCTGGGACGCTTGATGATGACCGCCTCGCAGACCGACAGTACGCGAGCCTGAACGAAGAGGGCCGGTCGGCAGCTCAGGCCGTGGGACCTGGCTGCCGGAATCCGGGCGGCCGTCGCGGCTGATGGCCTGAGCGCTGAGGAAGTCGAGATCCCCGTCGGGCTCCTCGACGAGTTGATTGGGCTCGTTTTCTCGCCTGACTGGCGAAGATCAGGCGTCGTGTGTTGGCCCCGTAGGGCGGAATGAAGTGGAACCACCAGGCGGCCCTCGCCTACAGCAAGCTGCACCGCGAGATGGAGCTCCCGGACCAGCTCATCAAGCGCGTCAGGGTCCACGACACCGGCCTGTTCGTGACGACCTCGACGTCCAAGGCCGACCGGAGCGGCAAAGGCGCCGGTCGTTTCATCCAGGGCCGGACAATAGCCATCAGCCTGACAACGCCAGTTCGCTGGCCCGGGGGCTTCGTCAGAAAACGGAGGGTGTCCTCAAGCCCGGATCAGCCGTCGGCAAGCGTCGCTGCCACCGACTGAAACCAGGCGCCGTAGGAGAACGGCTCGGGCGGGCCGACCTCCATGCCGAGTTCGGCGGCTGCCAAGGCGTAGTCCCCCTCGTCCAGGGAGAGGGCGAGCAACTCGTGGAGTTCGCCCACGAGGCGTGCGACCAGTTGGGGCTCGGTCGTGGCTGCGTAGTCGGCAACGGCGGCGTCGTGGTTGGCGAACTCGTCGACGATGTCCTGCGAGAACCAGCCGCCAAGCAGTTGCGTGGTTTCCGGGAAGCGTGCGTGCCACTCCCAGTGAGTCTGTGGGGACGACGGTTCCGGGACGTCGCCTTCCTCGACGCTCTTTTTCAGGTGGTCAGCCAGCGTCATCAGCCAGTCGCCGATCTCCGACTCAACCATCCCGGTGTCCGGGATCGCGTAGAACTCGCCCAGCCTGTGCCGGATGCGGCCTGGCGGGTTGCGGCTGTACTCGCGCAGCTGGCGCTCCGCCTCCGCGATGGCCCAGGGGCGGGTGTGCCAGGTGTGACGGAGGTATGCGTCCAGCGCGCGGCTGCGCCGCTCCGGGGTGTCGTCGGCCGACTGCCCCAGGTACGCGCGCATCACCTGGTCCAGCTCGCCGTACCGGCGGTCGTGTTCCAGGGGCTTCATGGACATGTGCGTGCGGCCCCTACAGGTAGAACGGGACGGTCGTGTGGACGACGAAGCCGTGCGGGCTCGAAGGCTCGCGGCGCAGCACAAGGCGCGCCGCGCGGACATCGACGGGCCCCCGCCCGGCCAGCAGGTCGCCCTCCAGCTGGACCCGGCCCACGGGCTCCTCGCGGGATGGCCAGGCGGCTTCGATGGTGAGGCGGGCCCGGGTGCCCTGGGCGAGCCAGCGGTGGATGACCTGCTCGTTGGTGGTCACGACCTGCTGGGTGGCCCATTGGGCGGTCTCCCGGTCGGGATAGGAGGCGGAGCGGGTCAGCACGAGGGCATCCTCTCGAAGTATCTGGTCGGGAGCTGTATGCGTGCGGCTCAGAGGTCGGAGAAGTTCCAGAACATGCCGACCTCGGTGTCCGAGACGACGATCAGGCCACAGTCCTCCGTGTAGACGCTGAGCGGGCTATACGCCCAGCTCGACGACGTGAAGTCGAGCGTGCCGCGCACATGACCGGGCATCTTGATGTTGGTGTGATAGCTGGCCCCGTCTCCGTAACGCGCCAGGATCGTGCGCGCCATCTCCCGCAATTCCTCCTCGCTCTCCGTGAAGCGCCTCAGGTTGGACAGGGTGCACCTGTCGTCCGTGATGGCCAGGAGCAGGTTCTCGGCGCTGTTCCGGTCGATCTCCTGAAGACGCGGCGCGACGTACTCCGGGGGGTGGACGACGAAGGGGTACGTAGGGGAAGCCTCGCGCTCCGGGCTCTGGGCCGCGTCGTCGAGACCGGTCCAGCCCCGTGGGTCCGGGACCCGCGCCATCAGCGCGAGGACATCGAACACCCAGTCCTCGTGGCGGCGCGGGCCCGTGGCGTCGTACGGGTACGCGTCCTCGTACAGGTGGCGTACCGCGGCTTCCCAGGAGGCCTGGTCGACGGACATGTGGTGCTGGCCTTTCTCGGTCGGCTTGGCGGGGCTAGGGCTTGTAGGGCATCGACGTCATGACGGTGAACGGCGGGGTGCGACTGCTGTCATACCTGATGCGCGTGTCGATGCCATTCACGTCGGACCCCTTGGCGTTCAGGCCGCCCTGCTTGTAACCGGACAGCGGATCGTTGGGGTCCGTCGGCTGCTTGCTCACGCTGCGGCCACTGGTCTCGCCGTTGGGCGCCGTCGAGTAGAACGGCTCGACCTCGCCGTCAGCCGGTGGGGGCGGGCCCTTGATCCACGCATCGATGGCGGCCTTGTTCTGGTTGAGGTTGTACTCGGTCAGTTCCTCCGCCCGCTGGTAGTTCGGGAAGGCCGAAGAGGCTCCGATCTTCGGCTTGCCGTACGGCCAGGCCTGCGTCGGGCCGTTCGCCTGCTGGTCGCGCAGGCGCTGCGCGAGCTGCTCGTCCGTCTTGCCGACGTGCTTGTCAAGGGTGTGGCCGTCCGCCATGTACTCGTTGGCGGCGAGGTTGAGGTCGTACTTGCCGGCCGAGTCGACCTTCAGCCAGACCTGCGAGTCCTTGAACTCCTCCAGGGCCCGCATGCCGAAGCCTTCCGCACGCGCCTCCTGGGCTTCGAATCTCGGAGCGCTCCGGTGCGCCTCGTCCAAGGGGGCCATGAGCGCATCGAGTTGGGGAACGAGCGCGTCGACTCGTCGGTTGTATGTGGTGACGATCAAGTTCAACTTGGCGGTGTCCATGTTCAGCACGATGCCCAGGCCCAACTGGCTCGCGCCCTTGCCGACACCTTTGACCACGCCTTTGACCAGACCTTTGACGTCGTCCATGCCGACGCCGTCCTTGAGGTTGACCTCGACCTTGGGGATCGCGTCGCGTACGGCCTCGATGTAGACGTCCCACACCTCGCGATTGAGGTAGACGGCCGCTTCTGCGAACCCGTAGAGGAGGTCGCTGACTTTCTGAGCCGTGTCGAACAGCACGGTCATCACGGGGTGGGTGGCGGTCTGCGAGGAGGAACTGTCGTGTCTCCAGTTGTAGTTCTCGCGGTTCTGGTGGCCCCACGCCGTCGTGCCCCACAGCGAACTGCAGAACTGGCGCATCGCGTCGTGCCACTCGCTGTTGGTCTGCTGCGTGATGCTGCTGACGTTCCCGGTCAGCCCGCTCTCCGCCATGGAGAGCGAGGTGGTCGTCGCCATCCACGCCTTGGACAGCGCGTTCAGGTAGTGCTGCTGCGGATACGGGTAGACGTCGGCGACCTTGCCCATCCGGTAGGCGTGCTTCACCACCGGCCTCAGTACGTCCCGGACCGGCTCGGGCACCCACTCGAGGAGCCTGCGGACGAAGTCGTCGCCGCCGTCGTCGTCGCCCCACTTCAGATTCGGCACGGAGCCGTAGGCGGGCGGCTTCTCGATGACCTGCGGCAACGGCTGGACGACCGGCTTCGCCTTCCCCTTGGGGTCGTTGGCCGCCTCCGCCTTCGCATAGGCGTTGGCGGTCGCGGTGAAGCCGACCGCCGCACCCCCAATGCTGACGACGCTCTTGGCCCATACCTCGAGGAAGCGATTGCCCACCTTGACGTACGACGTCGCGAACGCCTGGGGCGAGGTCCCGTAACCGCCGGCGTCCGGGTACTTGTGCAGGTCGTCGAGCAGGGTCTTGGCACCTCTGTCCATCACGGTCTGCTGGCTCGCCACACCGCCGGAGACGCGGTGGAGGTCGGTCGGTTTGACGTCGATGGTGCCGTTCTGGCCCGGCGGTGGTGTCCCCATCAGCCGGTCCCCCAGCCGCGCAGCACGGCCTGGTGCGCTGCCGCATAGTTGATGTGGCTCGTGGTCGCGCACTCGTGGAGCCACTTCTGGGCCGCCTGGAGGTCCTGGGCCGAGCGGTCCCACTCGTCGAGTTTGTCGACGAAGACCTCGCGGGCCTCCCCCTCCCAGGACAGCACGACCGGCACAACCCGGTCGTGGAGGTCGTCCAGACTGCCGTTGAGCTTTTTGAGGATGTCCTCCAGGTCGGCTGCGAGCTCGCGGAGGGTGGCGAAGGAGACGGTTATGTGATCGTCGTCCGTGCTCCCGGTCGGCATGGTTCCCCGTTTCGTAGGGTGTCATCGCGGTTGCTGCAGGGTGCAGGAGAGGCCGTCAGAAAGAGTCGAGGCTGCTGCGCGGATGGGCGGGCCCGGTCGTCTCCGGGTTGGGTGTCGACAACTTGTTGACCTCGCTGTCGATGTCCACCGGGATACTCCGCAGTTGGGCCATCACATCCAGTTCCTGTTCCGTGAAGCCGTCCCGGCTCAGGCGTACGGCCTGCTCGAGGTGCCGGATCACTTCACGGATGCGCACGGCGTCCTCGGCCGCCGCCCGGTGGAACTCGCGGTACGCCGTCGCCGCTGGTCCTTGCCAACCCGCTTCGATGCGGTCGACGATCGTGTCCATCCGCCTGACCTGCTTGTCCAGGTGATTTTGCATGTCGTCGAGGTCATCAGCCAGTTTGGTGAGGTCCTGGCTCGACACCTTCAGATCGACGCCGCCCTCCTGGCCGGCGCCTGCTCCACGTAGACCCATGCTTCGTACCCCCGCCCCCGTGACTTCGGCATGGCAAACCGCGTGTGTGCGGTGATCCTAACTTTGCGCTCTGCCGACGCCCGGCGGCGGGTCCGGGGGAGGGCAGCCGACGGGCAGGCACGACACCTCGGGTGATCTACCCATCCATCTGGCTGCGCGCCCGGTGCACTTGTAGAGGTCCGACAGCGACCGGTGCTCGTCGCTTCGAGCGGGGAGACCTGGCGCAGCCAGCTCAACTGAGGTCGCGCCGGTGGGCGGCTGGCAGCTCCACCGGTGGACAGCCGGTGGACAGACGCCTTTGGACCGTGCACCACGGGGTGGCACAGGGCAACCTGCCGCACATCTTCTGATCAGGCGGAACGTCACTACGCAGCACGACGGGGCACCAGACAACATGATCGCTCATGGTCTCGTAATGCGTAGGTCTCGGGTTCGAATCCCGAAGGCGGCTCCGGCGAAACCCCAGGTCACATGGTTGTGACCTGGGGTTTCTTGCTGTTCATGCTGTTTGGTTGGGGTGGGAGACCAAGCTGGTGACCTGTGAATCGCGATGCGCAGGCCGGGGTCTGACGACGAGGGCAGGCGACCTGAGCCGGGGCAAGCGAGAGGGGGGATCAGATGGCCGAGGTGATGCGTTGGAGCTCCGGGCGAGGAGCTCCAGCTCAACGAGGGGAAGCACTAACTGGTCTTCCGGCAAGGGACTCCCTCAGCCCTGATCTCGAACCGGTCAGAGCCGCTCGGGCGTCCGGATGCCCAGCTGGGCCGTGCCCTGGTGCAGACCGTTCTCAACCTTGCTGGAGCCCGGATCGCACCGCGTCAGATCCTGACCACACGGACGACGGGGCCGCACAGCGTCATGAGGTCCTCGGGGTCCGAGGTCAGGACGGTCACGGGGGAGGGGGAGGCTGTCGCAGTGGCGGCCACGATCGCGTCGATGGCGTACTTGTGACCGTGCAGGCCGGCTGCGGCGAGCAGCTTGCTCGCGTGGCGGGCGATGGCTTCGGTGGGCGTGACGATGTTGAGGCGCGAGACGGCATAGTCGAAACGGGCCTGGCTGGTCTTGGGGTCGCGGGCTTCGACGAGGGTGACGGAGCTGGTGAGGACACGGATGTCCTCGGCTTCGGCGGCGGCGAGCCATTCGGTGAGCTCGGGTGTGCGTCGTACGAGCTGGGACAGGCCTTCGCAGTCCAGGACGAGGGTGCCGCTCACGCAGCGTCCGCCGAACCCGCCGTATCGCCACGCAGGGCCGCCCGCTTCGCCTCGACCGCTGCCTGGTCAAGAGGGCCGTGCTCGGCTTCGGCGTCCTCGATGAGTTCCCGCAGCCGGTCGCGCTCCAGTTGGCGCTGGATGAGGGCTTCGACGTACGCGGACATGCCGCGCTTGCCGGTGCGCGCCTTGAGTGCCGCGATGGTGCCTTCATGGAGGGAGACGGAGACCGGGCGGACGGGGCCTTCGCCGGGAGCGGGGGTGGTGGCCATGGAGCCAGTTTAACAAGATTGTTGTTATTTCGACGGCGACTCCACTGGAACCCCAGGGTCACACGCTCGTGACCTGGAGTTTTGGTGTTCGGAAGCGCCGGGCGGACGACAGATACGTCGTCGAGCGTCGTGCGCTGCGTCGTAGGGTCCAGACCGGCCCAGGACCGCCCGCTGATGACGGCGTCCGCCGCGTCCAGCCCGCACTCGGCGAGCAGCCGCGGCAGCGCGGCCGCCTCGTCGTTGAGGACCGGCACGCGCGGGAAGCGCTCGGCGAGCGACGACGCGAGCCGGGGGTTGATCTCCACGGCCAGGTGATGGCCGCGGCCGCCGAGGAGTTCCTGGATCAATCCGGTGAACGCCCCGGTGCCGGGCCCGAGTTCGACGACCACGGGGTCGCCGGACTCGGGCAGGGGCAGGGCCACCTCGGTGGCCGGCCGGCGCGAACTGGGAGCCATGGCATCGACCTGCCGGGGACTGCGCAGGAACGCTCTGAACACCGACCCGGGTGCCGCGGTCTCACTCGTCCACTTCTGTGCCTCTCGGGCTCGTAGGGATCGGTGGATCGGCCGGCGCGTCTGCGGCGGGACTACTCGCGCATGCCCGCCAGCTCCACCGGCCGGGTGCGCAGGGCGAACGACGCGGGCAGGGTGGCCGCGAGGACCGCGAGGACGGCGCTCGCGGCGATCACCGCACCCACCGTGGGCCAGGGCACGACGATCGCGGAGCGCACGTCGAGCAGGCCGAGGGCGGTGCGGACGCCGAGCAGGTTCACCGTCGAGACGGCTGCGCCGAGCACCGCGCCGACCACCACGACCATCACCGACTCGACGGCGACCAGGCGCAGCACCTGGGTCTTCGTCGCGCCCGTCAGGCGCAGCGCGGCGAGGTCGCGGACCCGGTCCGTGGTGGCCATGACCAGCGTGTTGGCCAGCGCGATGCCCGTGTAGACCAGGGCGATGGCCAGGATCATCAGCAGGCCGAGCCGGGCGGACTCGCTGGAGCGCGGGTAGTGCTCGTCGATCCACTGCCCGGCGCCGAGCACCTCGACGCCGCTCGCCTCGCCCGCCGCGCGCAGCCGCCGGTCGACGGCGGCCCGGTCCGCGTCGGCGGCGACCTTGATGTCGACGCGGTCGACGCCCGCGCCGGCGGCGTTGCGCGCGGAGAGGTACACGCCGTTGTCGCCGGTACCGACCCCGAGGACCGCGGCGATCCTGAGGTTCACCTTGCGGCCGTCGCCCAGCCAGACGGGCACCCGGTCGCCGACGCGGGTGGTCAGCCATTCCTCGTTGACGACGATGCTGTCGTCGTCCAGGTCGGCCAGTTTCCCTGCCACGACGGGGAGGTGGGACACCTTGCGAAGCTCCGTGCCGCTGTCGACGGCGCGGGCCTCGGAGCGGACGAGGGCGGTGCCCTCCTCCAGGACGGTCACGCCGGTCGAGCGGGACGTGCTGACCGTGACGCCGGGAACGTCACGGGCCGCCCGGACGAACCCGGCGGGCAGCGCCCGGCCGGCGTCGCCCGACGAGACCACGTAGTCGGCGCGCGTCTGGGTGCGGGCCTCGGTGGCCTTGGCCTCGTTGATGGTGGCGGTCGTGCCCATCAGGGAGCAGGCGAGCGCCACGGTGATGATGACCGGCGCGGCCACGGCCGCCGTCCGGCGCACCCCCGCCGCCGCGTTCTCCCGCGCCAGCATGCCCACGGCGCCCGGCAGCCGGGCGGGCAGCCAGGTCAGCAGCCGGGTCAGCGGCCGCACCAGCAGCGGTGCGAGCAGGGCCATCGCCACGATGAGCAACATCGGCTGGGTGATGTACGTCTTGCGCTTCAGCACGTCGCCGGGGTTGTCGACCAGCGCCATGACGAGCAGGCCGAGGCCGGTGAGCAGCACGGCGGCGGCCACCAGGAGGCGGCTGACCGGCATGGTGCCGCTGTCGACGGCGGACTCCCGCAGCGCGGCCGTCGGGCCGGTCCGGCCCGCGCGGAAGGACGCCACGACGACGCCGCACAGGGCCACCGTCAGGCCGGTCCAGAAGGCGACATGGAGCGGCCAGGCCTGCTCACCGATCCGGAACCAGGTCGGGGCGAGGCCCTCTCCCGACATCCACGAGGCGAGCCGCGGCGCGGCCCATCGGCCCAGCCGGCACCCCGCGCTCGAGGCGAGCACCCCGATCACCAGGGCCTCCGCGTAGACCATGCGCCGCACCTGGCCGGGTGTCGCGCCCGCCATCCGCAGCAGTCCGAACTCCCGCCTGCGCTGCGCCACCGCGAAGGTGAACGTCGAGGCGACCACGAACACCGACACGAACGCGGTGATGCCGGCCGCCGTGCCGAGCAGGGCGTTCACGGAGACCAGGGCCTCCTTGTCGCGGTCCGGGTCGGGGTCGGCGCGCCGCCGGTCGTCGCCGGCGAGGACGGTCAGGCCTGAGTCGGTGCCGAGCGCCGTGCGGACGGCGGCCGGGTCGGCGTCCACGGTCACCCGGTCGATGCGCGGGGAGAGGCGCGCGGCCTCGGCGGCGGTGAAGAACACCGCCGACTCGAAGCCGGCCGCAGGCACCGTGCCGACCACGGTGCGGGTGCCAGCGCCCTCGGGCGTGACGACCTGGATCCGGTCCCCGGCGCGCACCTGCGCGCCGGGCCCGGTCGTGACGACGACTTCGCCGGGCGACGTGGGGGCGCGTCCGGAGGTGAGACGGTACGGCGTGGCCGCCGCGACGGCCCAGGAGTGGCCCACGAGCGCGGTGTCCGCGCCGATCCGCCGGTCCGCGTCCGGCACCGAGACCGGGAACGTACGGTCCTCGGCGACGGGGCCCACCGTGGCAAGCTCGGCGGCCAGTTCCTCCGGAACGGCACGGGGGTTGGTCAGCGTCGACGTCCGCACGCCGATCGGGGTGTCGGCCTTCACCTCGTCCGTGCCCTGCACCACGACCCGTGCCTCGGCGAACCGTTCGGTGCCCCGTTCCGGCGCGTCGAACGTCGCCGCGAGCGCGAGGCCCGTGGTGGCGATGAGGCCGACCCCGAGCGCGAGCGCGACGAACGAACCGACGAACGTGACCCAGCGGGTGCGCATCCCGCGCAGCGCGAGACTCAGCACGACGCCACCGCCGAGGCCTTCGACGGGACGGCGCTCAGGGCGGTCATCCGCTGGGCGACCTGCTCGGCCGTCGGCGCGTACAGCTCGCCCTGGACCGTGCCGTCGGCGAGGAAGAGCACCCGGTCCGCGTAGGAGGCGGCGACCGGGTCGTGCGTCACCATGATCACCGTCTGGCCGCGGTCGACCATCGTCCGCAGCAGCGTCAGCACCTCGCGGCTGGTGGTGGAGTCCAGGGCGCCCGTCGGCTCGTCGCCGAACAGTACCTCCGGCTTGGTGACCAGGGCGCGGGCGAGCGCCACGCGCTGCTGCTGGCCGCCCGACATCTCGCTGGGCCGGTGCCCGGCACGCTCGCGCAGGCCGACCTGCTCCAGGACGTTCAGGACCTCGGACCGCCTGGGGCGGCGGCCCGCGAGCCGCAGCGGCAGCCCGACGTTCTGCTCGGCGGTCAGCGCGGGCAGCAGGTTGAAGGCCTGGAAGACGAACCCGATGCGCCGCCGGCGCAGCAGCGTCAGCTTCTTCTCGCTCAGCCGGGTCAGATCGGTCTCCCCGAGGAAGACCTGGCCCCCGGTCGGCCGGTCGAGCCCCGCCGTGCACTGCAACAGGGTCGACTTGCCGGAGCCCGAGGGGCCCATGACGGCGGTGAAGGTACCCCGCGGGATGTCGAGACTGACCTGGTCGAGGGCGGTGACCGCGTTGTCGCCGGTCCCGTAGGACCGGGTCACGGAGCGGAGCCGGACGGCTGCTTGATTCATGGTGTCCACTCAATCGGGCCCGCTCGACGGTGACATCGCAGCGGGACGGAGTCTTGGGGGTGGAGGTAGCTCCACCCTCCTGTGCGCGATGGCTGCACCCGGCGCGGATAAGGCGGGACGCAAGTCCGCAGACCGCGCGATGCGCTCCGGCACATCGCAGCCGGGCCCGGTCCCGGCCGGCAGCCTGCGCCCGCCCCGATGGTGGAGCCAGCTGGGTGGTCCGGGCCGGAAAGGTCTCATAACGTGCGGTGCATGCACCCCCCGACGATCTGGACCCGGCTCCACCTGCGCCGCTACCTACGCAGCGGCTGGCCCTGGCGCGCTGCGCTGTACCTGCTCAGCAGCGCGGTCCTCGGCCTGGTCACGCTGCTCACGCTGGTGCTGCTCGCCGTCGCGGGCAGCGTGCTCACCGTGGTCGTCGTCGGCCTGCCACTGCTGCTCGTCCTCGTCCTCACGGGGGTGCCGCTGGCCTCGGTCGAGCGCAGCCGGATGCGTCTGATCGACAGCGAGCCGCTCACCGATCCGCACCGCGAACCCGACCGCACCGGCCTCACCGCCTGGCTGCGCACCCGGCTCCAGGAACGCGCCACCTGGCGCGAGCTGGGCTACGCGGTGCTCTTCGGCTTCCTGCTGTGGCCCCTCGAAGCACTGGTCGTGGGTTCGGTCCTGCTCGTGTGCGGCGGGCTGCTCGCGACGCCGGTGATGCTGGCGGTCGACGGCGAGGAGGCGCGGGTCCTCAAGATGTGGATCGTGGACAGCCGGCCCGGGGCGCTCGCCGCGGCGCTCGCCGGGCTGCTGCTGATGCCCGTCTTCGCCTACCCGCTCGGCGCGATCGCCGCGGGCCGGGCCGCCCTGACCCGCTTCCTGCTGGCCTCGCCGACCGGCGAACTGAACTCGAAGATCAAGGAGCTGGGCCGCTCCCGGGTCCGTCTCGTGGACGCCTTCGAGGCGGAGCGGCGCCGCATCGAGCGCGATCTGCACGACGGGGCGCAGCAGCGGCTCGTCGCCCTGTCCATGACGCTCGGCCTGGCCCGCCTCGACGCGGCGGACGGTCCGCTCGGCCCGCTGCTCGCCAAGGCGCAGGGCGAGGCGGCCACCGCGCTGGTCGAGATCAGGGAGCTGATCCGCGGCATCCACCCCCAAGTCCTCACCGACCGGGGCCTGGTGGCGGCCGTGGAGGATCTCGCGGACCGCTCGACGATCCCCGTCGACGTGCACCTCGACCTGCCGGTCCGGCCCCCGGAGGCGATCGAGACGGCCGTGTACTTCGCGGTCAGCGAGGCCCTCGCCAACGTCGCCAAGCACAGCGGCGCGAGCTGGGCCGTGGTGCGGGGCGGCCTGGAGAACGGGCAGCTGGCCGTGGAGGTCGAGGACGACGGTCACGGGGGCGCGGACACCGAGCGGGGGACGGGCCTCCAGGGCGTCGCCGATCGCGTCTCGGTCCTCGACGGCCGCCTGCTGGTGTCCAGTCCGGTCGGCGGGCCCACGGTGTTCCGCCTGCTGGTACCCTGCTCAACCCCCTGATACGACCGCGTGATTGAGGAACTGATGCTGCGCATCGTGCTGGCCGAGGACAGTGTCCTGCTCCGCGAAGGACTCGTCGGCCTCATGGAGCGCTTCGGGCACCAGGTGGTCGCAGCGGTGGGTAACGCGGACGAACTCACCGAGGCGGTCGCCGCGCACGAACCCGACATCGTGGTGACCGACGTACGGATGCCGCCGGGCTTCTCCGACGAGGGACTGCGTGCCGCCATCGCCCTGCGCCGCCGCCGGCCCGGACTGCCGATCCTGGTCCTCAGCCAGTACATCCAGCGGTCCTACGCCGAGGACCTGCTCGATTCCTCCGACGGCACCGGGGTGGGCTATCTCCTCAAGGAACGGATCGGCCACGTCGAGGAGTTCGTCGACGCGGTGCACCGGGTCGCGGAGGGCGGCACCGTCGTCGACCCCGAGGTGGTGCGCCAGCTGATCAGGCACCGGCGCGACCCGCTGGCCCGGCTCACCGCACGGGAGCAGGAGGTGCTCGCGCTGATGGCGGAGGGCAAGTCCAACGCGTCGATCGCCGCGGCCATGGTGGTGAGCGAGGGCACCGTCAGCAAGCACTTCGGGTCCATCCTCACCAAGCTCGACCTCTCCCTCGACGACACGACCAACCGCCGGGTCCTCGCGGTCCTCGCGTATCTGCGCGGCCGGCCCGGGGTGGAGACAGCCTAGGTGTGCTGACCGGACAGGTCGGTGGCGCGGCCGGACGGGGTTCGGCCCCAGACCGCCAGCAGGGCGTCCTCACGGGCGCAGGTGCTCCACCCGCCCCCCGGGCCGGACGGGAGCCGGCCCGGGGTTCGCGCGGGTCTCAGCCGGTGGTCTCCCGCTCCACCGGGAGCCACAGTTCGGCGTCCGCCTCCGTGCCGTCGGGTGACAGGCGGGTGCGGAGGATCTCCGGGCCGGGGCGGGTGCGGTAGGGGTTGGACGGGAACCACTCGGTGAACACGTCGCGCCAGAGTTCCTGGACGGCCCGGGGGACCGGGCCCGACGTGGTGAAGACCGCCCAGGTGCCGGCCGGGACCGGCAGGCCGGTGGTGCCTTCGGGGGCCGGGGGCGAGGCCGGGGCGTCGGTGATCACGGCGTGGTAGTAGTCGAGTTCCGTGCCCTCCGCCCGGCTCGGGTCCAGGTCGTCGCAGACCGCGACGAGGCCCCGCGGTTCCTGGCCGGACAGCTCCTCCAGCCGGCCCACCGCGGACTTGTCGAGCCCGCGGACGAAATCGATGATCGCCTGGTTCGGACCGGAGTGGATCAGGGGGATCCGGGTCTTGAATCCCGTGACGGTGAAGGCCGGGCGGTCGACGACGCGGTAATGCATGCTGCTGTTCCCTTCGACGGTGAGGCGGAAGGCCAACCGGGGCTGGGAGACGAGCACGGCACCGGTGCGCCGGGCCTCGCCCGGACCCACGCCGTGCATCGTGCGGAACGCCCGGGCGAACGCCTCGCCGGAGCCGTAGCCGTAGCGGACCGCGATCTCCAGGAGCGTCGCGTCCCCCGCCAGCACCTCCGCGCCCGCCACCGTCAACCGGCGGCGGCGGACGTACTCCGACAGGGGCATGCCGGCCAGGGCGGAGAACATGCGGCGCAGGTGGTACTCCGAGGTGCACACCGTACGCGCCAGGTCCGCCACGTCGACGGTGCCGCCGAGGTTCCGTTCGATCCGGTCCATCGCCTGGTTGAGCCGGTCCAGCACGTCCGGTCTCCTTCCTTTTCGTGCTTTCACGCTAGGCAGCGCGGGCCCCGCCGCACCCGACATCCTGTGCCCGCTCCGGTCGGGTGCCGCCCGGCTGCCGCCTGCGCCGAACGGCGTAGGCGCACCGCCGTCCGGCAGGCGTCCGCGAAGGGTCCTCACCGTGAACGGCTAGCATCGCCGGTCAGTCCGTCAGCTGCCGACCGGGACGAGGTGAGGACATGGGGGCGCCCCGCATCGCCGTCGCCGTGGTGACGATGGGCAACCGGCCCGCGGAGGTCGACGCCCTGCTGGAGTCCGTGGCCAAGCAGGACGTACCGCCCGAGCGGATCGTCGTCGTCGGCAACGGCTGCCCGCTGCCCGAGTTCGCCCGGCGGCTGTCGCTGCCCGGCGAGGTCACCGCCGTCGAGCTCGACGAGAACCTCGGCTGCCCCGGCGGGCGCAACGCGGCCCTCGCCCGGCTGCGGGAGTTCGGTGACATCGACGTCGTGGTGGACCTGGACGACGACGGTCTGCTCGTCGACCCCGATGTGCTGCGCCGCGTACGGGATCTGTACGCCGCCGACGAGCGGCTCGGCATCGTCGGCTTCCGCATCGCCGACGAGCTCGGTGAGACGCAGCAGCGGCACGTGCCCCGCGTCGGCAACTCGGACCCTCTCCGGGGCGGTTACGTCACCGGCTTCCTCGGCGGCGGGCACGCCCTGCGGATGACGATGCTCGACGAGGTCGGCGACTGGCCCGCCGAGTTCTTCTTCGCGCACGAGGAGACCGACCTCGCATGGCGCGCGGCGGACGCCGGCTGGCGGATCCTGTACGCGCCGGAGCTGTTGCTCCGGCATCCGAAGACCTCGCCCGCCCGGCACGCCATCTACTACCGGGTGAACGCACGCAACCGGGTCTGGCTGGCCCGCCGCCGGCTGCCGCTCCCGCTCATCCCCGTCCACCTGGGGGTGTGGGTGCTGCTCACCCTCGCCCGGAACCGGTCGGGCGCCGGGCTGCGCGCGTGGTTCGGCGGATTCGTGGAAGGCGTACGGGAGCCGGCGGGGGAGCGGCGGCCCATGCGGTGGCGGACGGTGTGGCGGCTCACCCGGCTGGGGCGGCCGCCCGTCATCTGACGCCGGAGAGGTTGAGTGGGCCCCGGCCGTTCACCTCCGCCGACCGGGACCCGGACCCGGCCGCGGCGGCGACACTCCCCCGAGTTGCGCGTCCAGCCGCGCGCACCGCCGGGCCAGATCCGATGTAGTGATCACATCAGGCTTTGCCAACGGATCGCTAACATGTGGCCAACGGTTCGCCGTTGCGTCGTCTGCCGGCCGGCCGGAAGTCGCCGGACCGGGGCCGACGACGGCGTGGACGGCGGCGGTTTCCGGCGGAACAGGCGAAGGCCGAGGTGGCGTAGATCAGCCGCCCGGGGCTGGGAGCTCGTCAGGGCGGGGTGCACGGGGGTAGTGGCATGACGATGCGGTTCGGGCTGCTGGGGCCGCCGGTGCTGTTCTACGACGCCCGGGGCGTCGCCCGGGGTACGGCCCGGGCCGTCGCGGGCCCCAAGTCCCGCGTGCTGCTGACCGCGCTGCTCCTCGACGCCGGGCGGGCCGTCTCCGTCGAGTCGCTCAAGGACGCGCTGTGGGGCGAGGCGGCCCCCGTGTCCGCCCAGGCCTCGCTGCACAACCACATCGCCCGGTTGCGGCGGCTGCTCGACGATCCGGAACGGCTGCGCACCGTGCCGTCCGGGTACGTGCTGCGGATCGAGGAAGGCGAGCTGGACGTCCACCTCTTCGACGCCCACGTCGCCGAGGCGCGTGCCGCGCACACGGGCCGGGACTGGGAGCGGGTCGTGCAGGTGTGCGCGGACGCGCTCGCCCTGTGGCGGGGTGCGCCGCTCGCCGGACTGCCGCCCGAGGTGGGCGGGTACGCCTTCGCCCAGCGGCTGTGCGAGGCCCGGCTGCTGCTCCTGGAGTGGCGCCACGACGCCGAGCTGGCGCTGGGAGGCCCACGACTCCACGAGCTGGTGCCGGAGTTGGCGGCGCTGACGGGTGAGTATCCGCTGCGGGAGGTGTTCTACCGGCAGTTGATGCTCGCCCTGCACCGCACCGGCCGTCAGGCCGAGGCCCTGGCCGTCCACCGGGACCTGCGCACCCGCCTCGTCGGCCAGCTCGGCATCGAGCCGGGGCCGGGGGTGCGGGAGGCGCATGTCGAGGTGCTGCGGGGCATCACGGGGGGCGGGGGCGCGGGGGAGCCGGATGAACCGGACCGGCCCGTGCCCTCCCCGGCCCAACTGCCGCCTCCACCCACCCATTTCGTCGGCCGGGCCCCCCTGCGTGAGGCCCTGCGCCGCGCGCTCACGGCACCCGGCCCGCATCCCACCGCCGTCATCAGCGGCATGGCCGGCGTCGGCAAGAGCGCGCTCGCCCTGCACGTCGCCCATCAGCTGACGGAACGTTTCCCCGATGGGCAGATCCACCTCGACCTGCACGGTGCCACCCCGGGCATGGCCCCGCTCACCGCTGCTCAGGCGGTCACCGCCCTGCTGCGTGACCTCGGTACCGAACCCTGCCGCATCCCGGAACAGCCGGCCGCAGCCGCCGCGTTGCTGCGTTCGCTGCTCGCACCGACGCGCACGCTCCTGGTGCTGGACGACGCCGCGAGTGCCGCGCAGGTACGGCCGCTGCTGCCGGGAGGCGCCGGGTGCGGGGTGATCGTCACCAGCCGTTCGCCGCTGACCGCCCTCGACGGCGCGGCCAGGTTCCCGCTCGCCCCCCTGTCGGACGAGGAGAGCGCCGAACTCCTGCGCAGGGCCTCGGGCCGCGACGGCCTGCACGGTCCGGACGCCGCCCGGCTCCTCGTCGAGCTCACGGGCAGGCTCCCGCTGGCCCTGCGGATCGTCGCCGCGCGGCTCGCCGCCCGTCCGGCGCTGACACCCTGCACCCTGGCCGGGCAACTCGCCGCCGCGGACAGCCGCTTGCAGCACCTGGAGTACGACGACCTGAGTGTCCGCCGCTCCCTGGCCGCCGCGCACGACGCCCTCGCCGCCTCCGAGCGGGAGACCGACCGGGACGCGGCCCGCATCCTGTGCCGCATCGGCGCGCTCGGCCTGCCCACGTACGGCGCCCCGCTGCTCGCCCGCCTCACCGGCACCGGGGAACCCCGCGCCGAGGCCGCTCTGGAACGTCTCCTCGACGTGGCCCTGCTGGAGGAGTCGGCGTACGGCCGCTACGCACCGCACGACCTGGTGCGCGACTTCGCCCGCGAACGGGCCGGAGAGCGGGCCGGAGAGCGGGCCGGAGAGCGGGACACCGCCCATGCCGGCACACACGCCGACCCCGACCCCGACGCCGACCCCGACACCGACATCGCCGGCGCGGCGCTGCACTGGTACGCGGCCGTCGCCGAACGCGTCCTCGCCGCGATCGTGCAACCAGGTCTCGACCTGGACGACCGCCGCCGGCCCACCCCGTCCCAGCCGAGCGGCCACACGGCCCACGTCGGCACCGTCGCCCCCTTCGCCGGCCCCGGGGCCGCCTTCGCCTGGGCGGACAGGGAGCTGGAGAACGTCGTCACCCTGGTCGAGCGGTACGCGGAGGACCCGTCCGGGCAGCGGGCCGGACTGGTCGGCACGCTCGTCCGGCTGATCTTTCCCTACGCGCATCGCCGCGGGCGCGTCGCCGAGATGGAGGTGCTCGGGCAGGCCGGCCTCCGGGTGGCCCGCCGGCTCGGTGACGCGGAGGCGGAGGCGTACGCGCTGGCCGACCTCGCCGGGCTGCACTTCCTGACCGGCCGGCACAACGACGCCCTCGCGCTCAACGACCGGGCACTCGCCATCTGGCGGCGGCTGGACCACCCCTCCTGGATCCGCCGCTGCCTCAACAACCGCGGCCTGCTGCTGGACGGGCTCGGCCGGCGCACCGAGGCGGGTGAGGCACTGGCACGGAGCCTGCGGTACGCACGGCAGCTGAACGACCCGTACGGCGAGGCCGTCACCCACAGCCACCTCGGCAACCTCGTCGAGCACACCGACCCGCGGGCCGCCATCGAGCAGCACCGGCGTTCGCTCGCCCTCGGGGACGAGATCGGCGCCGTGATCGTGCGGCACTCCGCGCACTGCAACATCGGATACGCGCATCTGCGGCTCGGTCAGCCGGCGTCCGCCCTGCCGCACTTCGAGGAGAGTCTGCGCATCCTCGGCGGCCACGGCGACTGGCACGGTGAGTCCCAGGCCCGGCTCGGTCTGGTCCGTGCCCTGCGGCTGCTGGGCCGCGGCGGGCGGGCCGCCCGGGAGTGCGCCGAACTGCTCGGCCTGGCCGAGGCCCGCGCCGACCGCTACACCGGCGGTCTCGCCCGCCACCAGCACGGGCTGCTGCTGCGGGAGCGGGGGCAGATCGGCGCTGCGCGCGCGGCGTGGGACTCGGCTCTCGCGGCCCTGGAGGGAACGGACGAGCAGACGGTCGTCACAGAGCTACGCGCGTTGCTCGCTCCCGCCGGCCGGTCACGCGGCGGCCTCGACGACGCCCCGCCCGGTCCGGCTACTTGGCGTCCGCGTAGCACTCCACCACCGCCGTCGTGAACGGGAACCGCACGGGCGTCTCCCCGAAGGTCAGCCGTCCGGCCAGGGCCGCCGCCTCGCGGATCGCCGCCACGACCGTCTCCGTCTCCTCCTGGGGGCAGTGCACGATCACCTCGTCGTGCTGGAAGAAGACCAGCTCGGCCGACAGCTCCGCGCAGGCCTTGCGCAGCGCGGCGAGCAGCAGCAACGCCCAGTCGGCGGCGCTGCCCTGGACGACGAAGTTGCGGGCGAAACGGCCGCGGGCACGGGCGTTGGTGGAGGCGTAACCGGGCACCCACTGCCCACCGTCCGGCTGCTCGTCCTCCCCGGAGCCAGAGCCAGAGCCGGAGCCGGAGCCGGAGCCGGAGCCGGGTCCGGAGCCGGGTCCGGAGCCGACGGCAGCCGTGGGGATGCCGGCCTCCTCCGTGGCGTCGTCCGTGCCCCGGACCGCGGGCGGGCAGGTCCGGCCGAGCCAGGTCCGCACGAGCCGGCCCTCCTCACCGGCCCGGGCCGCGTCGTCGACGTAGGCCACCGCCCTGGGGAAGCGGCGTCTGAGCGCGGCGAGGTTCTTCAGGCCGTCCCCGGAGGTCTGGCCGTAGACCGCGCCGAGCACGGCGAGTTTGGCCTGGGAGCGGTCGCCGGAGAAGGCGCGGTCGGAGACGGACTGGTACAGGTCGGTCTCCCGGCCGGCCACCTCCATCAGGCCCGGGTCGCGGGAGATCGCGGCGAGGACGCGCGGCTCCATCTGGTCGGCGTCGGCGACGACGAGCCGCCAGCCGGGGTCGGCGACCACGGCCCGCCGGATCACCTTGGGGATCTGGAGCCCGCCCCCGCCGTTGGTCACCCAGCGCCCCGTCACCGTCCCGCCCGCGAGGAACTCGGGTCGGAACCGCCCCTCGCGCACCCAGTCCTGGAGCCAGGACCAGCCGTGGGCGACCCAGATGCGGTACAGCTTCTTGTACTCGATCAGGGGCTTCACGGCGGGGTGGTCGACGGTCTCGATCTCCCAGCGGCGGGTCGAGGAGACCTTGATCCCGGCCTGGGCGAAGGCCTTGACCACGTCGGCGGGCAGGTCGGGGCGGACCCGGCGGCCGAACGCCGCGGACACCTCGTCGGCCAGCTCGGCCAGGCGGCGTGGCTCGCCGCCGCCCGCGTACCGGTCGCCCAGCAGGTCGTGCAGCACGGCGCGGTGCACCTCGGCGCTCCAGGGCAGCCCGGCGCGGTTCATCTCGGCGGCCACCAGCATGCCCGCCGACTCGACGGCCGTCAGCAGCCGCATCCGGTCGGGGTGCTCGGCCCGCTCGTGCCGCCTGTGCTGCTCGGCGTAGACGGCGAGGAGGTCCGGCAGGGGCAGGGGGACGCCCTGCGGCTCGAACAGCGAGGACTGCGAGCCCGGTTCGGCGGAGCGCTGCGGGGGATCGGGCGGCACGGGGCCGCCGCGCAGCCGGGCCAGGGCGGCCGCGGCCGAGCGGGGTTCCCCGTAGCGACCCTCGTGGCCGAGGAGGAGGGTCTCGGCGGCCTCGATGTCGTAGCACCGCTCTGCTCGCACCCCCGCGGCGAGCAGGCGCGGGTAGACCTCGGCGGTGGACCGCCACACCCACCGCGTGACGCCGGGACGGCTCCGGACGGCCTCGGCGGCGTCCGCCTCCCGGCGCACCGGGCCGGAGGGCAGCCCGTCCTGACCGAGGGGGGCGACGTCCACGCCACCGTCCTCGGCCGGAGCGAGCGCCCACCGGTCGGCCATGCCGCGAGTGTGACAGGGGGGTCTGACAACGCCCCCCGGCCCGCCGTACGTGGAAGGCCTCGTCAGGCCTGGTCCGTCTCCTTCTGCGCCAGCATGATCTTCTCCAGCACCGTCAGGACGTACTGCTCGGCCCGCTCCTTGTCGATGCCCAGGCCGCTGAGGACGCCCCGGCCGTTCTCGTGCTCCAGCAGGGCGAGCAGGATGTGCTCGGTGCCGATGTAGTTGTGGCCCAGGCGCAGGGCCTCGCGGAAGGTGAGCTCCAGGACCTTCTTGGCCGCCTGGCCGTACGGCACGAGCTCCGGGACCTCGTCGAGGGCGGGCGGAAGGGCCGCTGTCGCCGCCTCGCGGACCGCGTCGAGCGGGACGCCCTGCTGGGTGATCGCCTTCGCGGCGAGGCCGTCCGGCTCGGCGAGCAGACCGAGGACGAGGTGCTCGGGCAGGCCCTCGGCGTTGCGGGCGGCCTTGGACGCGTTGTGCGCGGCCATCACCGTGTTGCGGGCGCGGGGCGTGTACCGGTCGAAGCCCTGGCTCGGGTCGAGGTCGTTGGACTCCTTCGGCACGAACCGCTTCTGCGCGGCCTGCCGGGTGACGCCCATGCTCTTGCCGATGTCCGTCCAGGACGCGCCGGACCGCCGGGCCTGGTCGACGAAGTGGCCGATCAGGTGGTCGGCGACGTCGCCCAGGTGGTCCGCGGCGATCACCGCGTCCTGGAGCTGGTCCAGCGGCTCGGGGTGGACCTTCTTGATGGCCGCGATGAGGTCGTCGAGACGGATGGATGACGTGGTGTCAGAATGCGTCATGTGTCAACCGTAGGTTGCGCCCCCTGCGACTGTCAACCGAGAGTTGACACCCGTGCGGAGAGGGGTGGCATGGCACCATCGGCCCGTGAGTACGTCCAGCACCGTCGATCGCGCGTTCGCGTCGGCCCTCTACGAGACCGGCGAGACGGCCCTCGACGCCGGCGCCTCCCTGCTCGCCTCCGACCCGGCGGCCGACGCCGAACTCGCCTGGCGCGGGCACGAGTTCGTGGCCGGAGCCTGGCGGCGGGGCTGGCAGCCGGCCGATGTGGTGCGTCTCGTGCGGCGCGAGCTGGACGACCTGCACGTGCTGCTGGTGGCCGCGCTGATCCGCGCACAGGCCCCCGGCGACGGGCCCCGGGGCCGCCGCTGGAACGCCCAGCTCGCGGAGCTCCCCGACGACCCCCCGCCCCGCACCGACCGCTTCTCACACGCCACCGCCGTACTGGAGCTGTACCGCCTGCTGCTGCGGCTGCCGGCGCTGGAGGCCCTCGACGAGACGCCCGGGCGGGCACCCGGAGGGGCGGGGACCGAGTCCCGCATGCTCACCCGTATCCGCGCGCTGCTCGCCAAGGCGGAGGCCACCGGGTTCCCGGAGGAGGCCGAGGCGCTCAGCGCCAAGGCGCAGGAGCTGATGGCCCGGCACAGCGTCGACGAGGCGCTGCTCGCGGCGCGGGCGCCGTCGCCGGACGCGCCCGGGGCCTGCCGGATCGGGGTCGAGCCGCCGTACGAGCAGGCCAAGGCGGTGCTGCTGGACGCCGTCGCGGGCGCCAACCACTGCCGGGCGGTGTGGAACGAGCCTCTGGGCTTCTCCACCGTGGTCGGCTTCGAAGCCGACCTGGAGGCGGTCGAACTCCTCTACACCTCGATCCTCGTCCAGGCCACGACCGCGATGACCAGGGCCGAGGCCGCCCAGCGGGCGGGCGGCCGCAAGCGCACCAAGACGTTCCGGCAGTCCTTCCTGGCGGCCTACGCCCACCGCGTCGGCACCCGGCTCACAGCCGCCGCCGAGACGCAGGTGACCGACGACCTGCTGCCCGTCCTCGCCTCCCGCGAGGTCGCCGTGACGGGGCGGCTGGACCGGATGTTCCCGGAGACGACCACGACCCGGCTGCGCGGGGTACGCGACGCGGCGGGCTGGACGGAGGGCGCGCAGGCGGCGGACCGTGCCCAGGTCCGGCACCGGCCGCCGCTGCGCTGACGCCGGCCGCGCCGCTCTCCCGTCAGTCGCCCGAGGTCTCGAAGCCGCTCACGGAGGCCTGCGCCGCGCCGCTCCCCGCCGCCTTCCGCGCGACCTCGCCGTACGACCACGTCAGGTCGTGTGCGGCCTTGCTGTCGCCGGGCAGGGTGAAGGACGCCTTGTGCACCTTGAGGCTCTTCTCGGAGCCCGCCTCGCCCCGGACATAGGTGATCGTGAAGGACGTGGTGCCGCCCTCTCCGAGCGTGAGCGACTGGGCCTTCGCGCCCTCGTCCGGGGAGACGGACGTCGTGGTGTCCTCGGCCAGCAGGTCCACGCCGGGGAAGCCCTTCAGCGCGCACTGCGCAGCCTTGTTGGTGAGCGTGACGGTGACGGTGCCGGTGTCCCCGGCGGCCGGGGCGGCGCCCGCACCGACCTCCACGCCCATGTCGCCGAGCGCGCAGGCCGAACCGCTCTTCCGGTCCGCGTTCTTGACGTCGTCACCACCGGTCTTGTCGTCGTCGCAGCCGGTCAGCAGGAGCGTCGTGGCGAGGGCTGCGGCCAGGGCGAGGGGGAAGGTGCGCATGGGGTCCTCTGGGCGTGTCGTACGGAAGCGGCTTCGGGCCCCTGGATCATCACGCACGCGGGTCCCGCACGGGCACGCACCCCCTGCGATTCCCCCGAACGCCGGACGTCCACCGGCCGTCACCGCCCCTTCGGCACAGGCCGATTGCGATGTGCCGGACCTGCCGGCCGGGAGCAGGCCTCGGCTGTTTCGGGCGGACGTCCGTGGCGATGTGCCGGACCTGCCGGCCGGGAGCAGGCCTCGGCCGCTTCTCCGGCGGACGTCCGTGGCGATGCCCGGGGGATCGCCACGGACGGGCGCAGGCCCTGGCCGCTTCTCCCGCACCTGTCCGCTGCGACGCCCCGAGGCCCGCCGGAAGGCGCATGCGCTCGCCGCCACACGGCCCGTGCCTCTTTCGGCGCACGGACGATCATCCGGCACCCGGCCGATCGTCCGGCACCCGCCCTGCCACCGCCCCGAACGCCGGACGGGCCACGGCCCCCGCAGGAGATCCGTGGCGCGTCCCCGCGGGTGCCGGTGTCAGCCGAGGCCCGCCGTCGGGAAGCCCGTGGGGAGCTTGCCGCCCTCGGCCTTCGTGTACGTCTCCGCGCCGAGGCCGCCCTCCCAGGTGACCTTCAGGCTGCTCTTGTTCACGGAGTCGACCATGCCGGTCGCCCGGTCCTTGGAGCCGTCCGTGCACTTCAGGCGGATCATCCGCATCCCGGACTCCTCGCCCGCGGTGCCGCTGCACACGCTCCCTCCGGTGGCGAACAGCGCGGCCTGCTTGCCGGTGATCACCAGGGCCACGGCCTTGCCGCCGGTCGTCGCGAGCCAGCTGCCCGCGAGCTCACCGCCGGCCGACCCCTCGGAGCCGGAACCGGAGCCGGAGCCCCCGCCCGGCGCCGCGGACGCCGAGTCCGAGGGGGACGGGCCGGACGCCGAGTTGTCCTCCGAGCCGCCGTCGCCGCTGCACGCACTGAGCACGAGCACGCCCGCCAGCCCCGCGGCCGCCGCCGCGACGCGCACGGCGCCGGAGCGACGCGAGAAGATCACCGAAGTCACTGCAAGCCCCCAAGCTGTAGCCGGCCGACCGGCCCGGACGGCACCGGCCGGCCTCCTGGCCGGAACGATCGCAGCAAGCTACCAGGGCCCGTCAAGGGCCTTCCGGAACGCCTCTTACCAGGACGACTTGCGCACCCCGGGCAGATACCCCGCGTGCGCCTGCTCCCGCAGACTCACCCGGGACAGCCCGAACGCCCGGAAGTAGCCGCGCGGCCGGCCGTCCACCTGGTCGCGGTTGCGCACCCGCGTGGCGCTCGCGTCCCGCGGCTGCCTGCGCAGCTCCGCCTGGGCGGCGAGCCGTTCGGCCTCCGTCGACGACGGCCTGCGGATGATCTCCTTCAGCTCGGCCCGCCGGGCGGCGTACCGCGCGACGACCTCCTGCCGTCGGTCGTTCTTCGCGATCTTGCTCTTCTTGGCCATCAGATCCTCACTCCCCGGGCGCGGATCCGGGCGACGGCCGCCTCGATCCCGATCGTGTCGACGGTCTTGATCCCCTTGGTGCTGAGCCGGAGCCGGACGTAACGGCCCTCGCTCGGCAGCCAGTAGCGCTTGGACTGGATGTTGGGGTCGAACCGGCGCGACGTGCGCCGGTGCGAGTGCGAGATGCGGTTGCCGAAGCCCGGCTGTGTGCCGGTCAGCATGCAGTGCGCGGACATGGGTGGTGACGTACCTCTCTGTCTCAGGTGATGTAAATGGAATTCATTTTCAGTAGCATAGCGGCATGGCACGCAACGAACTCCGTCCGGTCATCAAGCTCCGGTCCACCGCCGGGACCGGCTTCACCTACGTGACCCGCAAGAACCGCCGCAACGACCCGGACCGACTGACCCTGCGCAAGTTCGATCCGGTCGCCGGCCGCCACGTCGAATTCCGAGAGGAGCGCTGACCATGCGCGAGGGAATCCACCCGGCGTACGGCCCCGTCGTCTTCCGTGACCGTGCCGCGAACTACGCCTTCCTCACCCGCTCGACCATGACGAGCGAGAAGACGATCGAGTGGGAGGACGGCCGGACCTACCCGGTCGTGGACGTCGAGATCTCCGACGTCAGCCACCCCTTCTACACCGGCACCGCCCGCGTCCTGGACACCGCCGGCCGCGTGGAGCGCTTCGAGCGCCGGTACGGAAAGAAGGGCTGACCCATGGCTGCCCCTCCTGGGCTCCCCGTCGTGATCGTCGGCGGCCTGCACGCCGATGCCCGCAGGGCGGCCGTCGCGCGCCTGCTCGCCGACGTGCCCGGCAGCGTCGTCCTCCACCACGACCTCGCGACGGCCGCCGCGGGCACGGTCGTACGGACCATCAGGGACGCCTCCGGCATCCTCGACGCGGGGGAGGCGCCGCTCGTCAACGACTGTGCCTGCTGTGCCCTGCGCGAGGACCTGGTGCCGGAGCTGGAGCGGCTCCGGGACGCCGGCGGTACCCGGCTCGCCGTCGTCGAGCTGTGGGACTCCGTCGAGCCCAAGGCCATGGCCGAGGTTGTCACGGCCGGCGGTCTCACCGTCACCGGCGTGATCACCGCCGTGGACCCGGCCCTGGTCCTGCCCTACCTCGGCAACGGCGACGACCTGGCCGACGGCGGTCTCGCCGCCGCGGCCACCGACCAGCGCACGGTCGCCGACACCTTCGCGCGCCAGCTGGAGTACGCCCCCGTTCTGGCCATCGCCGAATCCCCGGAGGCAGACGAGGAGGACCGCGAGCTGCTCGCACAGTTGCACCCGACGGCCCGACAGGTGCGCATCGGGCAGGCCCTCCCGTCCGAAGCGGCCGAACCGTCCGGCGACGGACTGACCGTGCCGACCCCGCGCCGGCCTGCGCTCTCCTCCTTGGCCCAGGCCGCCCTGGCCGGCTTCGACGTCGAGGCGGCCGCCGCCGCCCAGCACCCGGCCTGTGCCCTGCTCCCCGCCGAGGCCGACGCGCACGGCGTCTCCACCCTGGTCTGGAGCATGCGGCGCCCCTTCCACCCGGAGCGGTTGTACGCGGCGCTGGAGGACCTGACCTGTGCGGCTGCCCGCAGCCGGGGCCGGTTCTGGCTCGCCGACAAGCCGGACACGCTGTTCCACTGGGACGCGGCGGGCGGGGCCCTGTGCGTGGAGAGCACGGGACCGTGGCTGGCCTCCCTGCCGGACGCGGCCTGGGACATGGTCCCGCCGGTGCGCCGGGCCGCCGCCGCGCTGGACTGGCACCCCGAGCACGGCGACCGCTGCCAGCACCTCGTCTTCACCTCGCCCGGCCTCGACCGGGACGGCCTGGAGCGGCTGCTGGAGTCCTGCCTGCTGACCGACGCCGAGTACGCCGCCGGGCCCGACGCCTGGCAGCGGCTGCCGCACGCCTTCGACACCCTCCTGGAGGTCTGACCCCCCATGCCGCGCAAGCCCGAGCGCAAGCCCGCCAAGAACCGGCCCAACCCCCTCGACCAGGCCGGCATCACCTACATCGACTACAAGGACACCGACCTGCTGCGGAAGTTCATCTCCGACCGCGGCAAGATCCGCAGCCGCCGTGTCACCCGGGTGTCGTCCCAGCAACAACGCCGGCTGGCCAGGGCCATCAAGAACGCCCGCGAGATGGCACTGCTCCCGTACTCCACCACCCGCTGACCCCCTCCGGCCCGGCGACCCTGGCGCGTGACGGCCGCCGGGCTCGGCCGGCCGGGGGCGGGCGTGCCCGGGTGCGTCACTGGCTGGGGTTCTCAGTCCACCGGTGCCGGGCCCGGCGACGCGTCGCCGGGGCGGGGCGGGGCGGGGCGGGGTGCCGGGTGGCCCCCGGCAGGGCGGTCTCGTTCAGTCGGCCGCGGCCGACGTGCGCGCACGCGTGGCGGATGGGCACCCCCGCCGATGCCGTGACGGTCCCGGAGACGGCTGCGGACCTGAGTGCCGGTGCCCGCGACCGGTGGCCGGCACCAGGCTAGGTGCCGAGGCCACCGCTGGCGGCTGTCGCCCGGTCCGGCCCGCCGCGGCCCCTGCGCAGGATCGTGATCAGGCGTAAGCGTCCCCGGTGGGGAACCCCGGCTCGTGCCGTCGGCTCACCCGCGGTCAGGGCCCGCATCCGGCGTCCGGGATCGAACGGGACGTCGACGGCACCGAGAGGGACGTCCCGGCTCGGCG
The DNA here is from genome assembly GCF_040637495.1 of Streptomyces sp. NPDC029044. Taxonomy (NCBI): domain Bacteria; kingdom Bacillati; phylum Actinomycetota; class Actinomycetes; order Kitasatosporales; family Streptomycetaceae; genus Streptomyces; species Streptomyces sp. NPDC029044. The sequence goes on from NZ_JBEZWN010000048.1 coordinate 51,217, forward strand.
GGCCGTGGCCGACGCGTCCGCACGCGTGCCCGGGTGAGGTTCCCCACGCTTGACGGACGGCGACCCTCCGGCGCACGGTGCGCCGACCCCGTCGGCGCAGCGGCCCCGCAGCCCGCCCCGGGCGCCCCGGACCGGGCCGGACGCCGGGCCCAGGCGGGCGCCCGGAGGCCGTCGGCCGCAGTGGGGCGCGCAGCTTCACGAGGGTGGGAAGCCGGGTCGGGGTCCGGCGATCGTCCGATGGGCGCACCGGCACAGGGACGACCCCGGCCTGCTGCGACCGGCCCATTTCTCCCCGTCCCCGCAGGCGGCGACCGTCTTCCGGATGCGGGTCGGCCGGTCGAACGACGGCCCCGGGGCCCCGCGCCTCAGCTCCCGCTTCTTCGGTACGGCACCCGCCGGGACCCTCGTTCCGTCGCCGAGTGGATGCTCCGCCTCCACCGGACCTCCGCCGAACCCACCGACTTCGTCGCAGCCCTCGGGGAACGGGAGGTGCGGCCAAGCCGTCAAACAGTCAAGAACTTCGGTAGAGCGGTCGTCAAAGCTGTAACCGCGGGACCACCCCGCGTGCACGTGCATCTGCCCATGCATCTGCACATGAACAGAGCTATGATCCGGGTCAGTTGACCACTGCATCAATGGCCACACCAGCCAGTGCACCACCGGGGAGCGACCTGTGGACCACGACGTGTACAACGGTATGGCGGCCGCCGGGCTGCACGGTGTGGCCTGGCAGAAGAGCCGGCACAGCAACTCGCAGGGCTCGTGCGTGGAGTTCGCCCGGCTGCCGGGCGGGGATGTCGCCGTCCGCAACTCACGCTTCCCCGACGGCCCCGCCCTGGTCTACACCCGTGCGGAGATCGAGGCCATGCTGCTGGGTGTGAAGGACGGCGAGTTCGACCACCTGGTGGGCGGCTGACGATCCGGCAGCCCCGCCCAAACGGGGCAATCGGCACTCAATGCGCGGTAACGCGCGTAGAACCGCGACGCGAGGAAGCGCCGCGGTTTCTCATGTCCCGTTCGGCCGCGAACCGGTCCGCGGCAGCCGGAACAGCGCCCAGACCACCTTGCCGTCGAGCGCGCCCGCGAGCGGATGCCAGCCCCAGCTGTCGCTGAAGGAGTCGACGAGGAACAGCCCGCGGCCCGACTCGGCGGAGAAGTCGTCGGTCTCCCGGGTCACCGGACTGTCGTGACTGGGGTCGCGCACCGCGCACACCAGCCGCTCGGTCCACCGCATCAGGTGCAGCCGCACGGGAGGTTCACGGCCGCCCGCGCACCCGCCGTTCGCCGGCAGCCCGTGCCGCAGGGCGTTGGTGACGAGTTCCGAGACCACCAGGCAGACGTCGTCGAACCGGTCGCCCATGTCCCACTGGTCGAGGGTTCTGCGGGTGAACTGCCGTGCCTCGCGCACCGCTTCGTAGCGGGCGGGCAGAGCACAGGAGGCGGCGTCGGACACGGCCGCGGGATCAAGCGGCGGAAGGCCCTGCCGTAACGGCTCGAGCATGGTCGATCCATTCGTCCCCATGCGAGGCACTCCCGGGAATTCGCGGTCGGTGCGATGCGGCGGTGGTGCGGGACCATGGTTTCGGATGCGTACAGCAGATGCAAGGGCAGATGCACGTGCAGGTGACCGGAATAAGCCGTCCCGTACCGCTTGTTGGCCAATTTTTCCGTCACCTTCGCGACTCTCTTTGGCCGTTCGCTTGCCTTCTTCTTGCTCCCGCGCGCGAGCGTCGACCGTCTCGATTCCGTTTCCGTAACCGGACGAGTACTGCTCGGAGTGTTTTAGTGGCAGACTGCGGCCCCTGAAGACGTTGGGGAGGCTGGCGAACGTGAGCGCGGGAGAGCCGGGATCGGTGGTGCGGCGCATGCTGCTCGGATCACAACTCAGGCGACTGCGTGAGGCGCGGGGCATCACGCGCGAGGCGGCGGGCTACTCGATCCGCGCCTCCGAGTCGAAGATCAGCCGGATGGAGTTGGGCCGGGTGAGCTTCAAGACCAGAGACGTCGAGGACCTGCTGACCCTGTACGGCATCACGGACGAGCAGGAGCGCGCCTCCCTGCTGTCCCTGGCCAAAGAGGCCAACGTCGCGGGCTGGTGGCACAGTTACTCGGACGTGCTGCCCAGCTGGTTCCCGACCTACGTGGGCCTGGAGGGCGCCGCCTCGCTGATCCGGGCGTACGAGGTGCAGTTCGTGCACGGTCTGCTCCAGACCGAGGCCTACGCCCACGCGGTGGTCCGGCGCGGCATGCAGGGCGCGAGCGAGGCCGACGTCGAGCGCCGCGTGGCGCTGCGGCTGGAGCGCCAGAAGCACCTCGTCGACGAGCGCGCGCCCGACTTCCACATCATCCTGGACGAGGCCGCCCTGCGCCGCCCGTACGGCGACCGCGCGGTGATGCGGGGTCAGCTCCAGCACCTCATCGACATCTCCGAGCGGCCCAACGTACGGCTCCAGGTGGTGCCGTTCAGCCTCGGCGGCCACTCCGGCGAAAGTGGCGCGTTCACGATCCTCAGCTTCCCGGAGTCCGACCTCTCGGACGTCGTCTACCTGGAGCAGCTCACCAGCGCGCTGTACCTGGACAAGGCCGAGGACGTCGCCCAGTACGAGAAGGCGCTCAAGGAGCTCCAGAGCGACAGCCCGGGCCCGTCGGAGAGCCGGGACCTTCTACGGGGCCTGCTCCAGCTCTCCTGAAGTACTCCTCCAACTCGCCTGAAACACAAGTACGATGACGTGTGATCAGATCGTGAAGGCGCGATCAGAGGTCTGCCAGGGATCGAGGGATCACACATGTCGTCGTCCTACTTCACCGACCTTGCACAGCAGTACATCGACGGTGAGTGGCGCCCGGGTACCGGCTCCTGGGACATCATCGACTTCAACCCGTACGACGACGAGAAGCTGGCGTCGATCACCATAGCCACGGTCGAGGAGGTCGATCAGGCGTACCGGGCGGCGGCCCGCGCCCAGAAGCAGTGGGCCGCGACCAACCCCTACGCCCGCCGGGCGGTCTTCGAGAAGGCGCTGCGCCTGATCGAGGAGCGCGAGGCCGAGATCTCCGAGGCCATCATCGCCGAGCTCGGCGGGACCCGTCTGAAGGCCGCGTTCGAGCTGCACCTCGCCAAGGAGTTCCTGCGCGAGGCGGTCCACCTGGCCCTGGCGCCCGAGGGGCGGATCATCCCCTCGCCGGTGGACGGCAAGGAGAACCGCGTCTACCGCGTGCCGGTCGGGGTCGTGGGCGTGATCAGCCCCTTCAACTTCCCCTTCCTGCTGTCGATCAAGTCCGTCGCCCCGGCGCTGGCGCTCGGCAACGCCGTGGTGCTCAAGCCCCACCAGAACACGCCGATCGTCGGCGGCTCCCTGGTCGCGAAGATCTTCGAGGACGCGGGGCTGCCCGGCGGACTGCTGAACGTGCTCATCACCGACATCGCCGAGATCGGCGACGCCTTCCTGGAGCACCCGGTCCCCAAGGTCATCTCCTTCACCGGCTCCGACGCCGTCGGCCGGCACGTGGCGACCGTCTGCGCCCGGCAGTTCAAGCGCTCCGTCCTCGAACTGGGCGGCAACAGCGCGCTGGTCGTCCTCGACGACGCCGACATCGACTACGCGGTCGACGCGGCGGTCTTCAGCCGGTACGTCCACCAGGGCCAGGTCTGCATGGCCGCCAACCGCGTCCTCGTCGACCGTTCGGTCGCGGACGAGTTCACCGAGAAGTTCGTCGCCAAGGTCAAGACCCTCAAGGCGGGCGACCCGCGCGACCCGCAGACCGTGATCGGCCCGGTCATCAACTCCTCGCAGGCGGACGCCGTCTCCGGTGTGGTCGAGCAGGCCCTCGCCGAGGGCGCCACGGCCCTGGTGCGCGGCGGACGGACCGACAACCTCGTCGAGCCGTCCGTGCTGACGGGCCTCCCCGCCGACTCGGCGCTGCTCAGGCAGGAGGTCTTCGGGCCGGTCGCGTTCCTCGTCCCGTTCGACGGCGAGGCCGAGGCCGTACGCCTCGTCAACGACACCCCGTACGGCCTGAGCGGTGCCGTCCACACCGGGAACATCGAGCGCGGCGTGAACTTCGCCAAGCAGATCGACACGGGCATGTTCCACGTGAACGACGGCACCGTGCACGACGAGCCGATCGTCCCGTTCGGCGGTGAGAAGCACTCGGGCATCGGCCGGCTCAACGGCGACACGATGCTGGACTCGTTCACCACGACCAAGTGGATCTCGGTGCAGCACGGCCGGAGCGGTTTCCCGTTCTAGACCTTCGGTAGCTTCCGGACCTTCCGGCGCCCGGGCCCTTGCGGACAGAACCTGACCGCAAGGGCCGATAGCTTGGTCGGTGTCAGGGGGAGAGGCCCCCGGACCTGGCGAAGGGCGGCGGTCATGGTCACTCACGTTCCGGCGGAGGCACACGGCGACGAGCGCGGGGCGCTCCTGGCCTTCATCGCCGAGCAGCGCGGCGGTGTCCGCCGGGCGGTGCTCGGGCTGACGGACGAACAGGCGGGGTCCCGCCCCAGCGCCAGTGAGCTGTCCCTCGCCGGGCTGGTCAAGCACGTCGCCGAAGTCGAGCAGATGTGGGTGTCCCTGGCCAAGGGCGAGCCGCCGGCCGTCGTGCGGGACCAGAGCAACTGGCACGAGTGCTTCCGGCTGGTCGAGGGCGAGACGGTCGAGTCGCAGCTGGCCCACTGGGAGAAGGTCGCCGCCGAGACGGAGGCGTACATCCGCTCGGTGCCGAGCCTCGACGACACCTTCGCGCTGCCGGCGCAGCCCTGGTTCCCGCCGGACGGCCGGGTCTCGCACCGCTGGCTCTGCCTGCACCTCATCCGCGAGACGGCCCGGCACGCCGGTCACGCCGACGTCATCCGCGAGTCCCTCGACGGCAGGACGGCCTTCGAGTTGGTGGCCGAGGAGCAGCGGGTGGTGGCCGAGGCATAGCCTTGGCCGCATGTCAACGATCCGCCTCCTCGTGCTCGGCGCGGTCCGCATGCACGGGCGGGCCCACGGCTACCAGGTGCGCAACGACCTGGAGTACTGGGGCGCGCACGAGTGGTCCACCGCCAAGCCCGGCTCGATCTACCACGCGCTGAAGCAGATGGCGAAGCAAGGGCTGCTGCACGCGCACGAGATCGCCCCGTCCACGGCCGGCGGTCCGCCGCGCACGGAGTACGAGATCACCGGGCAGGGCCGCGAGGAGTACTTCCGGCTGCTGCGGGAGGCGCTGGTCACCTACGACCAGCGCGCGGACGTGAAGACGGCGGCCGTCGGCTTCGTCGTCGACCTGCCGCGGGCCGAGGCGGTCGCGCTGCTGAAGGAGCGGACCCTGCGGATCGAGCAGTGGCGGGCCTCCGTCCTGGAGCACTACGTGCCCGAGGAGGGACCCGGGCAGCTCGGGCACATCGGCGAGATCATGAACATGTGGGTCCACACGGCCGACTCCGAGGCCGAGTGGACCCGCGGTCTCATCGAGCGCATCGAGGGCGGCGCCTACACGTTCGCCGACGAGGGCGACCCGTTCGTCGGGGTGCTGGCCCCGGGCGAGGAGAACCCCTACGCGACCGGGGAGCGGCATCCCGGGGACGACGACTAATCAAGTTTGACGAATGGTTCGGGCGGGGATACCTTCGAGCCTGTAGTCAAGTTTGACTAGATGGGGAGGCTCAGTGGCCGACGCGGCGATCACCGTCGAAGGCGCGGAGAAGACGTACGGCGACAAGAAGGCGCTGAACGGGCTCGACCTCACAGTCGCGCGCGGCACGGTGCACGGGGTGCTCGGCCCGAACGGCGCGGGCAAAACCACCCTCGTGAGGGTTCTGTCCACCCTGCTGCGGCCCGACGCGGGCCGGGTCGAGGTGGCCGGGCACGACGTGGTGCGCGAGGCGTACGCCGTGCGGCTGCGCATCGGCCTGCTCGGACAGCATGCCGCGCTCGACGAGGAGCTCGGCGGCCGGCAGAACCTGGAGCTGTTCGGCCGGCTGCACCACCTGGGCGCCCGGCGGGCACGCGCGCGTGCCGGTGAACTGCTGGAGCGCTTCGGCCTGGCCGACACCGGCCGCAAGGCGGTCCGGCAGTACAGCGGCGGCATGCGGCGCCGCCTGGATCTGGCCGCCTCGCTGATCACCGAGCCGGAGGTGCTGTTCCTGGACGAGCCGACCACCGGCCTCGACCCGCGCGGCCGCGCCGAGGTGTGGTCCGCCGTCCGCTCGCTGGTCGGCGGCGGCACCACGGTCCTGCTCACCACCCAGTACCTGGAGGAGGCCGACCAGCTCGCCGACCGTATCGCGGTCGTCGACGCCGGCCGGGTCGTAGCCGAGGGCACGGCGGACGAGCTGAAGGCCGAGACCGGCGGCGACCGCATCGACGTGGTCCTGCGCGACGCGGGTCAACTGGGGGCGGCCGTCGCCCTGCTGCCCCTCACGGGGATCGGCGTCGACGCCGACCGCCGGCTGCTGAGCGCCCCGGTGACCGACCGCATGCAGGCCCTCTCCGGGGTCGTCCGGGCTCTCCAGGAGGCCGGGATCGAGGCGGAGGACGTCGCCCTGCGCCGCCCGACGCTGGACGAGGTGTTCCTGCACCTCACCGGAGACGACCGCCGAGTGAAGGAGCCCGCGTGACCGCCCACGTCCTGACCGACTCCTGGACCATGACCCGCCGGGAACTGGCCCGCTGGGGACGGCAGCCGGTGCAGCTGGCCGTCAACCTGGTCTTCCCGGTGATGCTGCTGCTGATGTTCGGCTACCTCATCGGCGGCGGCCGGGGGGTGAGCGGCGAGTACCGCGACTACCTGATCCCCGGCATGCTCGCGCTCACCATGGCCTTCGGCCTGGAGGGCACGCTGCTCGCGGTCACGCAGGACCTGAACAAGGGCGTGATCGACCGCTTCCGCTCGATGCCGATGGCCAACGGCGCGGTCCTGGTGGGCCGTTCGACCGCCGACATGCTCCAGTCGGCGATGGCCCTGGTCGTGCTCGTCGGCGTGGGCGTCGCCCTCGGCTGGCGGCCCGGCGGCGGTCCGGAGGCCCTCCTCGCAGCCGTGGGGCTGCTGCTCCTGTTCCGCTTCGCCATGCTGTGGATCGGCATCCACCTGGCCCTGGTGGCGGGCAAGCCGGAGCTGGTCCAGGCCGTGCAGATCCTGGTCTGGCCGGTCGGCTTCCTCTCCAACGCGCTGGCCACGCCCGGCTCCATGCCCGGCTGGCTGGGCACGGTCGTCGAATGGAACCCGATGTCCCACACGGCCACGGCCGTACGCGACCTCTTCGCCGTGCCGGGCACGGAGCCCGGCCACGTCTGGCCCGCCATCGCCTGGCCCCTGGCCCTCCTGGCAGTGTTCTTCCCGCTGGCGGTACGGAGGTTCGGGCGACTGAGCCGCTGATTCCGGTGGGCCGGGGCACGGTGGCGGGGCCGCCGGCCCCGGGCGGGCTACTCGCGGGTGAGCACAGGCGGCTGAGCCGGGCGGGCGGAGTGCGGTCGGTCGAGCCGCCGGCCCGGGCCGGCGGTAGGGGCCGTCGGCCCGGCAGCCGAAGTACTCGCGGCTGAACCGCCGGCTCGGGCAGGCGGGG
>NZ_JBEZWN010000049.1:0-58572 GCF_040637495.1 Streptomyces sp. NPDC029044
CGTCGCGCCGCCGGCACGATCCCCGGCGGCGCGACACGGCCCCTTCACTCTCACGCCCACCCACCCACTCGGAGGACAACCCCACACATGAGCACGACGACGGTGCCCCGTGTGACGACCAGCCGCGCCCCCCACACCACCGACGGCAACGGCTGGCCCCAGCTGATCGAAGCGGTCCGCGAGACGGGCCTGTACCCCACCCGGACGAAGGCGGAGCAGGTCACCCGCACCGTCCTGGCCGCCCTCGGCACCCACGTCACCGGCGACGAACGGGTCGAGCTCGCCCGCGCCCTGCCCGGCGAGGCCGCCCGGCTGATCGCCGCCCAGATCCCGGCCACACACCGGCTCACGGCCGCGCGCTTCGTCGACGAGGTCGCCTCACACACCCCCGGAGCCACGTCCGCCACGGCCCGCTGGGACGTCAGCTCGGTCCTCAGCACGCTGCCGCCCCTGATCGGCGACGACCTGGTCACCCGCATCCTGGCCCAACTCCCCGCGGGCTACGCCCTCCTGTTCGGCCGAGCCGATCTGACCCCGGCGTCGTAGCTCGCGCAGCGCAGCGCGCACCAAAACGGCCACCCCCTTGAGGTCCGGGGTGGCCGTTCCTTTGACCTCAAGTTTGCTTGAGGTCCTACGTTGACCGCATGAGCGCACACATGGAGAACCTCAAGGAGTACTCCCCGGAGGAGCTGGCCGCCCAGCCGATCGGCGCCTGGACCGGCGAGGCCTGCCGCAGGGTGGTGGGGGCCATCCGCGGCCAACTGGCCGTGGAGGACCTCACCCAGCCCCACTGGTGGACCCTCAACCACGCCTCCGGCGCCCCCGGCCACTGGACCCGAGCGACCCTCACCGACCGCCTGACCCCCTACGACGATCAGAACACCGCCTTCGACGCGGTCTACGACGACCTCATCGCCCGGGGCTGGCTCACTCAGGACGCGACGGGTGCCATGTCCCTCACCGAGGAGGGCGAGGCCGGCCGTCTCCGCGCCCGGGAACGCCATCTCCGCGTCCACCACCGGACCCACGAGGGCATCACCGAGGCCGACTTCATCACGACGATCAACGTCCTGCGCCGCATGGTCGCCAACCTGGGCGGCAACGGAAACCTCCCCGAGAGCCCCAAATAGTTCGACAGACACCGGCCTTCCCACGCATCCTGCGAGACGCACCTCGCACAACACACCTGAGGGAGAAGGCCGTTGAACCCGACCATCCGCCACATCACCTTCGACTGCACGGGCGAGCCCTACGAACTGGCCCGCTTCTGGTCCGAGTTCCTGGGCCACCCGATCTCCGACACCGACAAGCCCGGCGACGACGAGGTCCTGGTCGAACTCCCCGACGGAGTGCCCGGCCTCCTCTTCGTCAGAGTCGAGGAGGCCAAGACGGCGAAGAACCGCATCCACTTCGACCTGGGCCCCACCGGCCGCACCCGCTCCGAGGAGGTCGAACGCGCGGTCTCCCTGGGCGCCCGCATCCTGACCGACCGCACCCTCCCGAACGGCCGGGGCTGGGTCGTGTTGGCGGACCCGGAGGACAACGAGTTCTGCGTGGAACGGGGCTAGGGGCTGCTCAGGTATCCACCATCATGCTCTCCATCGACCGCATCCGTGAGCTCCTGCACGAACTGGACGACCCCGAGCACCTGGAACTCCCCGAGCACTACGACCTCCCGGCCGCCCGCGCCCGCTTCACCCGCCTGACCGACGCCCTGAAGGCACGCTACGGCCAGTCCGCGACGTCGGGCATGCCCCAGGACGCGAGCTACTACGGCGCCGTCTCGGTCCCTGCCTCCGCCACGGGCACCGACCGCCCCCTGTGGGTACTGATGAGCAACTTCGGCCCCTTCGTCACGGCCGGCACCGGCAGGGACTGGGGAATGCCCGGCTGCGAGGAAGGCCTGACCGAGGAATTCCTGACCTGGCTCGACGAACTCTGCACGGAGCTGGGATGCGTCCACGTACCCGTGACCCTGCTCCTGGAGCCGTACGACGGCCGGGCCCAGTTGGAACCTTCGGAGGAGGACGAGGAGGTACTGCGGGCGTGGGCGGCCGCCGAGTACGGCTTCGATCCCGACGAGGACGAAGACGAGGATCTGCCGCCGGCCTGGTGGGACAGGTACTTCCAGTACATGTGAGCCGCACGGCGAAGGGCGCCACCGCACATCCCGCGGCACCGACTCAGAAGCTTTAGCACCGAACCAGGAGGGCCCTTGTCACCGGCCGAAGACCAACCACGGGTCTACGAGATCCGCATCGCCGGATACCCGAGCACGCAGGAGGCGCTCGCCCTCCAGGCCCCGATCGAACGCCTCCTGTGCCCGGACCCCGACCACGCGCCGCCGTGCGAGATCCCCTGGAGCTTCACCCTCGCCGACAGCATCGACGACGCTTCCACCGCCCTGGTCCTGGGCGTGTATACGTCCAGCGGCCGGGCCACGCGGGTGGCGGCCCAGGTACGCGCCCTCACGGGTGAGGGGAGGGTCGTCGCCGTGACTGAGGGCGATGCCGGGGAGTGGGAGGAACTGGTGGAGCAGTATCGGTTCGAGAGGGGACTGCGCTCAGAGCGGAGCGGTCCCGGGCAATAGAAGGCCGGGCATGATCGGGTGATCCAGACGCTGACCCTTGGCGCACACCCGTAGCGTGAAAGTCTCCGGCCTTGGACGGCCTGCGCCATCGAAGGCCTCCAGGACGCTCTCCACGCGTTCCCACAACCTCACCGGCCCGCCCTCTCGTACCTGCCAGTCGCCGTCCGGGCGCGTCAGCGTGGCCGCCGAGCCGCTCACGACGTCGATCAGATACACGACGTCGTCGACAGCGACCATCTGGGCGTCCGGCACGGCGCATTGGGCGAGGAACCGCAGATGGAACGCCTCTTCGGTCACAGCCGCGAGTCGATCCGGCCCGTGTCGGGCCGCTCTGGGATTGTCCGGAAGTCCGGCGGCCCAGTGGGCAGGATTTCCGAGTGCCGGTGCGGCATGGGTCCGCGCGGACATGAAGGACACCGTACCGGGCAGCAATGCCCCCTCGGCCGTGCCGTCCGCGGCGACGGTGAGCAGCACGCGCGCGTAGCCGTAGAGCCACCCCGACAGGGTGAGCAGGACCTTTCCGCCCGGTCGGGTCTGCGCGAGCAGGGCAGGTGGGACCGCACGGAAGGAGCACGCGGCGACGACTCGATCGAAGCGGGCCTCGGGCCAGTACCCGTACAGCCCGTCTGCCACGGCCAGGGTCGGGCTGTAGCCGCAGCCGTACAGCGCGTTCGCCGCCGCCTCCAAGCGACGGGGATCGACCTCGATGCTGGTGACATCCCCGGAATCGAGACGCTCACAAGCCAGTGCGGTCGAGTATCCCGTGCCGGTTCCGATCTCCAGCACGGTGTGTCCCTCAGCCACGTCGGCGTCAGACCACATCCGCACCACCAGGGATGGCAGCGTTGACGACGAGGTGGGCGCGCCGCCGTGCCGCACGACCGGTGCCCGCCAGTTGGGCTCTTCGCCGTCGAACTGTGTGATCAGGGTCGTGTCCGAGTACACGGCCGCCAGCCAGCGGCCGTAGTCGAGCTCGGCTGTGACCGGCTCCCAAGCCGTCAGTCCCCGCTCGTCACGCTCGTCGGCCGGCAGGTAGAACCCGGGCACGAAGCGGTGCCGTGGCACCGCTTCCACAGCAGTCCGCCAAGCCGGATCAGCCAGAGCATCGTTCTGCGAGAGGGCGTCCACCATGGCTGCGCGGAGCGGGACCGCGTCGGTCTCGGGGTCAGGGGGCATCGCCATGACCTGGCGTCTCCTTCCGTACGTCGTTGCTCAGAATGTCGGCGAATGACTCGGCGATGTCCGCCGCGTCCGGTAGCCAGCCCCACTGACCGTTCGGGTTGCACTCGATGGCCCACCAGTCGTCGGCATCGTCCCCGTTGCCGGTGAGCGCGAAGTCGAAGCAGCCGAAAACCAGGCCGAAGAACTTCAAGTAGGCATGGAGTGCAGCCTCGATCGCGGCGGGTACGGCGATGGAGGAGTGCGACAGCTCGTCCCAGTCGCCACGACGCCAGTCCAACGCCCGGTCCGGTGTGATGATCTGCTGGGCGAAGACCCGGTGGCCCACAACAGTGATCCGTACATCCGCGCGTTTGGGGATCTCTGCCTGGAACAGGTGCGCGGTCACCGTCAGGGACTCGTCGAAGCTGTCGGGGTCCACCCGCTGGGTCCAGATCGCCCCGGTGTGGCCGTCCTTGCTGCGGGGAAGCCCACGGAAGGTCTTGCAGACGACCCGCCCGTGATCGGCGGCGAACTTCCTGGCCGTGTCCACCTTGTTGGTGATCAGTGTGGGCGGGACCCGAAGTCCCGACAGGGCAAACTGCTGCAACTGGGCGGGCTTGAAGTCAGCGCGGGCCACCGCATGGGGATGGTTCACATACGTCGCCGTCCGCAGGGCGTTCAGGACGCCACCCAGCCCGTGTCTCGCCTCTGCCTCGCAGAAGACCTGCTGTTGCCGGGGGAGACGCGCGAAGCGGGCGGTGTACGGGGTGGGGCGACGGTAGTAGACCGCCGCCACCTCCCGTAGGTCCATCTCTCGACTGAGGGTGGTCAGCCGCCCGGCCCACAGAGGATCGTCGTCGCCGAGGCGAAATCCGAAGGCCAGGTCCGCTCCGATATCCGCCGGATCGACGCGTACGACAGGCACCCCGCGCTCATTGAGCGCATGGATGACGAGATCCGCTGTGACGTCCTCCAACGCGGTGACCACCAGAACCGTGGACGCCACCGCTCAGTCCGACTCGTAGTCGGTGGTGTGGTCGTCCTGAGTCTGGGGCTGCGGATTCTGCCCGTCCCCGCCTCCAGAGATCGATGCGGTGCCCGTCGTCCTGGATGTGCCGTGCTTGCCCATCTCGACGGGTCGGCCGTCGGCGCCCGTGTACCGAGCCGTCTGTGAGGGCCCGTCCAACACGACGCTCGCGTAAGCCGGCGGGCGTACGGGCAGCCGGTCCATCACGAGTCGCATGGCCCACGGGCCTTCGACGACCACAGCCCGGATGACTCCACCCTCGTCATGCGAACGGACCTCGCCCTCCGCGGCCAGTCGGGCGCGACCCGCTCCGAGCAGGTCGAGGACCGCACGCGAGCAACACAGTTCGCCCCCGTGCCGCGGCGGAACAACCCAGTACGTCCCGGGCGGTTGCCGTCTGTCGATGTGCGGAACCCCCAAGTAGGTGCCACGACCAAGGCACGTCACGGCATCGTCGTCGACCCACGCGAGACCGGCATGCCCATCGACCAGGGCGTAGTAGGTGCCACCTGCCACTCGACGGTCGAAGATGATCCCCCCTCCCAGTAAGCCACCGAGCGCGGCCCTCACGCGGTCCGGGTCCTCGGACCGGACGGCGGCGTGCACGATCTCGGACGGCATACGCACGGCGGCGAATCGCCGGCCGAGAGGCAGCAGCGCCACGCCCAGCGTGGCCCACTCCGTCCATACGCGTCCCGGGTCCGGGTGGGTCCGAGCCAGCCACTCCGAGACCACTCCGTCCAAGCCCTCGTGTGAGTACACAACATGCTCCCTCGCTGTCCGTCGGTGTGCACGGGACAGAGTTCACCAAGCGATCTGCCTATTCGAGGACTTCCAAAGGCCGTTGACAGGACATGAAGAGGGCCTGGATGCCTACTTGAGGTGGAGTCGATGTCCTGTAGGGGACTCACGTGGGAAAGTATGAGCCGCAGACAGCAGGAGGAGGTGGCTCATGCCAAGGCCCACAGGCAACGTGCGACTCAAGGCTGCTCGGGTGGCCGCCGGCTTCAACTCGCAACAGGACCTGGCCGACGCGCTCACGGAGCATGCGAAGGACATGGGCATTCGAGGGTTGTCCATCGGGGCGCGGCAGGTCCGGCGCTGGGAGTCGGACAATCCACCGTGGCCCCAACCGGACTGTCAGCGCGTGCTGGTACACCTGCTCGGCCAGAGCCTGGAGACCCTCGGCTTCACGCCTCCGTGGGGCGCGGAAGGAACGGTGCCAGACGACGCCATGCGCAGGCCGTTCGCCGGAGCGGCGCGAACACGGGGTCCGGCAATCGGAGCAGGCCGTGCCGCAGCCGCCTCGCACCCGGAGACAGCCGGAGCGGACTTCGAGGCCGTCACCCGTTCCCACCGTCGGCTCTACTGGTCGGTCGCACCGACCACACTGCACCCGGCCGTCGTGGCACACGCGACGCTCGGCTGTGCCCTGCTGCCGGAAACGTCAGACTCCACCCGACGTACGATCGCCGCCGCCCTCGCCGAGACATACCTGCTGGCCGGCCGGATCGAGTTCTTCGACCTCTCCGAGCCCGCCACCGCGCACGACACGCTTCTCCTCGCCCTGCAAGCGGCAGGCGAGGCCGACCACGCGTTGCTCGGTTCGGCGATCATCGCGCACATGGCCTTCATCCCGGGCTGGGTGGGTGATCAGGAAGGAGCGCGGGAGCGGATGATCGCGGCCAGGACCTACGCCCGCCGCGCCCCCGCCTCTGCCGAGTTCCTCGCTTGGCTGGACGCAGTGGAGGCCGAGTGCGAGACCAGGTGTGGCGACACCCGAACCGCGCTGAACCTGATCGCCCACGCCGAGGACGTCCTGGAGGCCGGCAACGAGCACCCGTCACCGCCCTGGATGGACTGGTTCTCCCCGGCGCGGCTCGCCGCCTTCAAGGGAAACACCCAGCTGCTCGCCGGCCACCTCCCGCAAGCCCGGGCCGCGCTCCTCCAGGCACTTGAAGCCATGACTCCGGGCGAGGAGAAGCAACGAACGGTCGTGTACGGCGACTTGGCGGCCGTAGAAGCGGCCTCAGGCAATCCCGAAGAGGCCTGCGACTACGCGGGCAAGGCACTCGATCAGCTGGCTCTCACCTGGTACGCCACCGGTATGGACCGGGTGCGGGAAGTCCGACGTGCGTTGACTCCGCACCAGCACGAGAGCTGTGTTCGCGACCTCGACGACCGCCTGTACGACTGGTCGACGACCCTCAGCGCGTTGAGGCGTTGAACTCGTCCACCCTGGAGGCAAGCTCGGTGAGGGTCTCGATACGGAAGGTCGGCAGCTCCTTGGCTTCGGTGCTGTTCCACTGAATGCCGGCCCACGGCCCCCTATGCACGAGCGCGGTACGCATCCCAGCCTGCCTGGCCGGTGCGATGTCGTTGTCGCACCGGTCACCGACGTAAAGAATCTCGCCGGCCTCGAAGGGCACGGCAGCGGCCACGCGCTTGAAGAACTCGGGGTCGGGCTTACTGGCGCCCCAGTCGTCGGACGTACCGATCAGGTCGACGTCATCGGAGAACAGCTCCCGCAGAAGGCCACCGGCCCGTACGGTCTGGTTGCCGGCGATCCCGAGCCATAGCCCCGCGGCCCGGAGCTGTCGGAGGGCGGGGCGAACATCGCTGTACAGGTCGTCTTCCCCGAAGCTCTCCGGCTGCCCGGCAGCGGCCCGCTTCTCCCGCTCGGCGTACAGATCGAACCCGGGCCGGAACTCCTGGAAGGTCTCCCGGTAGTCACGGCCCTGGGCGATGACGGCCCCGAACATCGCATGAAAGGTGTGCCTCGGCACGCCGAGCCAGTCGGCCCAAGTCCCGTACTCCCGGGTCTCGTCCACGAGGCACTCACCGACGTCGAAGACCACTGCGCGAATCATGGGGGCAGAGTATCGACAGCCAGTTCTTCAGTGCTGACCACAAGAGCCCATTGCCGTCGTCTTGGTAGCAGGGTCAGTACCTCGCACCGAGGCGCTTCACGGCCTGGGTGAAGGAGTGCCACGCATCGCTGCTCGCGGCGATCATGTGCGACCCCGCGATCTTCGAGTCCCGAACGAGAACGCCGTCACCGGCGAGCGCACACTCGACGCACTCCCCTCCGGCGCCGTTGCTATGGGAAGACGTGAACCACATCAAACGGTTGTCAACACCGTCTTCGGTCGACATCACCATGTGCTCCTTCACGCTTCTCAACTCGCCAGTGCGGAACGAGCCTCGGCTCTGACGCTCCTCACCAAGTGCCCCAGCTCGGGCTCCGAAGCCGAGTCGAGGTCAAGGAATGCCGTGAGGCGGAGAAGGCGCATCAGGCTTTCCCGGAGTACGTCCCTGGACGAGACGAGTCTGTCGGACTGGTCATCGCGGTGTGCCCTGACGATCGATCGCACCAGCGCGGGTGAAGCGGCGAGAGCGGAACGTCTGGCCATGATTTGGTCGAGATCGGATTCACCCAGGACATCCATTAGGTGGTAAACATCGTCTTCCGTCGGGTCGTGGAGCACGTGCGCGCGGGTCCACAGACGGGCGAACGCGTGGCGGGTCAGGTCGGTGCCCTTGAAGCGGTCAGCCACATAACGGCCGTCCGAGTCGGCAGGCCATCGCCAGGCACATACGTCAGGAAGCAGGACGAGCGAGAGAAACGCCCAGACCTGCCGTTGTGAGGCTTCACCCGGCACCATGAGGCACTGCTCGTGCAGAATCTGGGCTGTCTCCCGGTCGAAGATGCTCCGTTGCACGGTGGATCTGGAGGTCGGAAATCCTTGGTCACGGGCGATTCGAAGCACGCTCTCTCGGAGTTGATCGAGCTCCTCCCGTGAGATCCGGCGGCCTCCTGTCGCGGCGTAGACGGCTCGCGGAGAGTGATTGGCCACCATGGTCGGGTGGTGCTCAGGGGAGATCTCGTGGAGTTTGCGGAAGCGCCGCTCCGTCTCGTTGGGGAGGAGACGCGGGTATAGCAGGCTCATGCTGTGGCCTCCCGGGGGAACTTGACACCGGCGTGGACATCGGCGCGGAACCGAGACGGATCTCTGCGCCGTTCGTCGCGCAGTCGCTTGATCGCCTGTTCGGCAACCTCACCTGGGCGCGCCAGGTACGTGCGCACGAGAGCGCGTACCAGACCCGCCATCGTCAAGTCGCCGTCAGGATCGTCCGATGGGGATTCGTCGACGAACGCTTCGTCGTCCAAGGCGCGTCCTACGAGGTCGGTGACGATATCGGCCTCGAGGATGCTCCATAGCATCCCGGACAACTCTCCCTGCGTGGACTCCATGGCCTCCTTGACCGCGGGATTGTCTTCATTGAGCAGGACGAGGAGGCTGCCCATAGCGGCCTGCTGCCAGTCGCCACCGTCCATGCTCACATACCAGGCGGAGCCCGCGGGGAGCCCCGCTTCGCTGAAAGACACTGGGGCCACCGGCAGCAGCCCGGCACCGCCTTCCAGATGGATTCGGATTTGGTCGCTCCAAAGGATCGAGCCGGCGCGCGTAGCGACGAAGGGCACGGCGGAGGGGAGATCGGCGGCCAGCTCTATCAGTGTCTCGACGGTCAAGAGCCCGCCGAGTCGAGTGCTGTCGGCCGAGAACTGGATCTCGCAGGATGTGCGAGCCATGTGGGTGGGGAGGTCGTGGACGAATGCGGACCTGCGGAGAAGCGACGTGGACGGCCAGTACCGAACACACAGACGCAGGGGCGCATCCGGTGTCAGTCCGCAGTCCTCGCGGAGCTCGGCGAGGTCGATTTCGATCACACGCCCTAGAGCGATGTCGGTGGTGTAGTCCCAGGCGGTGAACGCGGTCGGTGCAGACTCGCCCGTGGCGTCGCCCGATCTCCACGCTTCGGCGTGGACCCGGCCTACAGGCCTGCGGTAGGGCCAGACTCGAACGCTCATGAGCGGCCCACGACGTTGATGTCGATGAGTACGTCAGCCACGGCGATGACGATCATCTCGACATCCACAGCATCACCGGAGTGGTAAAGGACTTCTCCGGTCACGATGCGTCCGTCCGCAGGAATGCGCCAGCCGTAGACCTCCGGTTGCGTCGCGCCGGTGGGCGTTTGTCCTTCCGCTCCTCCGTCACCGGTCATGACTCGTACGGAGCCCTCGACTCTGTCGGGTCCATGAAGCCGAACGCGCTGCACGATGACCGGCAACCCGTCGATCACTTCGAAGTAGGGCTCGGACGTCAACGTCGGCCTGCGGGCGCCACGTCTCCTTCCGGCCGGTTCCCATGCGCCGCCGCCTCCTTCCCCCGCGTCGCCTCGCGGGGCAGGAAACGGTGCGAGACCCGGAGGAGCTCCGGAAACATCATCCTGTCTCGCAGGCGCCGTTACGACCCGTGAGGTTCCGGGGAGGAGGCTGGAGGGGAGCACAGCCGTGCCGAACCCACCGGGGCCTGCCAAGAGATGTCCGAGCCGTTGTGCCACCGAGCCCAGGGCATAAGCGCCGACCTTGACGGCTCTCCGCGCCTGGGCCCCGCTGAGTCTGTCGCACTGCTCCTTCAAGCGCCGTCCGGCAGTGCGTACGAAGGTCGCTTCTCGGCCCTGCAACTGCTGGTATTCCCACCCGTCGTGGGTCGGCGGCTCGGCTCGTGCGAACGTCTGGTCCAAATCTTCGTTGACTCTGAATACGGCGGCATAGCCGGCGTCGGGATTCGATCTCTCCGGTCCGGAGTGGTAACGGACGACGAGCTCGGGACCACGCAGCAGACAGACGTGGTGAGGGGCTCCCTCGAGTCCGAGTTCACGCGCGGCGAGTGAGGTCACGGATGCCCCGTACGTGTACTGGTGTGCAAAAAGGCCGAGTTCCTTGCGTGGTTTGCCGCAGGCGAGCATTAGGCCGGAGCCTTCCGCGACCGTTCGGTAGGCGGAAGCGAAGAAGGCGAGGGCTGCATCGGATTCGGCGTCCGGCACCTTGATGTCGACACCGTTCGCCGTCACTCGGACAGCCATGTGTACGGCCCGGTCCGTAAGCATGATCGGCCACAAGTTCCAGGCCGCCGCGTCGGCGAGAAATGCGCCCGCATCGGCCACGGAAAGTTCCGGCGGCGCGTCCGAGTCCGGGAGCGAGGGATCCGTCAGGTCGGGATCGACCACGATGAGGGTCGTGCCCGTCTCCTCGGCTTGAAATCCGGGAATGCCCAGCTCTCGGGCGATCGTGTCCGCCTGAGCGTCCAGCAGGGGCTCACAGTGTTCCTCCTCCGGCAGTCCCCACCAATGCCGTCCGGTGTACCGCGAGTCGTCTTCCCAGAACGCCTCCCGGATTGCTACGCCGATGAAGCGGGAGCGCAGGCCTCCACCTTCATCCTCAAAGCGCGTGTAGACGAGCACGCAGCCGACTTTGGACAGCTGGAACAGGGCGCTCTTGCCATAACCGTAAGTGCCGCCGCTCGAGGAGGCCGAGGCGCCGTCGCGGTCACCGCTGTTCAACACGAACCGCGCCCATTCCCTCCTCTCCGTCCTTCCGGCGTCGGATCGGGTCGGCCCGGCGAGCCCGGACGTGCCACGGTCGGAGACGGCGAGATAGCGAATGGCCGTAGCTTTGGTGAGGCGATGGAAAATCCCGTCCGTGAAGCCGGTGCTCGACGAGCCAAGGGAGAACATGCGGCGCCAGGCTGCAACGTGCCCGGGGCCGACGGTGCTCAAATCGAGACGGAAGGGCACGACGGGGTGACCGGGCAAGCGGGCGTCCCAGGAATTCTGGGCCGCTTCACGGACGAGCAGCGTCAAACGTGACAGACTAGGTCGGCCGAGCTGGCTGAGGAGGCCGCTGGCGGTAATCCCGCCGTCGGCGCGAAAGGGTTGTGCGTACCAGCCAGGCTCGTTCATAGATCGGCTCCCAAGCGTTCCAGGACGACCTCCCGCTCGGCGAGGTGTGAGACCGCGTCGAGATCGATCTGGTACTCCACGCTTTGCACCCCGGCGGGAACGGCTCCGCGTACAAAACTCTGGGGGACAACGCGGGGAAAGTCACCATCGACCTCGTACCAGCGGTGTTCTGTCGGAAGAAAGCGGGTTCGGCTCATCGGACCTTCGTCGCCCTCGGGTAGGCCGAGAGCCGCCAACCTAGTGTCCAAGGCGGCCAGATCATGGGTCTTTTCGCGACATGCGTCGAGTATCTCCGGTATTGATCGGGCCCCCGGCGCCGTCGACTCGGTGATGCGCAGCCAGACGAGGGCGAGTGTCCCGTTCTCGGGTGCTTCCAGTTGGTCCGCCCCATGGATGTGGACGACACGATCTTCGGCGGCCACGGTGCCCTTGACCTCTATGGCGTGGTGTGCGCCGCGGAAGTCCTGAGGGCAGCCGAGCGGGCCGAGCCAGGCGCGGACCGAGCGCGGCTGCACCCCCAACAGGTCTTCCAACACGACTAGTTCGGCGAACAAGCCCGCAAGTCGCGGGACCGTCCACTTGCTGGACATACCGCCGAGCAAGAGCCTCCAGGCGTGCAGTGTACGGACGATGAGTGACGGCGCCCGATCGGGATTCGCGGCTATCAGGCCGGTCAAATCTGCGACCAGTCCCGTGAACGTTCCCGCGAGATCGTGCCGTCGACAAGCGATGTCGGCGTATCTGACGGGCAGTTCATCGTCGCTCGACAGCGTCCGAGTGGTCAGCTGTACACCCGCGCTGCGCAGATCGTCCTCGACTTGGTCGCCCGGATCAATGGGCACCAGCAGGTGGCGCAGCCCATCGGCATCCCGACCAAGTCGGAGTGGACCATGGGGAGTCTCGGCCTCCAGCGCCACCGTGATCATCGCGCTCTCGGTCTCCATGAAAGCTTGCCGGTCGAGCCGGCCCCAAAGCACTTCCAGGAGTTCGCGCAGACGCAGAGAAGCCACAGACCAGCGGTGGTCGTTCATGCGGCAGCCTCCGGACCGGCGTCGAGGTCCTGCTCGAGCACTGAGAAATCTTCGTCTTCGTCTTCGCCGGCGGAGGGGAATACCCGAGAGAGATCGGCCTGGAGGTAGTCGTACTCGATGCCGAGGTCCTGCCCGCTGGTCGGCTTGGGGAAGACGAGCGCGGCGCCCCACACGATCTCGCCGGGCGCGTCTAGAGGGGCACGCCCATCCACAGGCCGCTCCTCACCGTTCTTGCGGACGATCGGCACCGGGGCTTTGGCGTCGATCGGATAGAGGAGGACCAGGCCACGCTCGGGCTGTTGGGCCATCCTCAATTTTTGCAGGACGATGCGGTTCACCTTTTCCTCGCCCTTCGGGACGGTGAGGTCGAGGGCCTCGTCGCGGGAACCTGTGAGGGTCTTGATGTCAGCAACCGAATCATCGCCGGTCGACGAGAGGCGGGTGCGCACCACAAGATCGACCGCTGCGCCGTTGGGTAGATCGACGCGGCCGCCGGCGGTGGCCGGCTTCTTCCCGATGACTCCGATATTCCAGAAGGCCAAAGCGCCGGAATTCTTGTTCCTCTTGATGACGTAGTCTCGCATCAGGCTACGAGCGGCGTCGAGCGCCTTAGGGTGAAACTCGTACTCGTCGATGAACGTGAGCACGTGTTCCATCGGTACACCCCGCCAGAGGGCGCGGCCGACGGTGACACCGTCGTCGACGCTTCCGTCGCGATGTGCACCGGCCAACAGTTTGTGCACTGCTACGGCGTTTTCGGAATGCCACCGCTCGTCGGCGTCGTTCTTCTCACGCGGGAAGTAGCGCGTCTCGACGAGTTGGCCCCCGTATGAGGCCGCAGCTCTTACCGCACTCTTGGATTTCGCCGGGGCTGTCACCTTCATCTTGGGGTGGCACCTGATCCGAGGGGCCAAGTCGAGCGGCGTGAGGTGCTCGGTGAGGTAGCGGTCGATTTCGATACGCATTTCCGCCTCGACCGTTGCCAGATGGGCGAACCAGCGTCGGGTTTCGTCAGGCATGAAGATGCGGGGGAGGTCTTCGTAGCCAGGCCGGTACCCGAACCAGCGCCCCATCTGCAGAAGTGTGTCGTAGACGTTGGACGAGCGTACGAAGAAGCTGACCACGAGCCCCTCCAGGGTGAGACCCCGGGACAAGGTGTTTCCGCCCACCGCGATGACGTTGACCGGCCCGGAGTCATAGTCAAGTCGGTCGGTGCTGCGGTAGTGGTCCATGACGATTCTCGTCGTCGAAACGACCGAGGCCAGCACCGCAGACACGGCCTCGAAGTCCACGCGCCGGTTCGCGTCCGCCGGTTCTACCCGGCGGGACTCCTCGTTCCACAGCGCCCGTAGCTCGTCGACGACACCGGTCCGCTCGCGAAGCCCCTGATCGACCTCATCGCGAAGCCTCTGGAGCACAGGGTGGTACGAGTCGTGGACGCGCGTATCCGAATGTGCGTGGACGAGCATCGACGAATGCTGGTCGTTCTGTCCTCGTGCATGCCGGGCGGCGGTGGCCAGCCAGAACCAGAAGACGGCGCGGCGAAGCGACGGAGTCGCTTCGGGGGCGAAGTCGGGTGCGTCGGCCTTCTTGGCCGGTCGCAGTGCGGGCAGTTCGTCGACGGGGATACTGCGGATCATGTCGAGTCCGCCGGGAACCTCGGACGGGTCTTCATGGTCAAGTGGATTCCGGCCGAACAGGGTTTCGGGCCCTTGGTATCGCTCTCCACGAGGAAGGCTGAGGATGAAGTCTCGAGGGTAGAAGTCCTCCTCATCGACAGGGTCGACGAGGAGGTTGGCGAAGGGCGTGGCCGTGTAACCCACGTAGCACACCTTGGGGATGCGGCCGATCACATCGCGTATGAGCGGATTGATCCGGCGTGTGGCGAGAGTCGCTTGGTCGGCCTCGTCGTCGATGATCAACGTAGGGCAGTTGCCCAGCTGCTCTCGTGCCTGCTCGAGCCAGTCTCGCAACTTCTTGAGCACAGGGCCGTTCTTCTTGACCACCAATAGCAGATGCTGGTCTTTGGAGGCGAGGAAGGATTGCGCATTGGGCGGAGGCTGGAAGTCGTGCTCAGGCTTGGTTATTTGATGCCACAGCGGTGGATTGAGATCCACGAGATCTCGGATGAGACGAGTCTGCGTCTGCCGCCGCAGTGAATTGTGCACGCCCGACAGGACGATGAACATGCGGTACCCGCGGTCTGCGGCCTTGCTCACGACGGCCGTGAAGTTGCTCGTCTTGCCGGACTGCACGTGCCCGATGACCAGCCCGCGGGAACGGAAGTTCGCGGTCTTAGGGTGATCGAGCATTGCGACGACCCGGTCGGAGGCCTCGTCGATCTTCCTGACTTCATCGAAGTCCAGATAGCGCCGCAGACGCTTCTCGAAGGCCGGCCAGTTTTTGTCTCCTGCTCGCGGTCCCCCATACCAAGGAACGGCGTTCTCCCGCCCCAGCGCCAACGGCTCACGAAGGCTGACGATCTTCGTCATGGCCGCTTCGTGTCGCCGCAGCATCTCCTCGATCACCTCGTCGGGAACGAAGAGATCGTGCAGCTGCTGCGTGGCCTCGTGCGGGAGCATCCCGTCGAGCATGCTCTGAAAACGCGCCCAGGCCGCGTCCATACGCGGATCGCCCACAATGCCTCACAAGTGATCACGGCCGGCCGACGTCCCCCCGCCTGACCGACACCACGTCCTTCCACCTGCTTACGCTACCGATCAGCACTGACAAACCACGCCGGGTTGCCAATATCGGCTCACCGTAGGAACTACTGCCGGAGGTTCTTGCCGCTGGCGGTCCAGACACGTCAGCCGTGGCTAGGGCTGCCGGGGAAAACCGGGCGGTCGGCTCGCGTGCCCGAGGTGGTGTGCAGCCGTCTGAATGAGGTAACAGTCGAGAGGGCGGCAAGAGGGACGGGTGTACCCGCCTAAAACGGCGTCTGTTTCATACCGGCTGCTTGACGGGCGACGCCACCTGCACGGGGAACAGCTCCGGCACTTCCACCCCGTTGCTCCGGTGACCGGCTGGCAACGGCGCCGATTGCGGTGCCGCCGCATGGCACGCGATGGCCTTCTTGACGGCGGCGTCGCGAGCTTCGTTCCCCAGACCCAGCGCGGCGGCGAGGATATGGACACCGAGGAGAGGGGGGATGGCGTTGCCGATTTGCTGGGGAATGTCCTTGCCTCGCCACGGAAAGTCCCGGGGGAAGCTCTGCAGCTGGCCGGCCTCGGCGTCGTCGAAACGGGGGTCGGCGTCGGGCCGACCCGGAGGTCCCACCCTGTTTCTCCGAATCTTTCCGGTGACGGTGAAGGCCGGCTCATCATGCTGCCGCCTGCCACGCGCTTTGGGGTCGCCTCCGGTGCCGTAGTTGGAGGTGACCTCGAACGGCGTCAGACGCTCGAGCACGTCCGCCATCGTCACGTAGGACCGCCTGCCCTTTTCCTCGTGCGTGTACTTCTTGCGAAACGGGCGATGGGTTTTCTCCGGCAGCAACGCCGGTCCCCGACGGCGGGCGATCAGCACTGCACGCTTGCGGGTTTGTGGCACCCCGTATTCCTCCGCGCGCAGTACAGCGGTTTCGACCGAATAGCCCTCTTTCGTGAGGATCGCGTCGTAGGCGTCCCATACCCGCATCACCGTGGGGACCTGCTCCAGCACGATAGCTTCGTACGGTCGGCCCTCAGCAAGGGCGGTCAGCGCCCACCGCAGCGGTTCGAGTACCAAACCCGTCCGGCCCTTATCGCCCGGGGCCTTGGCGAGCTCGGTGAGCTCGGCCTCGACCTTGGCCTTCTTCCGCTTGTCGTTCTTGCTCTCGGCCATGAGGGCGGCCAAGTCGAGTACCTGGGTGAGCGCCCGGCGTCCGGCGCCACCATCGCGTCCGCCCGCAACCGTATATGTCTGGCAGGGAGGACCCCCGGCCAAAACTTTCGCCCCCGGGAAGTCGGCCGGCTGGAAGGCCTTCACGTCGCCCGGCATGGTTGCCAGGCCCGCTGCCTCGCGCGTCGCGCACGCGTCGGAGTCCAGCTCGATGCCGACGGCGGGAATCCCCAGCCAGCCGGCAGCCACGTCCAGCCCACCGGGACCGGCGAAAAGATCCACAATAAGGGGGTCGGGCACGTAGTCTCCAGGCTGTATGCGGTCCGCGGAGGCGATCACGAGGATGTCCCGCACGTGGCCGCCTCGATCTCCCCTCAGTGGGTCGTCATCATCGATCTGACAGGATAACGCCTGTTCACGGTGGCCGGCCACCGTGGGACGCTTTCGCTGTGCCGGGTCCAGACAGGTATGCGGCGGTCGTCTTCGATCCGCCTCTGAGCTCGGCGAACAAGCCAAGTCGGCGGTCCCTGAGGTCAACTCGGACAGACGCCGACGTGATCGAGTTCCTGCCCTGGCTGGTAGGCGACACCATGGCCTGTCCGAACATTCGTCGCCGCACAGGGGTTTCAGACCGAGAGGTGACTCGGTACGGCCGTGCGTCTCGGTCTTGCAGGCGTCGTCTCGCGGCGAGTCGAGGTTTCAGGAGCCGTTCAGGGGCCGCCTTCGACGAGTGCTCGCGCGCTCGGCCCGTGCCTCTTCGATCTCCTTGGAGAGCCGGTCGTAGACCTCGCGTACTCGCAGGGCGGCGGTCGCCGGGTCTTCGTGCTCCCATACGCGCAACACCTCCCACCCCGCCTCGCGCAGCCACTGATCCGTCTGCCGATCGCGCCGGCGATTCGTCTCGAATTTCGCGGTCCAATAGGGCGTGTTGGTCGCCGACAGGGTGTGGTGCTCGGGGCACCCGTGCCAGTAGCACCCATCCAGGAAGACGGCCAGGTGGACTCGGGTGAAAACGAGATCAGCGGTGCGCCTGACCTTCGGTAGTGGTCGTGTAGACACACTGAATCGGAGTCCCAGGGCGTGTACGGCACTCCGGAGAGCCCTTTCAGGCTTCGTGTCCCTCGGCCTATTGGACTGCATGCTTGCACGCGTGGCCGGCGATGACGCCCAGGAGGGCTGAGCATCCTTCCGGCGCGCGCTGCTCTCACTCATGGTTTCCCGGGGGAAGACGGGACGATGGGCTTGGGGGAGATCGGTCGTGCAGCCCGTGGCAATGCCGAGAGTACTCGTTCGAGCGATCGCAGGTTGGGCCCCGTGGCATGCCATGGCAAATGGTCATGGCGGCGGTGGCGGAGCCGGTGTCCTAACAGGCATGGAGTGGCAGGAGTGGGTAAGGGCAACGCTTCCTGAAGCGGCACTGGAGCCACATGGCACCGCGTCGATCTGGCGCAGGGAGGGTGGCGGTTGGACGGGTTCCGTGTCGTGGGGCATGGACATGTGCGTTCAACGAGGCGTACGTGCGCCCATGACAGGTTGGTGCCGTGTAGGCCGCCCGCTTCCTGGCCAGTGTCGTGCCTCCCCCCGCCTCAAGAGCTCTCCACTCCGCTGCGCTGCGTTCCGCGTCGGCTGCGCCGATGGCCCTGCGGGCCACCCTTGGCCCGGGCCGCTCCGGCACGGGAGAGGAGTGAGCGGGCGGCCCGGGGAAGCGGGGGTCAGAGTGGGGAGCGCCGCAGGGCGCTGCGCAGGTGCCCGGCGTGACGGGCGCGGCAGCGGCTCCGCGCACGCCGGGTTGGCTCAGCGGCTACCCACCGGGGGAACTCAGACAGTGCTGCCGTGACACTGGCCGTACGCCGTGCCCGACCCGCACCAGCAAGCCGCCCCCTGCTGGGGCGGCCAAGCCGCTGCTCTGCCCCTCGCCGCCAGGGTCGTCGCGTACTGGGGGAGGAGGGTCGAGTCGTTCGGGGAGGAGAGTTCCGAGGCGGCGAAGGCCTCGTAGGACGGGACCGTTCCCGTGACGATGCCCAGGTTCGGGGTGCCCGAGGCGGACAGTTCGCGCAGGGCCGTCTCTATGGTCGCGAGGTGTTCCTCGTGGGTCGGGTACTCCGAGGTGAGGTCCGGGTACGCCTCCAGGAGTTCCGAGAGTTCCTGCGCCGGCCAGTGCAGGATCGCTACCGGGAAGGGGCGGGAGAGGGCCTCCCGGTAGGCGCCCAGTTCTGCTCGGAGGCGGAGGATCTCCGCCTCCAGTTCCGCGGGGTTCTCCGAGCCCAGGGACCAGACCCGCTTGGGGTCGTGGAGTTCGTCCAGGGTGATCGGGAGGGAGTGGACCGAGTCCGCCAGGGCGTCCCATTCGTCGTGGGCACGGCCCAGCATGCGGCGGACCCGGTGGCGGCCGAAGAGGAGGGGGTGGGTCGGCTGCGGGGGGTCGGCGACGTCCGTCAGGAGGCGGCGTACGGCCTCGGTGAAGGTGTCGTGGGCCGCTTCGAGCTCGTCGTGGGATTCCAGGGACTCCGCCACGATCACCCAGGGCGCCGGGTCCCCGGGGGACGCCACCCGGACGCCCTCGATGATCGCGCGGGCCTCGGCCTCGTGACCGTACTCCCAGAGGTTGGAGGCCTTGAGCGCCCGTACCAGGTGGGGGTTCTCCAGGCCGTCGGAGGAGGACAGCAGGCGGTCGTAGAGCGTGGTCGCGGTGGGGCGGTCGCCGGAGAGTTCCAGGTGGGCCGCTGCCCGCAGCAGCAGGGCCTCGGCGTCCTCGGGATACAGGCCGGCGGTCCGCTCCAGGCGTGCCGCCTCGGCGGTGTGGTCGACGTTTTCGGCAGGCGTGTCGGGGCGCATGGGGGACACCGTACTGCCGGGAGGTGACGAGCGTGAGAGATGCGCAGGCCAGACCACCCGGCCTCCCGACCTCCCATGCTCGCCACCCAGGCTTCGGTTCGCCCCGAACCGCCGCCGCGGACTTACAGCGTCACACCGTCTATCTGGAGGGTTTGGACTGATTTGGCCGTGAAGGGGACGCTGACGGATGTGCCGGACAGGCGGATGTCGGAGCGGGGCGTGTAGAGGTCTCCGCCGCCCGTCGTGACCGTGTTCCAGCGGGGGACCAGGCCTCCGGAGCCGCCCGTGACCGTCGAGAAGCGGGAGAGGTCGAAGGTCAGGGTCTGGGCGGAGGTGGAGGTGTTCACCGCGACGATCACCAGGCGGCGGGCCGTCGCGTCGTACGCCGCCACCGCGTAGCCCACGCCCGTGTCCAGGATCGTCATGCCGGGGCGGATGTGGCGACTGAACTGGGCCATCACGTAGTGCTTGGTCTGGACGGTGGTCGGCTGGAGGGTGTTCGCGTCGTAGGCGATCATCGCCCAGCCCGACGACGGGTCCATGACCTGCCAGTAGCACCAGGCCGTGGGGTGCAGCCAGCGGAAGTCGAGGCAGAGGTTCGAGGCCATGGTCAGGCCGGTGCCGTCGCTGTCGCCCGTCTCGGAGTTCCACAGCTTCTTGCGGGAGGTGGTCACCACGTCCGTGTAGAGGAGGTCGCGGCGGCCGCCCGAGCCCTGGTAGCCGTGCACGTTGACCTGGGAGACCAGGCCCTTGGTCGTCGCGTTGAAGGACGACCAGGTGGAGCGGGCCGTGTCGTAGTTCGTCTCGTCCGAGGCCGCTATGCGGAGGCTGGTCAGGCCGCGCTTGTCCAACTCGCTGCGCATGTAGGGGAGGACGGCCGCCTGGACCGCCGGGTCCATGTGGCAGCCCTCCTGGGTGCCGGTCGCGGTCCACCACGTGGAGGCCGGCTCGTTGAAGGGGTCGACCGTCGCGAAGTTCACGCCCCAGTTGTTGCGTGCGTACAGGGCTGTCGCCGCCAGGTGGGAGGCGTGCTGGCGGTAGTTCCAGGTCTGGAGGTTGTTGCCGCCGCCCGCGGCGCCCGAGGGGTTGTGGTTGCTGCACATCCACCACATGGGGGAGTTGGCGAAGAGCTCGGTGATCGCGCCGCGCTGGGTCGCCTTCACCAGCATCGCGCGCTGGTTGGCGTCCGCCGTCCACTTCCATGCCGAGGAGGTGGGGTCCTCGTTGTTCCAGTCCTGCCAGAAGCCCTCGATCTGCTTGAAGGCGGGGATGTTGGGCGACTTCACCATTGTCTCGCCGCCGACGCTGTTCCAGCTGCACGCGCCGAGGTTGTAGCGGGCGATGTTGAGTCCCAGGCCGGGGAGGGAACGGCCGTTGTACGTGACGGACTTGGTGGTGAAGAACAGGTCGGCGAAGTCGTCCCGGGCGCCGAAGACGTTGGCCCACCAGGCGAGGGAGGTGCCCCAGCCCTCCCAGGTGCCGTATGTCGTCGACGGGTTGACGGCGATCGTGGCGTCCGCGTGCGCGGTGCCCGTCGCCAGGGCGCTGCCGAGGAACGTACCGCCTGCTGCTGCCAGCAGACTCCTGCGTCGGATCACGGCTCCTCCGTAAGGGAGATGGGGGCAGACGCCGGTCCCCGGCCCGGCGTCACAGGGGTGTCCCCGTGGTTGGTGACGAGAAGCATCGGGTGTGGCGGGTGGGTTGTCGAGAGTTCTGACGGACCTTTCTCAAACCCGTGTACGAAGTCGCGGGCCCGGGCGGGAGGGTGATCCTGTATAACGAACAACAGGGCATACACACGTACGAGGGGAGGGCAGCCGATGAACCGGAGCTGGGCGACGCTGCGTCCCGCCCTCGTGCTGCTCTTCCTGCTCGTCGAGGTGGCGCTGCTCGACACCGGCAGCCTCTCCGCCACCGTCACGCTCGCCGCGACCACCGCGGCCTCCGCAGCCCTCGCGCTCTGCGCCGTCGTCGCCTCCCGCTGCGCGCCCACCGTGCCGCGCACCCGAGTGCGGACGGCCATCCGCGACCGGGACCGGCGTACGGCCTTCCTGCCCCAGCGTGATCCCGACGCCCGGGGGCGCACCCGGCCCCGGGCACCCGGTCACGCCCTCCGGGCGACCGTCGCGTAGGGGCGCAATCCACACCTGAGCCGACCCCGCGCGGGTCGTCATGCCGCCATGACCTGTTCCGGCACGACGAGACCCCCGGAGGGCTCACCCATGTCCGTCTTCGCCAACCTGGTCGAGCACCTTGCCGACCTGCTCCAGCCGCTGTTCGGCGCCTCGGCCGCAGCCGCCGCGATCGTCCTGTTCACCGCGCTCGTACGACTCCTCGTCCACCCCCTCTCCCGGGCTGCCGCGCGCGGCCAGAAGGCCCGCACCGCGCTCCAGCCGAAGATCGCCGAGCTGCGGAAGAAGCACGGCAAGAACCCCGAGAAGCTCCAGAAGGCCGTGCTGGAGCTGCACGCCGAGGAGAAGGTGTCGCCGCTGGCCGGCTGCCTGCCCGGGATGCTCCAGATCCCCGCGTTCTTCCTGCTCTACCACCTGTTCTCCAGCGAAACGATCGGCGGCGAGCCCAACGGACTGCTCGGCCACCAGCTGCTTGCGGCGCCGCTGGGGGAGCGGTGGGCGGACGCCCTCCAGGGCGGTGTCCTCAGCGGGGCGGGGCTCGTCTACGCCGGGCTGTTCGTGGTCGTGGCCTGCGTCGCCGCGTTCAGCTACCGGCTCAGCCGGCGCATGATGGCCGCGAACCCGGCCGCCCAGGCCGGCGGGGAGCAGCTGCCCGGGCTGGGGGCGGTGACGAAGGTGATGCCGTTCATGTCGTTCTTCACGCTGGTCACCGTGGCCGTCGTGCCACTGGCCGCCGCGCTGTACGTCGTGACCAGTACGACGTGGAGTGCCGTCGAGCGGGCCGTGCTGTACAGGTGACCGGGCCCGGCTGTGCAGGCGGCTGGGCCGTGCTGTGCAGGTGACCGGGCCCGGCCGTGTAGGTGACCGGGCCCGGCTGTGCAGGTGACCGGACGGCCGGGGTCCAGTACGTGAACGGGGTATTGCGGAGTGCACGTCCAGCTTGGAGGATCGACCAGTCCTCCGATGGCTGTCCCGCCGCATCCGGGTCGCGCGCATCGGCCGGGCGCACGCGATCGAGGGAGACTGATCATGAAGCTGCTGCGAGTCGGTACGGCGGGGACGGAGCGGCCCGCGCTGCTCGACGCCGAGGGAACCCTGCGGGATCTGTCGGGCGTCGTCGCGGACATCGACGGCGCGCTGCTCGCCGACGACGAGGCACTCGGCCGGGTGCGGGCCGCCGCCGACGCCGGTGACCTGCCCGTGCTGGACGCCACCGGGCTGCGGATCGGACCGCCGCTCGCGCGGATCGGCAAGATCGTCTGTATCGGGCTGAACTACCACGACCACGCGCGCGAGACCGGCGCCGAGCCGCCCGCCGAGCCGGTCGTCTTCATGAAGGCGCCGGACACCGTCGTCGGGCCGAACGACACGGTCCTCGTGCCGCGCCGGTCCCTCAAGACCGATTGGGAGGTCGAGCTGGCCGTCGTCATCGGGCGCACTGCCAGGTACCTCGGGTCCACGGAGGAGGCGCTGGCGCACGTCGCCGGGTACGCCGTGGCGCACGACGTGTCCGAGCGGGAGTTCCAGATCGAGCGCGGCGGGACCTGGGACAAGGGGAAGAACTGCGAGACGTTCAATCCGCTGGGGCCGTGGCTCGTCACGGCGGACGAGGTACGGGACCCGCAGGACCTGTCCCTGAAGCTCTGGGTCAACGGGGAGCTCAAGCAGGACGGGACGACGGCCGAGCAGATCTTCCCGGTCGGGGAGGTCGTGCGGTACCTCAGCCAGTTCATGACGCTCTACCCGGGCGATGTGATCAACACGGGGACGCCGGCGGGGGTGGCCCTGGGTGCGCCCGAGCCGAAGCCGTTCCTGCGGGCCGGGGATGTCGTGGAGCTGGAGATCGAGGGGCTCGGGCGGCAGCGGCAGGAGTTCAAGGACGCGTAGCGCTCCGCTGGGAGGGGCGGGGGACTGCGGTCCGTTGCCTGCTGCGGGCCGTCCGTGGCTGGTCGCGCAGTTCCCCGCGCCCCTGAGGAAACGTCAGTCCAGCAGAGCTGCTACGTCGCGCCACGCCTTCCTCGGGAGGGCGTCGCGGGACTCGCCGGTCAGGACCTGGAGGGCGACGTGGTCCGCGCCCGCCGCGAAGAAGGCGTCGATCTTCGCGCGGATCGCCTGGTCGTCGCCCCAGGCGAACAGGGCGTCGACCAGGCGGTCGCTGCCGCCGTCCACCAGGTCGTCCTCCGTGAAGCCGTGCCTGAGGAAGTTGTTGGTGTAGTTCGGCAGGGGGAGGTAGATCTCCAGGAACTCGCGGGCCACGGCCCGGGCGCGGACCGGGTCCGTCTCCGGGACGACGCCCAGCTCCGGCGCCAGCAGCGGGGCTTCGCCCAGGATCTCGCGGGCGTGCGCCGTGTGCTCCGGGGTGACCAGGTACGGGATCGAGCCCGCCGCCCGGTCGCGGGCCAGCCGCAGCGACTTCGGGCCCAAGGCGGCCAGGAGCCGGCGCTCCGCCGGAACTCCGGCGGCGTCCAGGCCGTCGAGGTGGCCGACCAGCGCCGAGTAGGGGCGGGCGTACTGCTCGACCCGCTTGGCGTGGCTCACCCCGAGGCCCAGCAGGAAGCGCCCGGGGTGGGCCGACTCCAGGTCCGCGAAGGCCGTGGCGGCGGCGTCCGGTTCGTGCTGCCAGATGCTCTGGATGCTGGTGCCGACCGTGAGCGTCGAGGTCGCCTCGATCAGCGGGGCGGCGTTGGCGGCGGAGCTGTTGCCGCCGAGCCAGACGGCGCCGTAGCCGAGTTCCTCCAGTTCGGCGGCGGTCTCGGCGAGTTCGCCGCGCCGGTCCGGGTCCTCCGAGCGCAGGCCCACGCTCCAGATGCCGTACCGGCCGACGGTCTCCTTCAGGGGGGTGGTCATGGGGTGGGGTCCCTCCGGTGGGCGCCGTTGTCGATCACGCGTACGCAGGTGCCAACCGGAGAGGGTCCCCGCTCATTCCGGGAACGGAGTCAGAGGTCCAGGAACCGCTCCAGCGCCTCCACCACCAGCCGGTGGTCCTGGAGTTGCGGCAGTCCGGACACCGTCACCGCGCCGATCACACCCACGCCCTCGACGGTGATCGGGAACGAGCCGCCGTGGGCCGCGTAGGTGTCGGGGTCCAGGCGCGAGGACTCCTCGAAGGTGCTGCCCTTGGCGCGGAAGCGGGCGCCCACCAGGTAGGAGGCGGAGCCGTAGCGCTCGACCACCCGGCGCTTGCGGGCGATCCAGGCGTCGTTGTCCGGGGTGGAGCCCGGCAGGGCCGCGTGGAACAGCTGCTGGCCGGCGCGGTGGATGTCGATGGCGACCGGGGCCTGCCGCTCCCGGGCCAGCTCGACCAGGAGTGAGCCGAGCGCCCAGGCGTCGTCGTACGTGAACTGGCGGAACACCAGGTGGCGTTCCTGCTTCTCCAGCTCCTCCAGGCTCGGGGTGAGCTCCGGGTGGAACTTCGGGGTGAGCCCCTGGCTGTGGGAGGGGTTGCTCTTGTGGGTCACAGCGTCACCGTCACCTTCTCGCGGGCCGAACGACGGGCGGCCTCCAGTACGTCCAGGGCGGCGGCCGCCTCCCGTGCGGTCACCGGGTTCGGGGCGCCCTCCAGCAGGGACTTCGCCACGGCCGCATAGTAAGCCGGGTAGTCGCCCGGGAGGGTGGGTTCGGGGCGGCCGCCGCCGGTCACCGGGGACTCGCCGGAGCCCACGCGGCCCCACAGCGACTCGGGCTCCGCACCCCAGCCGGGGCCGGGGCGCAGGCCGTCCCGGAGCGCCGCCTCCTGGGGGTCGAGGCAGTACTTGACGTACCCGGCCAAGGAGCCCAGGACGCGGAAGCGGGGGCCGAGTTGAGCGGTCGTCGCGGAGACGTAGAGGTGGGAGCGGACGCCGTTGGTGTGGGTGATCGCGATGAACGTGTCGTCGTCCGTCTCGGCGCCCGGGCGACGGATGTCCGTCTCCGCGTACACGGAGGCCGCCGGGCCGAACAGGACCAGGGCCTGGTCGACGACATGGCTGCCGAGGTCGAAGAGCAGACCTCCGATCTCTGCGGGGTCGCCGGACTCGCGCCAGCCGCCCTTCGGCTTCGGACGCCAGCGCTCGAAGCGGGACTCGAACCGCCACACGTCGCCCAGTTCACCCTCGTTGAGCAGCTTGCGCAGGGTGAGGAAGTCGTTGTCCCAGCGGCGGTTCTGGAAGACGGAGAGGAGCAGCTCGCGCTCCTCGGCCAGGGCGGCCAGCTCGCGGGCCTCGGCCGCGGTGCCCGCGACGGGCTTGTCGACGACGACCGGCAGGCCGGCCTTCAGCGCGGTCGTCGCGAGCGGCACGTGCGTCTTGTTCGGGGACGCCACGACGATCAGGTCCAGCTCGGCGGCCCGGGCGAACAGCTCGTCCGGTGAGGCGGCGAGGCGCACGTCCGGGAACTCGACGCGGGCCTGCTGCTGCCGCTCCGGGTTCGAGGTGACCACCGTGTCGAGGGCGAGGCCCTCCGTGGCGGCGATCAGCGGGGCGTGAAAGACGGAGCCGGCGAGGCCGTAGCCGACGAGGCCGACGCGGAGGGGTGTGCCAGTCATGCCTCCCACTTTCGCAACGCTGTTGCCAAAGTGCAAGCGCCGGGGACAATGGGGTGGTGAACAGGGCGGACGACCGTACGGGCGGGGTGGGCGGCATGCGCGGGGCGCGAGGGTCGGGGCCGACTGGCCCGGCCGGCCAGGGTGGCCCGGTCGGCCCGGTCGGCCCGGTCAGCCCGGGTGGCGGCGGGGTGAACCTGCTCGCCCTGCGCAGCCACAACGCCGCGCTGGTGCTCGACCTGTTGCGAACCGCCGGGGACGAGGGCATCAGCCGGCTCGAACTCGCCGAGCGCACCGGCCTCACCCCGCAGGCCGTCAGCAAGATCACGGCCCGCCTGCGGGAGGACGGCCTCGCGGCAGATGCCGGGCGCCGGGCATCGACCGGGGGCAAGCCGCGCACGGTGCTCCGCCTGGTGCCGGAGGCCGGGCACGCGGTCGGCGTCCACCTGGACCGGGACGAGGCGCGGGCCGTGCTCGTGGACCTGCGGGGCACGGTGGTCGGGGAGCGGCGGGCCGCGCTGGACCTGGGGGCGGGGGCCGAGGCCGTACTGGGGGCGGTACGGGAGACGGTGGCCGGGGTGCCGGCGGCCGGGACGGATGGGGACGGCGACGCATCCCGGCTGGGCCCCGCCCGGCCGGACCCCGCCCTGCTCGGCGTAGGGGTCGCGTTGCCCGGGCCGCTTGATCATGTCCGGGGGGTGCTGCACCGGGTGACCGGGTTTCCCGAGTGGGACGGTTTCCCGCTGCGGGAGGCGCTGGCGGAGCGGCTCGGCGTGCCGGTCGTGGTCGACAAGGACACCAACGCGGCGGCGCTGGGCCTCGCCGCCGGGGGCCAGGGCGGCTCCTTCGCGTACCTGCACCTCGGCACGGGACTGGGGGCAGGGCTGGTCATCGGCGGCAGTGTGCACCGGGGGGCCAGGACCGGGGCCGGGGAGTTCGGCCACCAGGTGATCCAGCTCGACGGCCCGCCCTGCACCTGCGGGAACCGGGGCTGTGTCGAAGCCCTGTGCCTCGCTGCGGTGGAACGCGGTGATCTGCGGGAGGCGGCACGGGTTCTGGGGGCCGGGGCGGCGAACCTCGTGGGGCTGCTCGACATCGACGTCGTCCTGCTCGGCGGCCGGACGGTGGCGGCGGACCCGGAGATCTTCACGGAGGGAGTCGGCGCGGTGCTGGGGGCCTGGGCCCGGCGCACGGGCCAGGACGCCGTACCGGTGCGCGTCGCGGCCGGGGGCGGCGGAGCCGTGGCAGTGGGGGCGGCCGAGCTGGTGCTGGGACCGGTGTTCGGGCGCGGGGGCGTCTGAACACGGGAATGGGGAGCGGCTCGGGCAGGACGCGGCAATCGAGCGGGAGCCGGTGCTGGACGCGGCGCTGAGCAGCATCCGGTGCTGGATGCGGCGACCGAGCAGGATCCGGTGCTGGACGCGGCGACCGAGCAGGATGCGGCGACCGAGCGGGAGTCGGTCCAAGACGCGGCGATCGAGCGGGAGCCGGTGCAGGACGCGGCGCCGAGCAGGATCCGGTGCTGGACGCGGCGCTGAGCAGCATCCGGTGCTGGATGCGGCGACCGAGCAGGATGCGGCGACCGAGCGGGAGTCGGTCCTGGACGCGGCGATCGAGCAGGATCCGGTGCTGGATGCGGCGACCGAGCGGGAGCCGGTCCTGGACGCGGCGACCGAGCGGGAGCCGGTGCCGGTGTCAGGGTGCGGTGCTCGGCTGATGTCCGGGCACTGACGGTCGATGCCCGGCGGTCCTGGCCGGGAAGATCCTGTCCAGGTGATAGTCGAGCACCCCCCGCACCCCCGCGAGGGACCGGCGTTCGTGCACGACGTCCATGCCCAGCCCGACGGCTCCCGACACCAGCAGGTCGGCCTCGTGCGCCCGGTCGATGCCCGGGGCCGCACTCCCCGCCGCCTGGCCGGCCCCGATGATGTCCGCGACGAGGTGTTCCAGCGGCTGCTCGGCCGCCAGGAAGACCGCCGCGAGCTCGGGATCGGTCAGGCTGCGCGCGTAGTACGCCGTGAACACGCGCAGCGCGAAGGCGCGTTGCTCGTCCAGCGGCAGGAACTCGTCCAGCACCGCCCGCAGCAGCGCGCACGGGTCCGTCATGTCGTACGGGATGCGCGCCCGGGCCAGCCGCTCGTTCTCCTCGTGCAGCAGGCGCAGCGCGTCCACCAGGAGGGCGTGCTTGGAGTCGAAGTGGTACTGCACGACCCGCAGTGACACCCCCGCCTCCGCCGCGATCCGGCGCATGCTGGCCGTGTCCAGGCCCTGCCGGGCGGCGATCCGCCACACCGCCTCCGCGATGCGGCGCCGCTGCCGCGCCCGGACGTCCGTCGGCGGGGAGGCGGGCGGCGTGCCCGGCTCGGGCAGCGGCTGCCTGCGCCTGCGGTACGCCCGGGCCTGACAGCTGCGGGAGCAGTACACGGGCGGACGACCCCGGCTCGGACGGGCCAGTCCCGCGCCGCAGACCTGGCACGTCCGCGTCTTTTCGTCACGCATCCCTTCACGATAGCGCGTCGAGAAAGTGTGACGTAAGCAGAGGATTGCCAGCAGTACAGGACCTGGTCATCCGCATCCGTTGATACGTTCGTAACGTAGCCCTCGTCGTGAAAGGAAGGCCATGAAGTACGACGTCCTGCAAGTTCTCGGCATGCTGGTGCTGGCGGTGTGCGTTCAGGGGCTCGCCCGGCTCCTCATCGACGACGAGCGGGGACTGCTGGGCGGGCTGCCCGGTGGCTTCGTACCGCTGCTGGTGACCTACGCGGTCCTCACCGCGGTGGGTCTCGTCCTCGCGGGCTGGGCCCACATGCGCGCGAAGGCGCTGGGGCGCAGGTAGGTCTGTCCGCCGACCGGGCGGATCCGCGCCGCCGTTCGGGGGCGGTTCGCGGCGGTGCCGTCTCGTGGTCCTCGTCGGTCGGAATGTCACATCATCATGCGACTCTGCACGCCCGCTCATCTCTGTCTGGCGGCGGCAGCGGCGGCCGCCGTCCTGCTCCCCGGTGCTCATCCGGCGCGCGCGGACGCCCCGGCGCCCGCGTGTGCCGCGCCCGACGACCACACCTTCCCGCTCACCACCCGCATCCACGGCGGGCCGGACACCTACACGGCCGGGGGCGGGTTCGGGACCTGGTACGTCGATCTGACCAACACGACCGACCGGACCTGCACCGGCATCCATCCCGTCGTCGTGCTCGTCGACGACCGGCGCGCCCTGGAACCGTCCCAGCCGCGCCTCGAATTCTTCGACGGGCCGCGGGCCCACCCCGTGCGCTTCGAGAAGACCGGCGAGGACGAGCTCGTCGGGGCGTTCGCCGGCGAGGAGGACCGGTTCACCGGGTTCACCGTGGGGCCGGGCAGGACCGTCACCGTGAAGGTGCGGCTCATGCTCACCTCGGACGCCGTGCCCAACGACGTGACGGCCAATGCCGCGGTGGTGCAGCGGCACGACGACGACGGCGACTGGGTCGGGCAGTCGAACGACTACCGGTTCGGGATCGACGCCGGGGACGCGGGGACCGGCACCGACACCGACACCGGTAAGGAGACCCGCCCCGACACCGGTGAGGAGACCGGTGAGGAGACCCGCCCCGGCACCGACCCCGACGCCTCCGTCCCGCCCCGCGAGGACCGGTTCCCCTTCGCGGAGGAACTGGCCCGGACGGGCACCGGCACGCAGGTCGTCGTCGTCGCGGCCCTGCTGCTCACCGGAGGCGGGGTACTGCTCGTCGCCCGCCGTCGCCGCTGAGCAGGGCGTCCCGCCAGTCGGGACGCCGCACGCGGGCCATTCCGCAAGATCCCGCCACTGTCTAGGCTGGGGCGCACGCTGGACCGCGTACGGCAGGAGACCCCGCACATGGCAGACCGCAAGCCCATCGAGTCGTGGCTCACCGACATGGACGGTGTGCTCATCCACGAGGGCGTACCGATCCCCGGCGCCGACGCCTTCCTGAAGAAGCTGCGCGAGTCCGGGAAGCCCTTCCTGGTCCTCACCAACAACTCGATGTACACCCCGCGCGACCTGCACGCCCGGCTGCGCCGCATGGGCCTGGAGGTGCCGATCGAGAGCATCTGGACCTCGGCCCTGGCCACCGCCCAGTTCCTGGACGACCAGCGGCCGGGCGGCTCGGCGTACGTCATCGGCGAGGCCGGCCTGACCACCGCGCTGCACGACATCGGCTACATCCTGACCGACCACGAGCCGGACTACGTCGTCCTCGGCGAGACCCGCACGTACTCCTTCGAGGCCATGACGAAGGCGGTCCGGCTCATCCTCGGCGGCGCCCGGTTCATCTGTACCAACCCCGACGAGACGGGCCCCTCCACCGAGGGGCCGCTGCCCGCGACGGGCGCGGTGGCCGCGCTGATCACCCAGGCGACCGGCAAGAAGCCGTACTTCGCGGGCAAGCCGAACCCGCTGATGATGCGGACCGGGCTGAACGCCATCGGGGCGCACTCCGAGACCAGCGCGATGATCGGCGACCGGATGGACACCGACGTGCTGGCGGGCATGGAGGCCGGGATGCAGACGTTCCTGGTGCTCACCGGCCTGACCCGGCCCGAACAGGTCGAGGACTTCCCGTACCGGCCGTCGCAGGTCGTGGACTCGATCGCGGACCTCGTCGACCGGGTCTGAGCCCGGCCGGAGGCACCCGGGGGGCTCAAACCCGTCGTCACCCGTACGGAGCAGCCGCCGCGTCCCTGAGGATGCGGCGGCCCACCGCGCGGGGGAGGCTCCAGGCGTCTGGAGGTTCACGATGGGTTCCCTGAGAGTCACTGTCTGTACGAGCGTCCTGGCCGTCGTCGCCCTCGCCCCCTCGGCGTACGCGGCGGACGGGGGGAGCGTCTCGGTGACCCCGGCGGCCCCCGCCCCCGGCAGTGACGTCACACTCCGCGTGGCCGGCTGCGCCCAGCGAACGGCCGTGGCCGCCTCGGCGGCGTTCGTCGCGGACGTCCGGCTCACCGTGACCGGAGCGCGCGAGCTCGCCGGTGAGAGCCGCGTCCGCTCCACGATCGAGGCCGGTTCGTACGCCGTGCGGGTCACCTGCGGTGGAGCGCATCAGACCGTCACGCTCACCGTCCGGGACGGTGCGGCGGGGCGCTCCGACGCCGCACCGCTCCCCGTGCCCCCGCCCCCGCCCCTGCCCGTGCCCGGTGGACAGCAGCCCGCGCACGGCGAGGCGGGACAGCAAGCCGCGCACGGAGAGTCGGCAGAGGGTCAGGCCGGACGGCAAGCCGCGCACGGGGAGCCGGCAGACGGTCAGGCCGGACGGCAAGCCGCGCACGGGGAGCCGGCAAACGGTGAGGCCGGACAGCAGCCCGCGCCGGAAGGGGGCGGGCAGCCGTCCGCTCCCGGCCGTGACCGGGAGGCGTTCCCCTCGCACCGGCCCGGTGCGCCGGCCTCGCCCGTCGCCCCCGTCCGGGCGGGCGGTGGCGGTGCCGCCGGGCTCATTGCCGCCGAGGAGCGGGGCGCCGCTCCCGGCGCGGCGCAGGGGGTGACCGGACTGGTGCTCGCGGGGGTGGCCGCCGCGGTGATCGTCGTGCTGCGGCGCGGTGCCCGCCGGGGCCGCGGGACGGATTGACCATGCGGGATCGCGATCACATGGAAAGGCGCTTCTCCGGCACCGGCCGCCTGCTGACCGGCCTGGCCTGGGTCGTGCTGCTGCTCGGACTGTGGCTGTGGGGCCGCGAGGTCACCGAGATGCGGCACGGCATCTCCGCCCCCACCACGGGCGACATGGCGGCGGCCGGACGGCCCCCGGACATCAAGCTGCCGCCCGAGCACCGCCCGCTGGGAGACGCGCTGCCGCAGCGCGTCGACATCCCGGGGCTCGGCGTCCAGGCCCCCGTGGTGGCCCGCGGCCTCGACGCCCGGGGGGCGCTCGACCCGCCGCCGTACGACCAGCCGGGCGTGGTCGGCTGGTACGCCGGCGGGGTCGCGCCCGGTGCGCCCGGCACCGCGCTGATGGTCGGTCATGCCGACACCGACACCCGGCCTGCCGTCTTCTACAAGGTCAGCGCCATGCGGCCCGGCCAGACGATCCGGGTGCTGCGGGCCGACGCCAAGGTCGCCGAGTTCACCGTCGAGTCGGTCCAGGTCCTCACCCGCGACCGCTTCGACGCCCACCAGGCCTACGGGCCCCGCGAGTCGGGGCGGGCCGAACTGCGGCTGGTCACCTGCGGCGGCAGCTTCGACCGTACGACCCGCAGCTACACGGCGAACGTGGTCGTCTCGGCGTACCTGACGGGGACCGGCCTCTGACGGACCCGGTCATCCGCGCAGGTGGGGTTCGCCTCGTGGGTGCCGCGGGACGTATGTCAGGATTGAGACTTGTCACGCTGCACCCAAGGGGGAGTTGGATGTACGGCAGCAGGGGGGCCGGGGTGTTCGCCGGGAGGCGGATGTCCGCAGTGGTGCTGGGGGCGGCACTGCTGATCACGGGGTGTTCCTCCTCCGACGGAGGAGACGGATCGGACGAGCCCGCCGACGCGGGCGCCGGAATCACCCAACAGCCCAAGGAAAAAGCCCCGTTCTGGGTCAATCCGGACGGGACCGCGGCCCAGCAGCTCGCCGAGCTGGAGAAGTCGGACAAGAAGCGGGAAGCCGAGCAGATCCGCAAGATCGCCGAGCAGCCGACCGCCGAATGGATCGTCCCGGACGACCCGCGGCAGCAGACCCGGGGCCTCACCGAAGCCGCCGAGAAGGCCGGCCGCACGGCCCTGCTGGTCCTCTACAACATCCCGCACCGCGACTGCGGCCAGTACTCGCAGGGCGGTGCCGCCGACGGCAACGCCTACCGTGACTGGATCGACGGCGTGGCCGCGGGCATCGGAGACCGGCCCGCCACGATCGTCCTGGAACCGGACGCGCTGCTCCACCTCGTCGACGGCTGCACGCCCCAGCAGTTCCACGAGGAGCGCTACGACCTCCTCAAGGGCGCCGTCACCAAGCTGAAGTCTCTGAAGAACACGAAGGTCTACCTCGACGCGGGCAACGCCGGCTGGCAGAACCCCGACCAGATCTTCGAACCGCTGAACCGCGCGGGCATCGCACAGGCCGACGGCTTCTCGGTCAACGTCTCCAACTTCTACTCCACCGAAGACTCCATCGCCTACGGCAAGAAGCTCTCCGCCAAGGTCGGCGGCAAGCACTTCGTCATCGACACCAGCCGCAACGGCAAGGGCCCCTACACCGACGGCAAGCCCGACGAGCGCTGGTGCAACCCGCCGGGCCGCTCCCTGGGGGAGACCCCGACGACGAAGACGGCCGACCCGCTGGTCGACGCGTACCTGTGGGTGAAGCGACCGGGCGAGTCGGACGGCGAGTGCAAGGGCGGACCCAAGGCGGGCCAGTGGTGGGCGGACTACGCCCTGAAGCTGGCGAAGGCCACCGGCTGACGACCGGTCCCGTACCGGCCCATACGAAAGGGGCGCTCTCCTCGCGGAGAGCGCCCCTTCCCGGTTGCCTGTCAGGGCACCTTGACCCACTGCGCCTTGCTCGGGGTCCCGTCGGCGTCCGTCACGAACATCATGTACCAGCCCGCCTGGACGAGGTTCCGGTTCTCCGGCACGGTCACGGTCAGCTTGCCGCCGGACGCCTCGAAGTCCAGGGCGATGGACCGCTGGTCGACGTCGGTGACGTGCGTGGCGGCGCTCGGCCGGATCAGCCGGACCTTCTTGACCTTCGCCGCGTCCGACGAGGTGAACGTCCCGGTCCCGCCGCGCTCGATGGTCTGCGGTCCGCCCGACAGCGTGGGCCGGTCCCCGTCGCCGTAGAGGTACGGCGGCGTGTAGATCTCGATGCGCTGCTCGAACTCGCCCGGCTTGGTGTTGGCCGCGTCCGCGTAGAGCGAGTCGGAGCCGAAGAACATCACGCGGCCGTCGGGCAGCAGGATCGACCCGGAGTGGTAGTTGCGGCCCACGAGCGGGTCGGCGACGCGCTTGAGCTCGTTCTTCTCCGTGTCGTAGAGCCGCGCCTCGAAGATGTTGGAGT
Source organism: Streptomyces sp. NPDC029044 (assembly GCF_040637495.1). Lineage (NCBI taxonomy): Bacteria > Bacillati > Actinomycetota > Actinomycetes > Kitasatosporales > Streptomycetaceae > Streptomyces > Streptomyces sp. NPDC029044. Next base: position 33,915 of record NZ_JBEZWN010000049.1, read on the forward strand.
CACCGCGGCCGCGGTAGTCCTCCGAGCCGCCGGAGATCAGCACGCTGTCGTCGGGCAGGACCGAGGCGTTCGGGTAGCGCGTGCCCTTGTCCAGGGACGGGCCGTCCTCGAAGCGCGGGTCCGCCTTCTTCAGGTCGACTATCCGGGTCTTCTCGCTGGACTCCTCGGACTCGCCGACGCCACCGCCGCCGACCACCATGTACTTCTCGTCCTGCGCCGGCGGCAGCAGCACCGTGCCCGACGTCTCCATCAGCGTGGGGTCGCTCAGGCCCGGAATCTTCGAGAACTTGTTGGTGTCGACGTCCCACACGCCCGGCTCACGGCCGACGTCGTCCGGTCCGTAGCCCGCGTTGGACCCGGAGTAGAAGACCTTGCCGTTCTGCATGAGGAACAGCGCCGGGTAGGTCGGGAACTGCCGGACCTTGTCGGTGTAGGTCCACTTCTTGGTCTTCGGGTCGAAGATCTCGTTCTTGCCCGGGACCAGCTGGCCGATGTCGTCGAGGCCGGAGACGCTGAGGATCTTCCCGTCGCTCAAGGTGGTGAGCGTGGGGTACCAGCGGGCCTCCTTCATCGGATCGACCTTGATGTACTTCTCGGCCACGGGGTCGAACTCGAAGGCGTCCCGGATGCCCTGGAAGTCCTTCTTGTCGAGCGCGAGCTTCTGCGCGATGCCGTAGGTGTTCTTGGCGTCGGCGCCCTTCAGGCCGTGCACGCGGTAGTTGTCCTGCGTGCCCGTCTCGAACTTCTTGCCCCGCTTCTGCGCCTCGACGTAGATCCGGCCCAGGCCGGGGTCGTTGCGCAGGAACTTGCCGGTCGCCTTGTCGAAGACCTTCTTGGCACGCGGCACCAGCACCGGGTCCTTGGAGACGAACGTCTTGCCGTTCTCCTTGCCCGTGAACTTCGTGCCGGCCGGCAGCGTGATCGGCTCGTCCGGGTTCTCGTTGTGGACGATCATCAGGCCACCGGCCTTGGTGACGTCACCTTTGAGCTTCTCGTAGCGCTTGGTGCCGCCCGCGATCAGCAGGTTGCCGTTGGCGAGCTGGGTGTGGCCGGTGCAGAACAGGTCGGCCGGTGTGGGGACCTTCTTGATCGTGCCCTTGACCGGGTCCCAGATCCGGGTGTCGAACCTCTTCGCGTCGAAGTTGTCCTGGTCGTTGCCCGACCCCGCGACGAGCAGCACCTTGCCGGTGCGCAGCAGCGCCGCGTGGATGGTGTTCTGCCGGTACTCCTCGGGGAAATCGATGATCTCCCACTTGCCGTTCGCGGCCTTGTACTCCGGCTTGTTGATTGTGTACTGGTGGTATTTCTCGGTGCTGAAGCGGTAGAGCCACGGCCCGTTCATCCCGGCCAGCGCGAGTACCACCGCCGTGCCGATCGCGAGTCGACGGGCCCGGCGGCGGCCTGCACGGTCGTTCATTCCTTACGTCCCCCAAGTCCACCAAGGGCGATCTGCATGGTCTGGTCGGTTCCCCCGACCTCCCCGTGTGCGCCCGGGGTGGCGGCCCACGTGGGCTTCTGCTGCGGGACGTGCCCCGACGGCTGCTGCGGGATGGGCAGCGGCTGCGTCCGGTTCGGCCCGGCAGGGTCCTGCGCCTGTCCCGCGGCGTGGGCGGCGGGCTTCTTCGCGTCCTGCCGCAGCTGCCAGCGCCAGGCGAACACCGGCGAGGCGGTGATCAGCAGCGCGAACGTCGCCCAGATGATCATCGCGGGGTGGGAGTGGCCGAAGACGAAGCCGGCGGCGATCGACCCACCGAAGATCGCGACGAAGTACCAGTGGTAGCGGAACGTGCCGAACCAGCGGTCCGGGCTCGCCGAGTCGCCCTTGGGCGTGACGACGAACTTGCTCTTGCGCCGCAGCACGGAGTCGATCAGCGCCTTGGCGTACAGCGGCGCCGACAGCGCGGACATCACCATGCCGGCCACACCGCCGGAGCCCTCCGGCTCGTGCGGCGAGACGTTGTGCCGGCGGTTCCAGACGTACAGACCGATCTGCAGGGCGGAGGCGTTGCCGTAGAGCATCAGCCAGACCGCCGGGTCGATGTTCACACCCGAGGCACCCAGGCCCAGGAACAGGCAGCAGCTCAGCGCCGCCAGGATCCAGTTCAGGGCCGACATCGGGTAGAAGATGATCATCATCGTGTAGTTGAAGAGCTTGCTCGGCGGCAGCGAGTACCAGCCCTTCCAGTACTGCCCGATGATCGTCTCGTACGTCCCTCGCGACCAGCGCATCTGCTGGGTGAAGAAGTCCGTCCAGGCGCTGGGGCCCTCACCGACCGCGAGCACGTCCGGCGTGTACACCGAGCGCCACTTCCTGCCCGTCGCCGGGTTCTTGTGGCGGTGCATCTCGAAGCCGGTCGCCATGTCCTCGGTGATCGAGTCGTACAGACCGCCGATCTGCTTCAGCGCCTTGATGCGCACGGCGTTGGACGTGCCGACGAACATGGGGGAGCCGTAGCGGTTGCCGGCGCGCTGGATCAGCGCGTGGAAGAGGAACTGCTGCGACTCGGCGGCCTTGGTGATGGGGTTGTCGTAGTTGCCGTAGACCTGCGGGCCGATGACGAAGCCGACGTCCGGGTCGCGGAAGAAGCCGAGCATCCGCTCCAGGTAGTTGGGCAGCGGCACGTGGTCGGTGTCGACCGAGGCGAAGAAGTCGTAGTCGTCGCCGTGCGCTTCCAGCCAGGCGTTGTAGTTGCCGTGCTTGGTCTTGGCGCGGTGCGGGCCCTTGGCCTGGTTCCACTTCGCGACGCCCTTGCGGGAGAAGTGGTGCACGCCGAGGCGCTCGCAGACCGCCTTCACCTCGGGGTCGTCGCCCTCGTCGAGCAGCCACACGTGCATCAGGCCCCGGTGGCGGATCTTGACGGCCGCCTCCAGGGTCTTGGTCACCATCTCCAGCGGTTCCTTGCCGGGCACGAAGGAGGTGAGGAAGGCCACTCTGGTGCCGGTCTCGGGCACCACCGGGATCGGGTCGCGGGCCACCAGGGTGGCGTGCGCGTTGGACAGCACGTTCATGCAGCGGAAGAACTCGATCAGGCCGATCGAGACGAGCATGACCATGTCGAGCGTGGGCAGCCAGTCGAAGGCCGGGTAGTCACGCTCGGTCCAGTGCTCGGGCTGGAGCAGCCAGAACAGCAGCACCAGGGACAGCACCGGGGCCGCGGCCAGCATCAGGGCGACCCGGATGCGGTGCGGTTCCTGCGAGATCAGCGAGCGGTACTGCACCTTGTAGGGCTTGCCCGGATCCGGCTGGGTGAGGGGACCCGCGAGCCGGCTGTAGTGCTCGTAGTCGTACCTCGGCAGGGTCTTCTTGATCCGCCGGAACGTCCCCGTCGTGCTCATCCGGTGCCCCGGCACCCTGAGCTGAGTGGTCTGGGACGGGTCGTTTTCCTGCCGGGCACCCGTGGGCCTCGACGTCATGAGTCATCCCCCCACACGCGGACAGCCGCGTGTTTCGTAGCTTCCTACCGTCTGCTCCAGGTCCCCCTCGACCTTCACAGACGTATCAGTGGTGGATCGCAGTCACCACGTCATCCACACCCTATAGACACGGCAACGCGACCTTCCGGTTGCATGATGCCCCCCACGGCATCGGTTCATGAACGCGGGCCCCTACCCCCGCGCCGCCTGCAACCGGCCCTAAAGCCCCCCAACTGCCGCGAAATCGCAGCATCCTGTAAAACCAGATGACCAGGGTTCTACGGCGTCCATCATGATCGCAAGATGCGAAACACGGTGGTTACCGGTCAAACGCGTTCATTGTGACGGGTGTGGGGGACCTGTGGAGCCGTTGTGGACAGGCGGGCTCGGATGTTGCCGAAGTGTTCTCTTATGGCCCCCTCCGCCCGCACCGCGTCGCCGGACCGCACCGCGTCGAGGATCTCCCGGTGCTGCCGGCAGGTCACCCTCGGGTCCTGCGGCTCGCCCCCGAGGTCCGTGCGGACCCGGTGGAAGGCGTCCCAGAACGCCTCCAGGACCTCGCACAGCAGCACGTTGTCCAGCCCCCGGTAGAGGGTGGCGTGGAAGGCCCGGTCGGTCTCGGCGAGGCCGGCTCCCTGCGCGGCCTCCTCTTCCATACGGTCGACGAGCGCGTCCAGTTCAACGAGGTCCGCTTCCGGCATCCGGCCGGCGAGCCGCGACACCAGGCCCGTCTCCACCGCCTCCCTCAGCTCCAGCAGCTGGAGCAGGGAGTCCTCGCCCCGGGAGTGCCCGGCGACCGTGCGGAAGGCGAGGCCCTCGATCATCGGCGCCAGGGACATCGGGCCGACGTAGGTGCCGAAGCCGTGCCGGATCTCCACGATGCCCATCGCCTGGAGTGCCTTCAGCGCCTCCCGCACCGAGTTCCGGCTCGCGCCGAGGTACTCCATCAGCTCGGGCTCGGTCGGCAGCGGGGCCCCGGAGGCCAGCCGGCGGTCGATGATGAGCTTCTTGATCCGCTCCTGTAGGTCACGCGCTGCCATGGCGAGAGGGTATCCGGCCAGAGAGCGGCAGGCTGTGCACAGGCATACAAAAGGCCCCCCGCTTCCGCGAGGGGCCTTTCGGTCGGTGCGCCGCCAGGGACTCGAACCCCGGACCCGCTGATTAAGAGTCAGCTGCTCTAACCAACTGAGCTAGCGGCGCCTGCTGACGTCGTAACTCTACAGGACGCGCGGAGGTGCTCCGGACCACCCGGCCCGGGGCCGGGAGGGGGCCGGCAAGGCGCCCGCGTACATCATTCGGACCGTCAGCATGCGCGTGCGGAAGACAGTTGCGAAACTGACGACGCGCGCCTTCTGGTGCACGGGCGCCGTATTTTCCGCCGGGAGTGTGAGGGGAATCGCATGGAGTCTCCGGTATTCGAGGAAATCGACCCCGCGAGCGATTGCGACTGCCCCGGCTGCGTCCACTGGCGTCGGGCCCTGCCGCATTCCTGGTCGGGCCGGACCGGTGCCCACCCGGCCGCGCACCGGGCCCTCGCTCTGACGGCCGTGGCCTCCGCCGCCCTCGGCGCCGGTCACGCCGTACCGGCCGCGGCCGCCCCGCACGCCTCCCATCAATCGGGTATCTCCGCAGGTGAAGAGCCCGATACCCCCCAGGGCGGCTCGGCCCCGCTGCACGGCCCCGGCGGCCGTCCGGCCAAGCCGTCGGTCGCTCCCAAGCCCACCGCCATCACCCGCACGGACATCATCAACCGGGCCAGGACGTGGGTCGCCGCCAAGGTGCCGTACAGCATGAGCGCCTTCTGGTCCGACGGTTACCGGCAGGACTGCTCCGGCTATGTCTCGATGGCCTGGCGGCTTCCCGGAAACGAATGGACGGGCAGCCTCGCCCAGTACGGGGAGCGCATTTCCAAGGAGGAACTCCAGCCGGGCGACATTCTGCTGTTCCACAATGCGTCCGACCCCGCGAACGGCTCGCACGTCACCATTTTCGGCGGCTGGACGGACGCCGCGCACACCCACTACACGGCCTACGAGCAGACCCGCCCGCACACCCGCCGCCAGTCCACCCCGTACGCCTACTGGAACGACTCCGACCGGTACGTGCCCTACCGCTACAAGGGCGTCACCCCGGAGGAGCCGGTGCCCGGGAAGGACGGCGGCCAGCCGGGCGCCCCGGCCGCCACGGCGTACCCGGGAGCGGCGTATTTCGGCCCCGGCGCGAACAACAAGTACGTCACGCTGCTCGGCCGGATGCTCGTCACGCGCGGGGCCGGCGGCGCGTACGCCTCGGGCCCGGGCCCGCGCTGGACCGACGCCGACCGCCGGGCGACCCGGGCGTTCCAGCAGGCGCAGGGCTGGACGGGCGCCGATGCCGACGGGCTGCCCGGCCCGCGCACCTGGGAGCTGCTGGTCACCGGCGAGGGCAAGGACGTGAAGGACGGGGCGGTCGGCCCGCCACCCGCCTCGCACGGCGTGCCCGGCTACCCCGGGCGGGCGCTGTTCCGCCCCGGCGCGGACAACGCCTACGTCACCCAGCTGGGCAGGCAGCTCGTCCGGAAGGGGTTCGGCCGGTTCTACAAGGTCGGGCCGGGACCGCGCTGGACCGAGGCGGACCGGCGCGCCGTCGAGGCCTTCCAGCGCACCCAGGGCTGGCGGGGCGGGGCCGCGGACGGCTACCCGGGCCCGGAGACCTGGCGGCGCCTCTTCTCGTAGGGCCCACGGCCCGCCCCCGGCCCTTCCGGGCGGTCCCTCACCGACCACTGTTGTGACGCATCTGGCGCGGAGGCTGGAGGCACGCATGAGTACGACCACTTCCCACCCGTCCGAGCCCGACGGGCCGGCCGACGGACCGGCCCGGCCCGCCCGGCTGATCCAGAACGAGGCCACCACCGAGATCCCCGTCCACCTGCTGTTCCGCGACGACCCCGCCCCGGCGACGGTGCCGCTGAGACCGGCGGTCGTCGGCCGCAGGCAGGGCACCGGGGAGCAGCCGCGCCTCAGACGCCCGGCCCTCGCCCCGCAACGCCCGGTGCCGCAGGTCGATCCCGACCTGGTGGAGCGGCCCGCGCGGGTGCTGCCCGGCGCGGCCGGTGTACTGGCCGGGGCCTGTGGTGCGGCGGGCTGTGTGGCCACCTCCTGGTGGGCCGGGGTGCTGCCGCCGCTCGCGGTGGAGGCACTGCGGCTGCCCGCGATCGCCGGGCCCGGGCTCGGTCCCGCACAGTGGGCGGCGTACGCGGGGGCCGGGGCGCTCGGGCTGTTCGGGCTGGGCGGGCTGGCCCGGGGCCGGACCGGGCGGGCCTGGGTGCTGGACCTGTTCGGCCGCTACCGGGGGACCGTCCGGCGCTCCGGCCTGTTGTGGGTCAACCCGCTGCTGCTGCGCCGCCGGGTGGACGTACGGCTGCGGCACTGGCGCAGTGAGCCCGTGCCCGCGGCCGACGGGAGCGGGGTCGCGCTGCGGGTGGTCGTCCTGGTGGTGTGGCGGGTGCGGGACACCGCCCGGGCCACGCTCGGCGTCGAGGACCACGAGACGTATCTGCGCGAGTGCGTCGAGGCGGCCCTGGCCCGGGTGCCGGTGGAGACGCCGGGCGGGCCGAGGGCGGGCGGGGACGCGGCGGCCGAGACGCTGAGCCGGCTGGTGGCGACGGACGCGGCCCCGGTCGGCCTGGAGGTGTTCTCCGTGCAGCCGGTCCGTGTGGAGTACGCGCCCGAGGTCGCCGCCGCGATGCACCGCCGCCGGATGGCCGCGCTGGACGCCCAGCACCGGGCCAGCGTGCTCACCTCGGTCGTGGACTCGGTGGAGGACACGGTGACCCGGCTGACCGTGCGGGGGCTGGTCGAACTCGACGACTACGAGCGGAAGGCACTGGTGAAGGACCTGACGGTGGCGTTCTGCGCCGGCCGGGGCGAAACAGCTCCGTGATTGGTATGGACATGTTCAACTAGCGGCCATAATCTCAGACTTGGTCTAGACCTACACGCACGGCTCACCGAACTTCCCCCACGTTCTCCAGGAGCGGCAGCATGCGTACAAGGACCAAGTTGTCCGCAGCCGCGGTGGGACTGGCCACGACCGGAGCCCTCGTACTCTCCTCCGGCGGCGCCAGCGGCCACGGCTACACCGACCTCCCCATCAGCCGGCAGAAGCTCTGCCAGAACGGCACCGTGACCAACTGCGGCTCGATCCAGTGGGAGCCGCAGAGCGTCGAGGGCCCCAAGGGCTTCCCGGCCTCCGGCCCGGCCGACGGGCAGATCTGCAACGCAGGGCTCGGCCACTTCGGCCGGCTCAGCGCACCGCGCACACCGTCCGGCGGTGCCTGGCCGGCCACGAAGGTGACGGGCGGCCAGAGCTACACGTTCCGCTGGCAGTTCACCGCGATGCACGCCACGACCGACTTCAAGTACTACATCACCAAGCCGGGCTGGAACCAGAACCACAACCTGGCCCGGTCCGACCTCAACCTCACCCCGTTCTTCACCGTGCCCTACAACGGGCAGCGGCCGCCGTCCACGCTCTCCCACAGCGGCAGGCTGCCGTCCGGGCTGAGCGGCCGTCACGTCATCGTGGCCGTGTGGACGATCGCCGACACGGCCAACGCGTTCTACGCCTGTTCGGACGTCACCTTCTGACCCCTCCGAACCTCTGAGGTTCCCTTGAGTCACCGGTGCGGCCGGCGCGGGTAGGTTCCTCCCACGCCGGCCGCTCGAAGGCCGCCCAGGGCCTCGGGGGAGCTCATGGAAACCTTGTTCTACATCGTGCCCGCGCTCATGATCGCGGTCGCCTCCTGTGCCGTGGTCGTGGTGATCCGCCGCTCCGTGCGGGTCAGCCGCGCCTGGAGCAGCGGCCTGACCGCCGAGGCCCGCTGTCTGCGGACGTACACCACGACGAGTGGGGGCGGTGACAGCTCGGTGCGCACCACGCTGCACCACGTGTACGAGTTCGCCACGCGCGACGGCCGCGGCGTCCGCTTCGAGGAGCAGGGCGGGCCGGGGACGACCCTTGAGGGCGACATCGTCACCGTGCACTACCCGGCGGACCGTCCGGAGCACGCCACGGCCAGGCCCCCGGCGCAGGGGAAGCTCGTCGCGGGCACGGGATGTCTGCTCGCCTTCCTCGGCGTCTTCATCCTCTTCGCCATCGGCTTCATGGCGGTGACCTACGCGATGTTCTCCGCCGTGGGCGACTTCCCGCAGCCGTAGCCCTCCACATCTGACGTTACGTCAACTACCGTGCGCGGCCATGGACTCCACGGGCTCCAGGGCGAACACGGTCGCGGAACTCATCACCGTCCGGTGGGGCGACGAACGCCCCGGTCTGCGCTGGGCGGACCGGACCCTGACGCACCACGAGGTCGCGGCGGGTGCCGCGGCCCGGGCCGCACTCCTCGCGGACCTCCTCCCGCCGGCCGTCGAACCCCACGTCGGCGTGCTGCTCGACAACACCCCCGAGTTTCCTCTGTGGCTGGGCGCGGCGGCCCTGGCCGGGGCCGCCGTCGCCGGGATCAACCCCACCCGCCGCGGCGCCGAACTCGCCCGGGACGTCCTCCACACCGAATGCCGCGTCCTGGTCACCGAGCGGGCCCACCTGCCGCTGCTGGAGGGCTTGGCCCTGCCGGGAGTCCGCGTGCTGGTGACGGACACGAGGGAGTACCAGGAGCTCCTCGCCCCTTATGCGGACGCCCGCCCGGACCCCTCCCGCGCCACCCCGCGCGACCGCCTCCTGCTCTACTTCACCTCCGGCTCGACGGGCGCCCCCAAGGCCGCACTCTGCTCCCAGGGCCGCCTGGCAGCCGCCGGCCGCTCGCTCGCGGACCAGTTCTCCCTGTCCGCGGACGACGTCCACTACGTCTGCATGCCGATGTTCCACGGCAACGCGGTGATCGCCGACTGGGCACCCGCGCTGGTGACCGGTGCGACGGTGGCGCTGCGCCACCGCTTCTCGGCGTCCGGCTTCCTGCCGGACGTACGCCGGTACGGGGCGACGTACTTCACGTACGTGGGCCGGGCGATCCAGTACGTCCTGGCCACCGGGCCGCGTCCCGACGACCGCGACCACACGCTCCGGCTGGGCTTCGGCACGGAGGCCGGGGCGGTGGACGCGGCGGCCTTCGAGCGGCGGTTCGGGGTGCGGCTGGTGGAGGGGTACGGCTCGTCGGAGGGCGGCGCGGCCGTGCAGTGGTCGCCGGGAACCCCGACGGGCGCGGTGGGCCGGGCGGCACCCGGTCTGGTCGTCCTCGACCGGGAGACCGGCGAGGAGTGCCCGGCGGCCGTCTTCGACGGGGCGGGGCGCCTGCGCAACGGGGACGAGGCGATCGGCGAACTCGTGAACCGGGGCCCCAGCCCCTTCGAGGGCTACTGGCGCAACCCCCGGGCGGAGGCGGAACGCCGCAGGGCCGGCTGGTACTGGACGGGCGACCTCTTCTACCGCGACACCGACGGCTACCTCTACTTCGCCGGCCGCACCGACGACCGCCTCCGCGTCGACGGCGAGAACCTGGCGGCCGCGATGATCGAGAACATCCTGGCCCGCTACGAGGGGGCGGAGGCGGTCTGCGTGTACGCCGTACCCGACCCGGTGACCGGCGACCAGGTGATGGCGACGATCACCGGCTCGTTCGACCCGGAGACCTTCGCGACGTTCCTCGCCGCACAGCCCGATCTCGGGACGAAGATGGCGCCGCGGTTCGTACGGGTGGTGGCGCGGATGCCGGTGACGGCGACGAACAAGGTCCAGCGGGCGAAGCTGCGGAAAGAGGGCCTGAGCTGCGGAGATCCGGTGTGGTGGCGGCCGCCGGGGGAGGGCGCCTACCGCAGGCTGGCCACCGGGGATCCGGAACGCGCTGAGGGGCCCCTCGCTCCCACGAGAGGCCCCTCATCCGTGCGCCGCCAGGGACTCGAACCCCGGACCCGCTGATTAAGAGTCAGCTGCTCTAACCAACTGAGCTAGCGGCGCATGACTCCCGCCTGCCGCCGGAATCATGTTCCGTGGCGGGCGACGGAGAAAATACTACCCAATGCCGGGGGGTGCTCCGGACCACCCGGCAGGGTCGACGACGTCCTAGATCGCCAGGGAGAGCAGCACCGGTGCCGCGTTGCGGTTGAGGGCGTCCGCGGCCTCGCGCAGACGGTGGGCGTGCTCGACGGGGAGGGACAGGGCCAGGCAGCCGACGGAGGAGCCGGCCGTGATCGGGACGGCCGCGCAGACCGTGCCGACCGCGTACTCCTGGAGGTCCAGGACGGGCACGGTCGGCGGCTGGGCCTCCAGGCGGGACAGCAGGAGCCGGTCGCTGGTGATGGTGCGCGAGGTGAGGCGGGCCATCTTGTGCCGGGCGAGGTGGTCGCGGCGGCCGGCGTGGTCGAGCTGGGTGAGCAGGCTCTTGCCGATGGCGGTGGCGTGGGCCGAGGAGCGGAAGTCGACCCACTCGTTGACCTTGGGCGCGGCCGGGCTGTCGGCGTACTGGGTGATGCTGATCTCGCCGTCGACGTACCGGCTCATGTAGACGGCGGCGCCGACCGAGTCGCGCAGCCGGTCGAGGGTGCGCTGGAGTTTGTCGCGCAGGGCCTGCTCGCGATGGTGCGCGGACCCGAGGCGGGCCAGGGTCTCGCCCGTGACGTACGCGCCGTCGGTGATCTGCTCGACGTACCCTTCGCGGCGCAGCATGCGCAGGAGCGCGGTCAGTCGCTCCGGCGCGATGCCGGTGTGGCGGGCTATCTCGGCGTCGGTGACACCGTTGGAACCGCGCGCCACCGTCTCCAGGACGCGCAGGGCTTCCTGGGCCGAGTGGTACGGGGTGGTCGGCTCGTGCTTCAGCGCCACGGTGGTCTCCCCCTGCGCTTGCTGTAGGGCCGTAATCCGGTCAGTGAACCTCTTCCAGGTTAACCGGCAAGGGGCTTGCGGGGAGCGGGGGTTGGCAAGATTCCCGGGGCCCCGGACTGGGGCAATGGCACTCTGGCATATGCCAGATGCATGCCCCAGTCGCGGCCGGGCCGACGCGCCCGACGTTCCGCCTGTTCACGGGCCGTAGTCAGAGGACTGCGCTGAGGAACTCCCGTGTCCGGTCGAGCTCCGGGTCGCTGAAGATCTTTTCCGGCGGACCCGACTCGATGATCCGGCCAGAATCGAACATCAGCACCTGGTCGGAGATGTCCCGGGCGAATTTCATCTCGTGGGTCACACAGAGCATCGTGATGTCCGTGGAGCGGGCGATGTCCCTGAGGACGTCGAGCACGCCCGCGACCAGCTCGGGGTCGAGCGCGGAGGTCACCTCGTCCAGGAGCAGCACCTGCGGGCGCATCGCCAGGGCCCGGGCGATCGCCACCCGCTGCTGCTGGCCGCCGGAGAGCTGGGCCGGGTGCGCGTCGCACTTGTCGGCCAGACCCACCATGTCCAGCAGGCCCTTGGCCCGCTCCACCGCCTCGTCCTTCGGCATGCCGAGGACGGTGACCGGTGCCTCGGTGATGTTCCGCAGCACCGTCATGTTCGGGAACAGGTTGAACTGCTGGAACACCATCCCGATCTTCTTGCGGACCTCGCGGACCTGCTTGTCGGAGGCCGGGAACAGCTGCTGGCCGTCGACCGTGATCGTGCCCTCGTCGGGCTTGAGCAGCGTCATCAGCAGCCGCAGGATCGTGGTCTTGCCGGAGCCCGACGGGCCGATCAGGGTGACGTGCTTGCCGGCGTCGACCGAGAAGTCCAGGTGGTCCAGGACGGTGTTGCTCCCGAACCGCTTGGTGACCTGCTCCAGCCGGATCAGCTCGCCGGTGCTCCCGGCGGGGATCTTCTCGGGGTTGGTGCCGGGATTGGGAAGAGTGTCAGTGGGCAAGGCGTCGCTCCAGGGCTCGCATGGCAAGGGAGGCCAGGTAGGAAATGACGATGAAGGCCACGCCGATCACCGTCAGCGGCTCGGTGAACTGGAAGTGCTCCTGCGAGTACAGGCGCGCCCGGCCGAGCATCTCCAGCACGGTGATCGCCATGACCAGCGGGGTGTCCTTGAGCATGGAGATCACGTAGTTGCCGAGCGCGGGGACGACCCGGCGCACCGCCTGCGGCAGGATCACCGCGGTCCACGTCCGGCGCAGCGGCAGGTTCAGTGCCGTCGCCGCCTCCCACTGGCCGACCGGCACGGCCTCGATGCCGGCCCGGTAGACCTGCATCGTGTACGTCGAGTAGTGCAGCCCGATCGCGAAGACGCCGGTGGTCAGCGCCGAGAAGGTCACGCCCCACTCGGGCAGCACGTAGAAGAGGAAGAACAGCTGCACCAGCAGCGGGGTGTTGCGGACGAACTCCGTGACCGCGCCGACCGGCCAGGTCACCCACCGCGAGGGCACCCGCATCAGCAGCGCCCACACCAGGCCCAGCGCGAACGAGATCAGCGACCCGAGGACGAGGATCTGCAGGGTGACCAGCAGACCGGCCCAGAGGTCCGGCATGAAGCCGCTGACGGCGCTCCAGTCCCACTTCATGCGACAGCACCTCCCACACCGGTGGTCTGCGGACGGTCGAGCTCCTGGTCGGGCGTGCTGCCGACCGGCTTGCCCGTGCCGGCCTTGAGCTTGTTCTCCAGGCCGCGCATGCCGCGCGTCAGGACGAAGGCGATCACGAAGTAGATCAGCAGCACGATCGTGTAGATCTCCGCGCTCTCCTGGAGCGCCAGACGCACCAGGTTGCCGCTGAACGCCAGGTCACCCATGCCCATGATCGACACCAGGGCGGTGCCCTTGAGCAGTTCGACCAGCAGGTTGGAGAACGGCGGGATCATCTCCGGCACCGCCTGCGGCAGCAGGATCAGCCGCAGCCGCTGCCAGGGCGTGAAGCTGAGCGCGATCCCGCCCTCCTTCTGTGCCGGGTCGACCGCGTTCAGCGCGCCGCGCACGATCTCGGAGCCGTACGCCCCGTAGGTCAGTCCGAGCGCGAGGGTGCCCGCCCACAGCGGCACCAGCTGCCAGCCGAAGGCGACGGGCAGCACGAAGTACACCCAGAAGATCATCACCAGCGCCGACGTACCGCGGAACACCTCGGTGTAGACGCCCGCGAGGAAGCGGACGATCCACAGCCGGTGGGTGCGGGCCACGCCGACGACGAAGGACACCGCCGCGCCCAGCAGGGCGCTGCAGACGAGCAGCTGGACCGTGACCCAGACGCCCTTGAGTACGAGTTCCCAGAGTCCCGAGGTCATCCGCCGCAGAGCTCCTTCGCGGTCAGATCCGTCATCTCGGCCTCGGTGAAACCGAACGGCTTGAGGATGCGGAACAGTTCGCCGCTCTTCTTGAGCTTGCGCAGCTCCACGTTGAAGGCGTCCCGCAGGTTGGTCTCGGTCGGCCGGAACGCGAAGGCGCCTCCGTCGACGTGCGGCTTACCGCCGACGATCGGCTTGAACGGCTCGGTGGCCTCCGCCTTCGCGGACTTCTTCACCACCTCGCGCACGGTGAGCGCCGTACCGGCGAACACGTCCACGCGCCCCGCCTCGACCGCGTTCAGGCCCGCGACCTGGTCCGGGACGATCAGGATCTCGCTCTCCTTGTACCCCGCCTCGACGGCGTACTGGATCTCGGCGTAGCCGGTCCCGGTGGCGAACTTCGCCTTCTTCCCGACGACGTCCTTGTAGCTGTGCAGCCCCTTGGGGTTGCCCTTGCGCACGATGAACGCGTCGAGCATCTGGTAGTCGGGGTCGGCGAAGATGACCTGCTCGCAGCGCTCGGGGTTGACGTACATCCCGGCGGCCACGACGTCGAACTGCTGGGAGTTCAGGCCCGGGATGAGCGAGCCGAACTCGGTCGGCACGGGCTGCACCCGGTCGATGCCGAGCCGCTTGAAGATCACCTTGGCCAGTTCCGGTGCCTCACCGGTCAGTTCGCCGTCCGTGTCGATGAAGCCGAACGGGATCTCACCCGCGATGCCGAGCCGGACGACGCCCGTCGCCCGGAGCCGGGCGAGCAGGTCACCACCCTTGACGTTCGACGAGGTGGCGACCCGGCTGCATCCGGCGGCACCCAGCGCGCCGAGCGCCGCCACCCCCGCGAGCAGCGACCGGCGTGTGGGCCCTGAGGCGGGCCGGGATATGAGTCCGGGACTTCGCAGTGTGCTTCTGTGTGGGCTTCTCTGTGGTGGAGCCATGGGCGCGCGGCTACCCGACCGCATCCGAGTTATTCCGGTCTTTTCAAGCCCCCCACTTGCCCGATGCGCCCTTGACCCGAGCGGCGGTGGGCACTCCCATGGAGGGCATGGCTGATCGCTACATCGAAGTCTCGCTGGTCAAGCGCGACGTGACCTGCACGGCCAGGCTGCTGGACGACCGCGCGCCGATCACCTGCGCGGCCGTCTGGGATTCCCTTCCACTGGCCGGGGACGTCTACCACGCGAAGTACGCACGCAACGAGATCTACGCCCTCTTCCCGCCTTTCGCCCAAAACGAGCCACCCCTGGAAAACCCGACCATCACTCCCATTCCCGGCGACCTCTGCTATTTCACCTTCGCCGGGGCCGAGTTGGGGACCAAGGCGTACGGCTACGACCGCGAGGTCCGTGCCGGCACCACGCTCGTCGACCTGGCCCTGTTCTACGAGCGCAACAACCTGCTGCTGAACGGCGACGTCGGCTGGGTCCCCGGCATCGTCTGGGGCCAGGTCGTCGACGGCCTGGAGACCATGGCCGAGGCGTGCAACGACCTGTGGAGGTCGGGAGCGGCGGGGGAGTCGCTCAGCTTCCGGAGGGCGTAGGCCGGCCCGCGGAGGCCGCCCCCGCCTCGTACAGCGCGTGCGCCGCCCGCAGCACCAGATCGTCCCGGTGCCGGGCGGCCACGAGCTGGAGACCGATCGGCAGACCGTCCCCGTCGGCACCGACCGGCACGCTCGCCGCGGGCTGCTGCGTCATGTTGAACGGGTAGGTGAACGGGGTCCAGCCCGTCCACCGCCGGTGGCCGGATCCCTTCGGTACCTCGGGGCCCGCCTCGAACGCCGTGAGCGGCAGGGTCGGTGTGACGAGCAGGTCGTACGATTCGTGGAACCGGCCCATCCGGCGGCCCTGGTCCATCCGGACGTCCACCGCGGCCAGATAGTCCAGCGCCGAGTAGCGGGCGCCCCGCGCGCAGATCTCCCGCAGGCCCGGGTCGAGCAACTCCCGCTGCCGGGGGCCCAGATGCTGGGTCACCCGGGCCGCCCCGCTGAACCACAGGGTGTGGAAGGCCTCCACCGGGTCGGTGAGGTCCGGGTCGGTCTCCGTGACGTACGCGCCGAGCTCGGCCAGCCGCTCCACCGCCCGCCGCACCGTCCGCGCGACCTCCGGCTGCACCGCCACCTGCCCGCCCAGCGACGGCGAGTACGCCACCCGCAGCCCGCGCACCCCGGCCGCGCCCGCCAGGCCCTCCGTGTACGGACCGGCCGGGGCCCCGAGCGCCGACCAGTCGCGCGAGTCCGGGTGGCCGATGACGTCCATCAGCAGCGCCGCGTCCGCCGCGTCCCGGGTCATCGGACCCACGTGCGCCAGCGTGCCGAACGCGCTCGCCGGGTAGAGCGGCACCCGCCCGTAGGTCGGCTTCAGCGCGAAGATCCCGCAGAACGACGCCGGGATGCGCACACTGCCGCCGCCGTCCGTGCCCAGCGACAGCGGCCCCGCGCCGAGCGCCACGGCCGCCGCACTGCCGCCGCTGGACCCGCCCGCCGTGCGCGAGGGATCCCACGGGTTGCGCGTCACACCGCTGAGCGGCGAGTCCGTCACGCCCTTCCAGCCGTACTCGGGGGTCGTCGTCTTGCCGAGGAAGACCGCCCCGTGCTCCCGCATCCGGGCCACGGAGGGGGCGTCCTCGTCCCAGCGCCCGGCCGCCGGGTCCACGGCCTTCGAGCCCCGCAGGGTCGGCGCCCCGCGCTGGAGCAGGATGTCCTTGACGGTGACCGGCACGCCGTCGAGCAGGCCCCGTGGCTCACCGCGCCGCCATCGCTCCTCCGACTCCCGGGCCCGTTCCAGCGCGTCCTCGGCGGTCAGCCGGACGAAGGCGTTCACCTCCGGCTGGATCGCCTCGGCCCGCTCCAGGGCCGCCTGCGTCGCCTCCACGGGACTCCATTCGCCCTTGCGGTACCCGTCGAGGAGCCGTACGGCGGTCAGCTCGGTGAGCTCGGTCATCCACCCTCCAAGGAACGTCAGTGACCAGGTACGTACCCACGCTGCTTGTCGACCACGTTCTTCAGCGGCTCCCCGGCCGCCCACTGTTCGTACAGCTCCACGAACTGGGCACCGAGTTCGTCGCGCCAGCCGATGGTGTCGCCGCTCATGTGGGGGGACACGATCAGGTCCGGTGACTGCCACAACGGGCTCTCGGCGGGCAGGGGTTCGGCCTCGAAGACGTCCAGGGCCGCGCCCGCGATCCAGCGCTTGGCCAGAGCCTCGGCGAGTGCGTCCTCGACGACCAGTTGACCGCGGCCGATGTTGACGAACCGGGCCGACGGCTGCATCAGGCCGAAGCGGCGGGCGTCGAACATGCCCCGGGTCTCGTCCGTCAGCGGCGCTGCCGCGATCACCCAGTCGGCGCGGGCCAGCAGCCGGTCCAGGTCATCCGGGCCGTGCACGCCGGAGCGCGCGGCACGGCCCACGAGCGCGGTCGTGATGCCCAGCGCCCCCAGTGTGTGCGCGATGGCCCGCCCGATCGGCCCGGAGCCGACCACCACGGCCCGGCTCCCGGCGATCTTGTGTGACTCGCGGTGCCGCCAGGTCCGTTCCCGCTGGAGCTCCAGCGTCCGCGGCAGGTCCTTGGCCATCGCCAGCACGAGCGCGGCGACGTACTCGGCGATCGGCTGGTCGAAGACGCCGCGCGCGTTCGTCACCACCGTGTCCGAAGCGGCGAGTTCCGGACACATCAGATGGTCCACGCCGGCGCTGGCCGTATGCACCCAGCGCGGCCGCGGGCCCTCGCCCGGCCAGGCGTCCCGCACGGCGCGCGAGGTGAAGTCCCACACCAGGAGTACATCCGCACGCGGGAGGCGCGCGGCGAGTCCCGCCGCGTCGGTGTGCTCGATATGGGCGTGACCGGTGAGGCGGCCGAGGCGGGGGAGGGGTTCGGCGTCCAGGACGAGAAGCGTGGGGGTGGGCATGAGCAGCCGTTTCTCCAGCCGTTCGGCGGGGCCGGCCGGTCGCGGGGCGCCGGTCGGTGACGACGAGTTAACCCGGTGTTGACCAAGGAGTGATCCGGGCGGATTGACCACGCTCGCACCCGAACCTACCGTCGTCAACACGGGCGTTCCCACGATCCGTTGCACACTAGTTGCCCAGCGTGAGGCCGGTGCCTGCCATGGACGTCTCATTTCTCGGCGGGCCCGGCCCGCAGCGCGGGGTCGGCGTCGTCGCCCCCTTCGACTTCGCACTCGACCGCGAGCTGTGGCGCTGGGTGCCGGACGAGGTCTCCCTGCACATGACACGAACGCCCTACGTGCCGGTCGAGGTGAGTCTCGACCTGGCCCGCCTGGTCAGCGAGCACGAGACGCTCAGCGAGGCGGTCCGCACCCTCAACGCGATCGCCCCCGAGGTCGTGGCCTACGCCTGCACGTCCGGCAGCTTCGTCGGCGGCATGATGGGCGAGCGGGCGATGTGCGAGGCGATGAGCCGGGCCGGAGCCGTACCGGCGATCACCACCTCCGGCGCACTGCTGGAGGCCCTGGTGGAGCTGGACGTACGCCGGGTGGCGCTGGTGACGCCCTACACGGTCTCGGTGACGCAGTCCCTGGAGGCCTACGTCGCGCAGGCCGGCGTCACGATCTCCGGCTGCGCCTTCATGGGGCTGACCCGGCACATCTGGAAGGTCCCCTACCGGGAGGTCGTGGACATGGCCCGGCAGGCCGTCCGCGGCGACGCCGACGCGCTGTTCATCAGCTGCACCAACCTGCCCACGTACGACGTGATCCCGCAGCTGGAGGCCGAGCTGCGCATCCCGGTGATCTCGGCCAACCAAGTGACGATGTGGGCGGCACTGCGCCGACTGGGTACCCGTGCCGTGGGGCCGTACCAAGCGCTGATCAATCCGGCGGCGCGTTCCGGCCCCGCAGCGCCGGGGGCGGACCCCGGCCCCGTACTGCCGGAAGAAGAGCAGCAGCAGGAAGGCTGGACATGACAGCACTGGGATTTCTCTACCCGGGCCACTCCGCCGAGGACGACTATCCGCGCATCGAGCAGTTGCTGGGCAGCGACATCCGGGTGGACCTGGTGCACACCGACATCGGTGAGGACGCGCACCGGGTGGACGCGCTGCTGGAGATGGGCTCCGCCGGGCGGCTCGCGGCGGGCGTCCAGGAACTGCGGCACGCCGGTGCCGACGCCGTGGTGTGGGCCTGCACGAGCGGCAGCTTCGTCTACGGCTGGGACGGCGCGCAGGAGCAGGTCCGTGCCCTGGCCCAGACCGCCGGGCTGCCGGCCTCGTCCACGTCCTTCGCGTTCGCGCACGCGGTGCGGGAGCTGGGGGCGCGCAGGGTCGCGATCGGAGCGACGTACCCGGAGGACGTGGCGCAGCTCTTCGCCGAGTTCCTGCGCGCGGCCGGTGTGGAGGTCGTGGCGGTCAACAGCTCCGGCATCATCACGGCCGCCGAGGTCGGCACGTGGGGCGAGGCCGAACTCCTCGCGCTGGCCCGCAACTCCGACCACCCCGACGCCGAGGCACTCCTCCTCCCCGACACGGCCCTCCACACGGCGGCCCACATCCCGGCCCTGGAGAAGGAACTCGGCAAGCCGATCCTCACCGCCAACCAGGTCACGGTCTGGGAGGGCCTGCGCCTGGCGGACCGGCGGGTGAACGCGCCGGAGCTGGGGGCGCTGTTCACGAGGGAGCCGATCGTCCAGGCGTGAGGCGAGGAGGCACCAGCGTGAGCCGCTGCTTCCGGCACGGCTCACGCCCTCCGTGCCGGGGGTGGGGGTGGGGGCGGCGGACGCGGCGGTGGCGGGACGGTGGGCCGCTCCCGGCGGCCCGCACCACCCCGTACGCACCCGTCGTCAGGGAGTGCGAGTGCCCCGGGGCGGTCGAGGAAGGACGCCGTTCCCTCGAACGCACCGTCCATGGGGGCCGGAATCGGTCCTACCCCTTCTTCGGGACGAAGCAGGGCAAAGCGGCTCCAACACCCCACTCAAAGCTGAGGAATGCTCAACTCCGCCGCCACGCCCGGCCCTTGGGTTGACCGGAAGCGCGTTCCCCTCCAGTTGTCCATCCCGTGCACACTGGCCACGTCCGCAGCCAGTCGTGCCGTGAAGGACTCCCCGATGGCCGAACCGGGCCCGTTCAGATCCCCCGCAAGCGCTGTCCAGCTGTCCGGGCGCCTGCTGTGCTGGTGCCTGGCCGCGGCCATGACCTCCGCCGCCGTGGACGCCTTCCTCCGTCCCACGCCCGGGTGGTGGGGTGCCGTGTGGCTCCTGCCCTGGTGGCTCGCCTGCGCGACCGCCGTCGCATGGGCCCTCCTGCGGGCCCGCGAGAAGGCCGACCGGCCACCCCCGCAGGGCGACGCCCGGAGCGACTGGGAGCAGGCCGCCTGACGATCCCGGGCGCATGGCCGGGAATAACCGGAGACTGTCCCCTGTTAGAGCCGGAACGACAGCACACGGCCCACAGCAGGAGGCACCCCACCGTGGCGGCAGACGACACACACGGCGCGGCAGACGAGATACGCGGCGCGGCGCAGGGGGACGCCCCCGTCCCCCTCTCCGTACTGGACCTGGTCACCGTGGGGGCCGGCCGTACCGCCTCCGACGCCCTGCGCACCAGCGTCGACCTGGTCCGCCTCGCGGAGCGCCGCGGGTTCCACCGCTACTGGGTCGCCGAGCACCACTCGATGCCGGGCGTCGCCTCCTCGTCCCCGGCCGTGATCCTGGCCCACCTCGCCGCCCACACCGAACGCATCCGGCTCGGCTCGGGCGGCGTGATGCTGCCCAACCACGCCCCGCTCGTGATCGCCGAGCAGTTCGGGACGCTGGAGGCCATGGCCCCGGGCCGGATCGACCTCGGCCTCGGCCGTGCCCCGGGCACGGACGGCGCCACCGCCGCCGCCCTGCGCCGCACGGAACGGCTGAACGAGGGCGCCGACGACTTCCCCCAGCAGCTCGCCGAGCTGACCCGCTTCCTCGACGACGACTTCCCCGACGGGCACCCCTACCGCCGCATCCACGCGGTCCCCGGCCCGGTCCAGGCCACCTCCCCCGGCGGCGTCCAGTCCCCGCACCGCCCGCCGCTCTGGCTGCTCGGCTCCTCCGGCTTCAGCGCCCGCCTCGCGGGGACCCTGGGGCTGCCCTTCGCCTTCGCCCATCACTTCTCCGCGCAGAACACCGTCCCGGCCCTGGACCTGTACCGGGAGTCCTTCCGGCCGTCCGCCGTGCTGGACGAGCCGTACGCCCTCATCGGCGTCTCCGCGCTCGCCGCCGACGAGGAGAAGGAGGCCCGCCGGCAGGTGCTGGCCGCCGCCCTCAGCATGGTCCGGCTGCGCACCGGCCGCCCCGGCCTCGTGCCCAGCCCGGAGGAGGCGGAGGCCTACGACTTCAGCCCCATGGAGCGCGACTTCGTCGACTCCTGGAACGCCAACGTCGTCCACGGCACCCCCGACGAGGTCCGCTCGGGCCTGGACGACCTCGCCAAGCGCACCGGCGCCGACGAGCTGATGATCACGGCCAACGCGCACGGCGGTGACGTCCGGCTGCGCTCCTACGAACTCATCGCCGACGCCTACGGGTTGCCGACGCCCGCCTCCGCCTGAACGTCGGGGGTGCCCAGCAGCTCGGAGATGCGGTCCGGCGGCACCGGACGGGAGTAGAGCCAGCCCTGTCCGGTGTCGCAGCCGATGCTGCGCAGCCGGGTCGCCTGGGCCGAGGTCTCCACGCACTCGGCCGTGACGGTCAGCCCGAGCCGGTGCGCCAGCTGGATCATCGCCTCGACGACCACCTCGTCGGCCGGGTTGGCACGAGCGGCGGCCTCCCGGTCGTCGTACTGGAAGCCGCGCACGAACGATCCGTCGAGTTTCAGCACCGACACCGGCAGCCGGCTCAGGTACGCGAGGTTCGAGTAGCCGGTGCCGAAGTCGTCGATGGCGATACGCACGCCCATGTCGCTGAGGGCCTTGAGGGTCTGCAGCGGGCGGCCCGCCGAGCCCATCACCGCCGATTCCGTGAGCTCCAGTTGGAGCAGGTGCGGTGCCAGGCCCGTCCCGGCCAGGGTCTCCGCGACGTCGGCCACCAGGTCGGAGTCCCAGACCTGACGTACCGCCACGTTCACGCTGACGAAGATCGGCGGCTCGTCCGGGTGGTCCAGCTGCCAGCGGCGGGCCTGCTCACAGGCCGTGCGCAGTACCCAGCGGCCCAGCGGGACGATCGAACCGTCCTCCTCCGCCAGGCCGATGAACCGATTCGGCGTCAGCACGCCGAACTGTGGGTGGTTCCAGCGGATGAGCGCCTCGACGCCGTGCAGCCGGTCGTCCTCCATGCCGACCAGCGGCTGGTACTCCAGCCGGAACTCGCCCCGCTCGATGGCGGGCCGGAGCGTGGAGGCGAGGGCCTGGCGCGTCATGCGGTGCGCGTTGCGCTCCGGGTCGAACAGGGTCCAGCGGGCCTTGCCGTCGGTCTTCGCCCAGTACAGCGTCGTGTCCGCCGCCTGCATCAGCGCGGTCGGGGTGGTGCCGGCCGCGTGCCGCTCGACGACGCCGATCGACGCCGAGACCGACAGCCGCTGGCCGGAGATGTCGAACGGGTCCTGGATCGCCCGCAGCGCCGACTCGGCCAGCTCGGCCAGCTGTTCGGTGCCCGTGGAGTCCTCGACGAGCAGTGCGAACTCGTCCCCGCCGAGCCGGGCCACCAGCGGGATGCTGGTGCGTGAGTGGCCGGCCTCGTCGGCGCAGCGCGTGAGGCGCTCGGCGACGGCGGCCAGCAGCCGGTCGCCGATGCGGTGGCCGAGGGTGTCGTTGACGGCCTTGAAGCCGTCCAGGTCCAGGTAACACAGCCCGATCCGGCCCGTGCCGCTCTGCTCGTAGGACTCCGCCTCCAGCGCGGCCGACAGCCGCTCGAAGAACAGGGTGCGGTTGGGCAGCCGGGTCACCGGGTCGTGCATCTGCAAGTGGCGCAGCCGGGCCTGGAGTTCCCGGCGGGCACTGATGTCGGCGACGGACAGCAGCACGCCGTCGTCCTCGGCGGCCAGCGGGGCGACCGTCACCTGCACCCACAGCGAGCGCCCGTCGGGGTGCTTGAGCCGGCGCGTGCAGCGCAGCCGGGACTGCCGTCCGCGCAGCACCTCGCGGTAGGCGTGCCAGGTGCGGGCGTCGGAGGTGAGGTCGACCAGGTCGGCTGCGACCGCCCCGGCGAACCCGTCCGGGCTGCCGCCGAGCAGCGCGGCGAGCGCATCGTTGGCGCTGACGACCGTGCCTTCGCGGTCCACGACGGCCATGGCGAGCGGGGCGGCCGTGAAGACGGAGCGGTAGGGCTGCCGGGTCGCAGGCTCGGTACGGGGAGACGTGTCGATCTCACTCTCTGTGACGACCGGCCGGTCCAGGTCTGCCGCGGGCGCCGGCCCTTCGGAGGTTCCGCTCACCGCTCGCTCCCGCATGTATTCGATCTCTGTCCGTGCAGGAAAGGTCAGGAAAGTGTGCCGATCATAGAGGCTGGCCCGAGGGCCTTCCAGCCGGTGTCCAGTCTCCCCGGCCAACCGGCCCTTCTGCCAGATCGTTTCTGCACGCGCCTGGACGCCTTCTTCAGGCCGCCGACCAGTTGTGACGTTCTGTGAGTGCTTCGGGGGTGTCGGCTTCCGCGATTTTTCGCCCCCTTCACCCGACCGGTGCAGGCAAACAGGACGCAGTACGACAAATCATCACAGGCTGGGTGCGGTGTCCCGCGATCCGCACCCGGAGGTACCTGTGCCGCGTCCGTTTCCGCGCGCCCGACTGCGCAGCACCGCGGCCGTGTTCACCACCATGTCGGCGCTCGCCGCCACCTCCCTCGGCGCCGGCCCCTCGGCCGCCGAGTCCGACCCGGCGGCGCCGTGCGCCCTGACCCGGACCGACGCCCACCACTCGGAGGGTCTGGACACCTGGAACACCGCCTATCCGCGCCCGCTCCGCTCCCTGGACGCGGTGATGGTCTTCCTGTCCTTCCCGGACTCCCACCCCCTGACCACGCCGCAGGAGCTGACCGCCGACCACTTCCCGGCGACCACCCGCTTCTTCGAACGTGCTTCCTATGGCCGCTTCACCCTGCGCCCGCACGCGCTGCGGCACTGGATCCGGATGCCACAGCCGTCCACCGCGTACGACATACAGCGCGACTGGAGCCCCGGGCGCCGGGCCGCCTACCTGCGTGACGCCCTGTCCGTCGCCGACCCGCAGGTGGACTTCTCGCGCTATGACGTCGTGTACTTCGTCGCCGACCCGGACGCGCCCGGCGTGGACTCCGACGCCACCAAGGTGGTGAACCTGGCGAGCCCGCTGCGGGCCGACGGCACCGACCTGCGCCGGATCGTCACGGTGTTCGAGCAGCACCCGCCGGACCGGCTCGTCCTCGCCCATGAGACCGGGCACGTGTTCGACTTGCCCGACCTGTACCACCGGCCCGTGGACGGCAAGGGCGACTGGGACACGCACGTCGGCGACTGGGATCTGATGGGCAGCCAGTTCGGACTCGCCCCGGACCTCTTCGCCTGGCACAAGTGGAAACTGGGCTGGCTGGATCCGCGGCAGGTGCGGTGCGTGCAGGACGCCGGGCCCGCCCGGCTGACCCTGGAACCGCTGGCGGCGGGGCCGGGGGTGCCGACGACGGGGGCCGCGGGGGCTCCGGCCTTCGGTCTCGGGCGGGGCACCAAGCTCGCCGTGCTGCGGACCGGGCCCGACAGTGTGCTGGCCTTCGAGGCGCGCGGGCCGGTGGGCAACGACGCGGCCGCGTGCCGGCAGGGGGTCCTCGTGTACCGGGTGCGGGGCGGGGCGGCGCAGTCCGGGGGCGGGCCCATCGAGGTGATCGACGCCCATCCGCGCACGGACGCGTGCTGGGAGAACTCCGTGTACCCGCCCTTGGCGGACGCGCCGATCGGCATCGGGGAGAGTTTCACGGTGCCGGGGGAGGACGTGCGGGTGAAGGTGGAGGGGCGCACGGCTTCGGGGGCGTGGACGGTGAAGATCGCGGTGGGGCGTTGAAGCGGGCGGCGGTGGAACGCCGAGTGGCGGGGGTGTGCCAGCACGCCGGGGACGATCACGTCGTCCGCCGAGTTCCAGGGGTAGTGCGTGTCGCAGGAGTGGTCGAGGTTGGGGATGGCCGCGGC
>NZ_JBEZWN010000050.1:0-25945 GCF_040637495.1 Streptomyces sp. NPDC029044
GGCCGCAGGCCGCAGGCCGCAGGCCGCAGGCCGCAGGCCGCAGGCCGCAGGCCGCAGGCCGCAGGCCGCAGGCCGCAGGCCGCAGGCCGGAACGCTGGAGCCGGGACGATGACACGGGACGCTCGCGGTCGGCAGGCCCGCGCCCTCCCCCGGCCTCTCCATCGGGCCAGGTGGCCCGGGCAGACCACCCGCGTACGAGGGCGAGCGCATCCGGCGGAGCCGTCCACTGGGTCCGTGGCGTGTCCCCGATGGCGGGAGGGGGCGGCAGCACCTTCGGACGACCCCCGGTTCCCGGGCCGTGGGGGCCGGCCACCATGGCCCGGGTGGCGGGCGCCAGGATGGCGCCCCCGCGCCGCGCCGGTGCCGGGCCGCGCCAGTGCCGGGCCGCACAGCCCGCGACGGGGCACCAGACGGGCGCAGCCCGCCACGCAGGGCCCTGATCCCCCGGCAGCACCCGTAGGGCCCCGCCCGTTCGGCCGGAAGCGGAAGAGGACCGCGAAACGCCGCCGTGGTCCTTCTCGGCCCTCCCCCTACGGGCGACCATGCCGTGTCATGGACATCTTGCTCGTCGCCAGCGCGTTCAACAGCCTGACCCAGCGTGTGTTCGCCGAACTGTCGGACGAGGGGCACCACGTGGACGTCGTGCTCGCCTCGCACGGCCCCGACGCGGTCCGGGCCGCCGTACGCGAGGGGTCCCCGGAGCTGATCGTCGCCCCGATGCTGAAGTCGGCCCTGCCGGAGGACGTGTGGCGGGAGCACACCTGCCTGATCGTGCATCCGGGTCCGCCCGGGGACCGGGGCCCGTCGTCGCTGGACTGGGCGATCGCCGAGGAGGCGTCCGAGTGGGGCGTGACGGTGCTCCAGGCCGAGGCGGCCATGGACGCGGGGGACGTGTGGGCGGACGGCACCTTCCCGGTGCCGCCGACGGGCAAGAGCGACCTGTACCGCAACGAGGTGGCGGACGCCGCCACGGCCGCCGTGCTGCTGGCCGTGCGGCGCTACGCCGAGGGGTCGTACAAGCCGCGCCCGCAGAGTGAACCGGGAGCCCACGTTCTGTGGCGGGACTACTTCCGCCAGGAACAGCGGCGGATCGACTGGGAGTACGACAGCACGGCGACGGTGCTGCGCAAGCTGCGCGGAGCCGACTCGCAGCCCGGCGTGCGGGACGAGCTCTGCGGCCGGGAGGTGTTCCTGCACGGCGGGCATCCCGAGGACCGGCTGCGCGGGGAGCCCGGGGAACTCCTCGCGACCCGGGCCGGCGCGCTCTGCCGGGCGACCCGGGACGGCGCGGTGTGGATCCCGGAGCTGCGGCCCCGCAAGAGCTCCGGTGACCCCGCACCGTTCCGCCGCCCGGCGGCCTCGGTGCTCGCCGGGTTCCCGGCCCCGCCCGGCAGCGGCCCGGGCATGCCGGGTGCGTACGACCGCCCGTACTGGCTGCCCGAGATCGCCGCCCCGCTCGAACTGCCCCCGGACCGCAGCACCTGGACGGACATCCGCTACCGGCAGCGCGGGCGCGTCGGCTTCCTGTCCTTCTCGTTCCCCGGCGGGGCCATGAGCACCACCCACTGCCGACGGCTGCTCGCCGCCTGGCGGTACGCCCTCACCCGCCCCACCTCGGTCCTGGTGCTCGGCGGCGCCCGCGACTTCTTCTCCAACGGCATCCACCTCAACGTCATCGAGGCGGCGGGCGACCCGGCGGGTGAGTCCTGGTCCAACCTGAACGCCATGAACGACCTGGTCGAGGCGGTGCTGCGCACCACCGACCGGCTGGTGGTGTCGGCCCTCGGCGGCAACGCGGCGGCGGGCGGCGTCATGCTCGCCCTGGCCGCCGACGAGGTGTGGTGCCGCACGAGCAGCGTCCTCAACCCGCACTACCGGAACATGGGCCTGTACGGGTCGGAGTTCTGGACGTACTCGCTGCCCCGCCGGGTGGGTGCCGAGACGGCCGAGCGGCTGACGACCGAGGCGTTGCCGGTGAGCGCCGCGACGGCCGAGCGCATCGGGCTGGTGGACCGTCTGCTGCCGGTAGGGGCCCAGGAGTTCGCACCCGAGGTCGAGCGCCTGGCCGCCGACCTGGCGGCCGACCCGGATCTTCCGCGCCGGATCACCGCCAAGGCCACGGCCCGTCACGCGGACGAGCTGACGCGGCCCCTCGCCGAGTACCGGCGGGCCGAACTGGCCCGGATGCGGGCCGTCTTCTTCGATCCCGATGCGCCCTACCACGCGCTGCGGTCCGCCTTCGTCCGCAAACTCCCGAACGGCTCCGCCCGGCCGCTGGCCACCGGGGACGAGCGATGAGCGCGCGGCTGCTCGTGGCGGGGGTCGGCAACATCTTCCTCGCCGACGACGCGTTCGGCCCCGAGGTGATCATCGCTCTGGACCGGAACCCGCTGCCCCCGGAGGTGCGGGTGCGGGACTTCGGCATCCGCGGCATGGACCTGGCGTACGAACTGCTCGACGGCTACGACACGGCCGTCCTGGTCGACGCGGCGGTGCGGGGGCACGTGCCGGGCACGCTGTCGCTGATCGAGCCGGACCTGCCCGACGGCTCCACGGCGGGCGCCCCGCCCGAGGCGCACGGCATGGACCCGGCGAAGGTCCTCGCCCTGGCCGCCCACCTGGGCGACGAGCCCCTCCCCCGCGTCCTGGTCCTGGCCTGTGAGCCCGAGCTGCGGGCACCCGCCGACGAGGACATCGCCCCGGGCATCAGCGCGACGGTGCGGGAGGCGGTCGGGCGGGCCGTCACGGCGCTGCACACCATGGTGCCGGTGCTGCTCGCCGACCCTCGGGCCACGCCTCCGTTGAGCCGCCCGGACGAATCCGCAGCCCTGTCGTCGGCCGGGCTGCCGGGCACGGTGAGCGGCGGCGCGGAGGATCGGTAGCGGAACGATTTCCCTACCGACCCGCGAGGAGCGGCACCCATGTGCGATTCCGTGGACGAGGTCACCCGGGCCGTCCTGGCGAAGAACGACGGTCTGGCCGCGGGCCTGCGTGACGTACTGGCCCGGCGAGGTGTGAGCGTCGTCAACCTGCTGTCCAGTCCGGGCAGCGGGAAGACGGAACTGCTCGGGCGGGTGCTGGCCAGGGCGGTGGAGCGGAGCCTTCCGGTGGCCGCCCTCACCGCCGACCTGGCGACGGAGAACGACGCCGGCCGGCTGGCCCGTTCGGGCGCCCCGGTGAAGCAGCTGCTGACGGACGGTCTGTGCCATCTGGAGGCACGGCAGCTGCGCGGCCACGTGGAGAGCTGGCTGCCCGGGGGCACGTCACTGCTGTTCGTGGAGAACGTCGGCAATCTCGTCTGCCCCGCGTCCTACGACCTGGGCGAAAGCCTGCGGGTCGTGCTCATGGCGGTGACGGAGGGCGAGGACAAGCCGCTGAAGTACCCCACGGCCTTCGGGTCCGCCCATCTGGTGGTGCTGACGAAGACCGATCTGGCCGGGCCGGCCGGATTCGACGAGGAGGCCTTCGAGGCGAACGTCCAGCGCGTCAACCCCGGGGTGGAGGTGCTCCGCTCCTGCGCCCGCACCGGCACCGGCGTCGACACCCTCCTGGAACGGGTGCTCGCCGTCCGGGACGGGGCCGCTGTGCACCGGCCGCCCCTGGCACCCCGCCCGCACACCCACACCCACGAGGGCGCCGAAGCCGGCCTCGTCCCGTGACAGCGCCCGTCACCCGGGCCGTGCGCCGCCGCGTCACCGTGCGCGGCACCGTG
This sequence comes from Streptomyces sp. NPDC029044, assembly GCF_040637495.1. Lineage (NCBI taxonomy): Bacteria > Bacillati > Actinomycetota > Actinomycetes > Kitasatosporales > Streptomycetaceae > Streptomyces > Streptomyces sp. NPDC029044. Next base: position 3,713 of record NZ_JBEZWN010000050.1, read on the forward strand.
CAGGGCGTGGGCTTCCGTCCCTTCGTGCACCGCCTCGCCACCGAGCTGGCGCTCGCGGGCTTCGTGAGCAACACGGCGAGCGGTGTCCTCATCGAGGTGGAGGGCCCGCCGGACGGGGTCGGCCTCTTCTGCGACCGGCTGGCCGAGGAGGCTCCGCCGCTGGCCTCCGTCACCGCCGTCGGGGTCGAGGAGCTGCCCGCGACCGGCGCCGGCGGCTCGTTCACCATCCGCTCCACCGACCGCTCCCCCGGCAGCACCCTGCTCCCGCCGGACACGGCGACCTGCGCCGACTGCCTGCGCGAACTGGGCGATCCGGCCGACCGCCGGCACCGGCACCCGTTCGTCACCTGCACCCACTGCGGCCCCCGCTTCACCATCGCCACGGGCATGCCTTACGACCGGGTGGTCACGACCATGTCCGGCTTCCCGATGTGCCGCGCGTGCGCCCGGGAGTACGGCGATCCCCTGGACCGGCGCTTCCACGCCCAGCCGGTGGCCTGCCCCGGGTGCGGCCCCCGGCTGCGTCTGGTGCCGGCGGCCGGGAGCGGGGTGCGCCCGGCGCGGGACGCCCAGGCCCTGTCAGCGGCGCGGGCGCTGCTGGCTGCCGGGCGGATCGTCGCCGTGAAGGGCCTCGGCGGCTACCACCTGGCCTGCGACGCCACCGACGCCCGGGCCGTGGAGACCCTGCGCTCCCGCAAGGCGCGCGGCGGCAAGCCGTTCGCGGTGATGTGCGCGGATGTCGACGACGTACGCCGGATCGCCGAGGCCTCCGCGTCCGAACTGGCCGCCCTCACCAGCCCCCGGCGCCCCATCGTCCTGCTGCGCCGGCACCCGGAGGGGAACGGCCTCGCGCCGGGCGTCTGCCCCGGCAGCCCGCACCTCGGCGTGCTGCTGCCCTACACCCCCGTGCACACCCTGCTGTTCGGCCTGCCCGGTGACCCGCCCGGCCCGCGCGTGCTCGTCATGACGAGTGGCAACCGGTCGGGGGAGCCGATCGTCACGGACGACGACGAGGCGCTGACCCGGCTCGCCGGTCTCGCCGACGCCTGGCTCGCCCACGACCGGCCCATCGCCTCGCCCTGCGACGACTCCCTGCTGCGGGTGCGGCCCGACGGCACCGAGCAGGTGCTGCGCCGGTCCCGGGGGTTCGTGCCCCGCCCGCTGCGCCTTCCGGTCCCAGTGCGGCCCGCCCTCGCCGTGGGCGGCGACCTCAAGAACGCCCTGTGCCTCGGCGCGGGCGACCAGGCCTGGTTCGGGCCGCACATCGGGGACATGGGCGATCTGGCCACCCTGGAGGCGGCCCGGCGGGCGGACGCGCGACTGCGGGGCCTGACCGGTGTGAGCCCCGAACTGGTCGCGGCGGACCGGCACCCCGGGTACCACTCGACGCGGTGGGCCGCCCGGCTGGCCGGACGTGCGCCCGTGCTGGTGCAGCACCACCACGCGCACATCGCCTCCGCGATGGCCGAGCACGGCCTCGACGGAACGACCCCGGTGATCGGTGTCGCCTTCGACGGCACGGGCTACGGTGACGACGGCACGGTCTGGGGAGGGGAGGTCCTCCTCGCCGGTTACACCGGCTTCCGGCGCTACGCCCGCCTCTCCCCCGCCCCGCTGCCCGGCGGTGACGCGGGCGTCGCCAACCCGTGCCGGCTGGCCCTGGCCCGGCTGTGGGCGGCGGGGCTGCCGTGGGACGCGGACCTGCCGTGCGTGACCGCGTGCGCACCGGCCGAACGGACCGTTCTCCGACGTCAGTTGGCCGGCGGGCTGGCCTGTGTTCCGACCTCCAGCATGGGCCGCCTCTTCGACGCCGTGTCGTCGCTGGCCGGCGTGTGCCATCGCGCGGGGTACGAGGCGCAGGCCGCGCTGGAGCTGGAGGCGGCGGCCGCTTCGGCGTGGGGTGCCGATACGGCCGCGTACGCCTTCGCCGGCGGACTCGACCCGGCACCCGTGCTCGGCGCCCTGATCGACGATCTGCGGCGCGGCACCCCGCCCGCCGTGCTCGCGGCCCGTTTCCACCGCGGCGTGGCGCGGGCGGTGGCGGAGGTCTGCCGGCGTGCGCGCCAGGACACCGGCCTGGCCACCGTCGCCCTCAGCGGCGGGGTGTTCGCCAACGCGCTGCTGGAACAGGAGTGCGCGCGGCTGCTGGCCGAAGACGGCTTCGCGGTGCTCCGGCACGGCGAGGTCCCGCCCAACGACGGCGGGCTGGCCCTCGGCCAGCTGGTGGTCGCGGCACACCTACGACAGGAGGAGTGACCCATGTGTTTGGCAGTGCCCGGCAAGGTCGTGTCCATCGACGACAGCGCCGATCCGCTCACCGGGCTGATCGACTTCGGCGGCGTGCAGAAGCAAGCGTGCCTGGAATACGTGTCCGACGTGAAGGTGGGTGAGTACGTCATCGTGCACGTCGGTTTCGCGCTCCAGCGTCTGGACGAGGAGTCGGCCCTGGCCTCCCTGAAGCTGTTCGAGGAACTGGGGCTGCTGGAGGAGGAGTTCGGGGACGCCTGGGAGCAGGCGTCGAAGGAGGCGGGTACGGCGTGAAGTACATCGACGAGTTCAACGACCCCCAGCTGGCGCGGCGGCTGCTGGACGAGATCCATGCCACCGCCACCCGGCCCTGGGCCCTGATGGAGGTGTGCGGCGGGCAGACCCACTCGATCATCCGGCACGGCATCGACCAACTGCTGCCCGAACAGGTCGAGTTGATCCACGGGCCCGGCTGTCCGGTCTGTGTGACGCCGCTGGAGGTCATCGACAAGGCGCTGGAGATCGCCGCGCGGCCCGGGGTGATCTTCTGCTCGTTCGGCGACATGCTCCGGGTGCCGGGCACCGACCGCGACCTGTTCCGGGTCAAGGGCGAGGGCGGTGACGTCCGGGTGGTGTATTCGCCGCTCGACGCCCTGGAGCTGGCCCGGAGCAACCCGGACCGGGAGGTGGTGTTCTTCGCGATCGGCTTCGAGACCACCGCCCCGGCCAACGCGATGGCGGTGCACCAGGCGCGCCGGCTGGGCCTGTCCAACTTCAGTCTGCTGGTGTCGCACGTGCGGGTTCCCCCGGCCGTCGAGGCGATCATGACGGCGCCCGAGTGCCGGGTGCAGGGCTTCCTGGCCGCCGGGCACGTGTGCAGCGTGATGGGGATGGCCGAGTACCCCGAGCTGGCCGAGCGGTTCCGGGTGCCGATGGTGGTGACGGGCTTCGAGCCGCTGGACATCCTGGAGGGCATCCGCCGGGCGGTCCGCCAGCTGGAGCGCGGTGAGCACCGGGTGGAGAACGCCTACCCGCGCGCCGTGCGCGAGGAGGGCAACCCGGCCGCGGTGCGCATGATCGAGGAGGTCTTCGAGGTCACCGACCGGTCGTGGCGCGGTATCGGCCGGATCCCGGCCAGCGGCTGGCGGCTGACCGACGCCTTCCGCGCGTACGACGCGGAGCACCGCTTCGACGTGAGCGGGATCCGTACCGAGGAGCCCGCCGAGTGCCGGGCCGGCGAGGTGTTGCAGGGCCTGATCAAGCCGACCGAGTGCGGCGCGTTCGGCACCACCTGCACCCCGCGTACTCCGCTCGGCGCCACCATGGTCTCCAGCGAGGGCGCCTGCGCGGCCTACTACCTGTACCGCCGGATGAACGCCGGGGCGCCGCAGGCCGGCGGTTCCGCGCAGCAGGAGGAGGTGGCCCCCGTTGCCTGAGCGAGCAGCCGATGTGGTCGACCCGGCCAACTGGACCTGCCCCGCACCGTTGCGCGACCAGGGGGTCGTCGTCATGGGGCACGGCGGCGGGGGCGCGCTGTCGGCGGAGCTGATGGAGCAGATCTTCACCCCTGCCTACGGCAACGCCGTCCTGGCGGGGCTCGCCGACTCCGCCGTCCTCGAACTGGGCGGCGCGCGGCTGGCCTTCTCCACCGACTCCTACGTGGTCCGCCCGCTGTTCTTCCCGGGCGGCTGCCTGGGCGACCTCGCGGTCAACGGCACCGTCAACGACCTCGCGATGAGCGGCGCAGCGCCCGCGTACCTCTCGGCGGCCTTCGTCCTGGAGGAGGGTGTGCAGCTGACGGTCGTCGAGCGGATCGCGCGCTCGATGGGCGCGGCCGCCGAGGCCGCCGGGGTCACGATCGCCACGGGTGACACCAAGGTGGTGGAGTCCGGGCACGGCGACGGCGTGTACGTCACCACCGCCGGTGTGGGGCTCGTGCCCGCCGGGGTGGACATCCGGCCGCAGCGGGCACGGCCCGGCGACGCGGTGATCGTCAGCGGTCCGATCGGGCTGCACGGCGTGGCGATCATGAGCGTCCGGGAGGGGCTGGAGTTCGGGGTGGAGGTCGCCAGCGACACCGCGCCGCTGGCGGGCCTGGTGGCGGCGATGCTGGCCGTCACCCCGGACGTGCATGTGCTGCGCGACCCCACCCGGGGCGGCCTGGGCGCGTCCCTCAACGAGATCGCCCGGGCCTCCGGGACCGGTGTCCGGCTTCAGGAGCGGGCGATTCCGGTGCCGGACGCGGTGGCGAACGCCTGCGGGTTCCTCGGGCTCGATCCGCTCTACGTGGCCAACGAGGGGCGGCTGGTCGCCTTCGTACCGGCGTCGGAGGCGGAGGAAGTGCTGGCGGCGATGCGGGCCCATCCACAGGGTGCCGGGGCGACGCTGATCGGCGAGTGCGTCGCCGAACACCCGGGGATGGTGGTGGTGGCCACCGGGCTCGGCGGGACCCGGGTGGTGGACCTGCCGCTCGGGGAGCAGTTGCCGCGCATCTGCTGACCCCGGAAGGGACGAAGGGCCCCGCCGGTGGATCGGCGGGGCCCTTCCCTGTCTATGCCGGTACCGGCTCGATCCCGGCGATCTCCAGTTCCCGGCCGCTGCGCAAGTCGCTGGAGGGCTGGTCGCAGCGCGGGCACCAGAAGAACGGGGGCATGCCCACCGGGAACTCCTCGGCGCACGGGCCGCACCAGGCCTGCGCGGGGATCTGCTCGACGACGAGCCGGGCCCCCGCCAGGGCGGTGCCGTCACGAGCCACCTCGAAGGCGAAGTCGAGGGCGTCGGGGACGACGCCCGCCAGTTCGCCGACCCGGACGGTCACCTTTGAGACGGCGTCCGTCCCGTCCGCCCGGGCCAGTTCGTCGGCCCGCTCGATGATCGCGGTCGCGATCGACAGTTCGTGCACGGCCGGCTCACGGGTAGCGGTGGCCGGCGCGGAACCCGCCGGCCATCCGCCAGAGCCGCACCTCGCGCCTCAGGCTGGGCCACTCCCAGGCGAGCAGGGCCAGGGCCATGCCGCCCACCAGGGCGGCCTCGGCCTTCAGCACCCGCTGTCCGCTCATTGTGCCCCGCCTGCGCGCGACGGGTCTGCGTACTCGTTTCATCGCAGTGGCTCCCTGCTCGTTCTCATCACGGTGTTCATCCCGGCGAGATGTTCGGCATGCTCTCCGCGAGCGCGTCATGCCGTTTCCAGTGGATCCCCGTGGAGCGGCGCGCGTCGGCGGTGCCGTCCTCGTGGTGTCCCTTCTGCCGCTCGCGCGGGCCCTTGTTGCCCTGGTGCATGCCGGCGACGTGCCGGGGCGTGTCGGGCTTGGCCTGGGGCCGGCCCACTCTGATGCTGCCCATGGGATGTTCTCCTTCCTCGCCTCCGACCTGCGGAGTGCGTGGCTATGGCCGCTCGGTGAGGTCCTCGAAGAACTGCTCGACGGCCGGCCAGATCCGGCCGCCGCCGGACAGGCCGCGCCACTCCCGGCGTACGACGGCGACCATCCGGTAGCAGTCGTCGATCGGCACGATCCAGTGCTCGTCGAGGCCGTGGACGGTGTTCACCAGGAGGGCCTCCACCTCGGGTTCCACGGTTGCGAGCTGCGGACACGTACCGGCCAGCTCCTGCCAGGCCGCCGTGTCCACCTCCCACCGCATGGCTCCCGCGGGGCTCGGACCCTCGGCTGTGACGGTGCCGTCCGTCCGGGGCACGAAGAAGACCAGTCCGACGGGTACGCCCAGCACGGCCGTGTCGACCTTCGGCAGCCGCACCCGGCGCCGGGGAACGAGCCGGTACTGGCCGTCCCCCGCCGCCGCGTCGGCGAACAGCACCGAGCAGGGGCCGCAGACGCAGCGCACCTCCTCCTGTCCGGTGTCGTACAGGTGGGCGTGCTCGTCGGCGACCGGGGCGGCGCACAGGTCGCACACCTCCGTCCGGGCCGCCGCGGTGCGGTCGGCCGAGGAGCGGATGAGGCGGGCCAGTGCCCCGTCGGTGGTCACGGCGCGCCCCGGTACGTGAGGGTGGTCAGCGGGACGAAGGCGGGGGACGACTCGGTCAGGGGCTCCACCGCCGTCAGCTCGGGGGCAGCCGCGAGCACCGCGGCGCGGACCGCGTCGGTGACCTCGTCACCTCCGCCGCCGCAGCCGGACCCGCATCCGCCGCCGCCCGAGGTCAGACGGACCCGGGCGACCTGCCCTTCCACTCCGGCCCACTCCACGTCGCCGCCGCGTTCCCGCACGGCGGGCCGCAGCCGTTCGACCGCGCGCGCCGCCCGGCGTTCGGCGGGCTCGGGGTGGATGTCGTGCAGCACCAGCAGGTGCCCGAGCAGCTCGTCCTCGGCGAGGCGCTCGGCCACCCGCTCGTCCGCGTGGTCCATGACGCGCGCCAGGGCCTCGCCGTAGACCTCGGTGAGCAGGGCCACCGCCTCGGTCGCGGAGCGGGTCGAGGGGCCGGGCGCGGATTCGAGGCCTTCGAGCAGCTCGTCGAGCCGGCCGAGGCGGGCCTCGACGTCCTGGTCCGCCAGCCGTGCGCCGGCGTCCTCAGCCATGGTTCGCCCCGTACGTCGGCGAGTGCAGGGTGGTCAGCGTCTTGCCCTTGCCGACGTACATGTGCACACCGCACGGCAGACACGGGTCGAAGCTGCGGACCGTGCGCATGATGTCGACGCCCTTGAAGTCGTCCGGCCCGTTCTCCTCGAAGATGGGCTGGCCCTGGACGGCGTCCTCGTACGGGCCGGGCGTGCCGTACATGTCGCGGGGGCTGGCGTTCCACGGAGTGGGCGGGTACGGGTGGTAGTTCGCGATCTTCTTGTCCTTGATCACCAGGTGGTGGGAGAGGACGCCGCGCACCGCCTCGTGGAAGCCGCAGCCGATCGCCTCGTCGGGCACCTCGTAGTTCTCGAACACCTTGGTCTCGCCCGCGCGGACCATCCCCATGGCCTCTTCGAGGAACTGGAGGGCCATGGCGGCCGCGTAGGCGACGAAGTACGGCCGGGCGCGGTCGCGTTCGATGGTGTTGCTCCACTGCGGGATGCGCCACTCCAGGGTGGTCTCCGGCAGCGACTCGCCCTTGGGCAGGGAGATGCGCACGCTGTGGCCGGTGGCCTTGACGTACGGGGTGTCGACCAGGCCGCTCAGGGCGGTCGACCACAGGCGGGCGAGGGGGCCGCCGCCGGTGTCGAGGGCGAGGTGGTCGCCGGTGCGCTGGTCGAACCAGCGGGGGCTCATCACCCAGCTGTACTTGTCGTCGAAGTCGCGCTTCTGGGGCACCGGGACGGTGGTCTGGTTCCACGGGTGGCGCATGTCGACGGGGTTGCCGAGCGGGTCGTGGGTGACGAACGGCTGCTCGTTGACCCAGTCCTCGTAGTAGGAGCTGCCGAGCATGATGCGCAGGCCCAGGTTGATGTCGACGAGGTTGTTGGTGACCAGTTCGCCGTCGACGATGATGCCCGGGGTGACGTACATCGCCTTGCCCCAGGTGTTCATGGTCTCGTAGCGGTAGTCGACGACCTTGGGGTCCTGGAAGGCGCCCCAGCAGCCCAGCAGGGTGCGGCGGCGGCCGACCTCCTCGTAGCCGGGCAGCGCCTCGTAGAAGAAGTCGAAGACGTCGTCGTTCATGGCGACGGCCTTCTTCACGAAGTCGATGACCCGCATGAGGCGGCTGAGGTAGTCGGTGAAGACGGTCGGCTGCGGCATCGTGCCGACACCGCCCGGGTACAGCGTGGAGGGGTGGACGTGCCGGCCCTCCATCAGGCAGAACATCTCGCGGGTGACCCGGCTGACCTTCAGGGCCTCCTTGTAGACCTCGCCCTCGAAGGGGTTGAAGGCCTTCATGATGTCGGCGATCGTCCGGTAGCCGTGGATCTCGCCGCGGGGCGCGTCGGTGCGCTCGGCGCGGGCCAGGACACCGGGGTTGGTGGCCTTGACCATGGCCTCGCAGAAGTCCACGAAGACCAGGTTGTCCTGGAAGATCGTGTGGTCGAACATGTACTCGGCGGCCTCGCCGAGGTTGACGATGTGCTCGGCCAGCGGGGGCGGCTTGACGCCGTAGGCCATCTGCTGGGCGTAGTCGGAGCAGGTGGTGTGGTTGTCGCCGCAGATGCCGCAGATCCGGGACGTGATGAAGCCCGCGTCGCGCGGGTCCTTGCCCTTCATGAACACCGAGTAGCCGCGGAAGAGCGACGAGGTGCTGTGGCATTCGACGACTTCCCGGTTGGCGAAGTCGATCTTCGTGTAGATGCCCAGGTTCCCGATGATCCGGGTGATCGGGTCCCAGGACATGTCCACGAGCTGTGGCGGCTTGCGGTCCGTGGGCCGGGCCTCGGTGGTGGTCATCTGCGGTACTGCCCCTCACTGTCGGTGGTGGGATGGGTCGTGGGGTTCATCAGGCACGCCAGTGCGGGTCGTAACCGCTGGTCAGCTTGCGCTTGTTGTGGCGCCACTTGGGCTCGTGGTTGACGAGCTCGTTGGTCATGCCGCGCAGCCTGCGGATGACGGCTCCGTAGGGCTTGATGGCCAGGGACGACAGGGTGCCGCCGGGGGGCTCGTCCATGAACGGCATGAACGCGTCGGGGAAGCCGGGCATCGTGCAGCCGATGCAGATGCCGCCGACGTTGGGGCAGCCGCCGATGCCGCCCATCCAGCCGCGCTTGGGCACGTTGCAGTTGACGACCGGACCCCAGCAGCCCGTCTTGACCAGGCACTTGGGCGAGTTGTAGTCCGTGGCGAAGCTGGCCTGCTCGTAGTACGAGCCGCGGTCGCAGCCCTCGTGGACGGTCCTCCCGAACAGCCACTGCGGGCGGAGCATGTGGTCCAGCGGCGGCGGGGGCGCGGAGCCGGCCGCGTGGTAGAGGACCCAGATCAGGGTCTCCATGAAGTTCTCGGGCTGGATCGGGCAGCCGGGCACGTTGACGACGGGCAGGCCGGCCTGGGAGGTGTAGTCCCAGCCCAGGTAGTCGGCCAGGCCCATGCAGCCCGTCGGGTTGCCGGACATGGCGTGGATGCCGCCGAAGGTGGCGCAGGTGCCGGCGGCGACCACCGCCCAGGCCTTCGGGGCCAGTTGGTCGATCCACCAGTTGAGGGTCTGCGGCTCGCCGGTCTCCGGGTCGTTGCCGAAGGACGTCCAGTAGCCGTCGCCCTCGATGATGTTCTGGTTGGGGATCGATCCCTCGATGACGAGGATGAACGGGCCCAGTTCGCCGCGTACGGCCGCCCGGTAGGGCGCGAGGAAGTCCTCGCCGCCCAGGCTGGGCGAGAGCACCTTGTTGACCAGGTTCACCTTCGGCAGTCCGGGGATCAGCCCGAGCACGAGGTCCTCGATGGAGGGCTGGTCGGCGGCGGTGAGCGAGACGGTGTCGCCGTCGCAGCTCATGCCCTCGGAGATCCAGAGAATGTGGATCTCGTCTATGCCCTGCCGGTCCTCGGACCGTTCGGGTTCCTTGCTGACTTCTTCGGTGCTGCTGTGGGTGGTCATGTCACTCGGCCTCCGCTGCGGGGGTCTCGGAGTCGGTCGTGTGCCGCGCCGGAGCTGCGGCGGGAGCCGGTGCCGACGGCTCGTCCGGGGATCCGGCGGGCCCGAGGGGTTCGAGCTCGTCGGGCCGGAAGTAGTGGAAGCGGCCGTACCAGTTGTTGAGTTCGGCGGCCGGGTCGTCGTCGAGGGTGACGGCGAGGTGCACGCTGCCGTCCACGTCGTGGAAGACGGCGGCGACCTCGGCGGTGCGCCCGGCCAGGAACATGTCCTGGGCGTCGGCGCCGCGTCCCCGGGGGCGCAGCCGGACACGGCTGCCGCCACCGAGGGGGATGCCGTCGACGAGCACGGTGTCGCTGGTCGGGGAGAGTCCGTCGTCGGCACCCTCCTGCCACCAGGCGGGACGTTCAGCGGGCTCTGCGGGCGTGACGGGTGGCGGCAGGTGGCCGGGGGGCGCCGTGGGGGCGGCCGGTGTCAGGGATCGGACGGCTCCGTGCAGCCGTTCGAAGACCTCCTGCGGCATGGTGTCGACCCGGTCGAGGATCGCGGCGGCCCGCGGGTCGGTGGCCCGCGCCTCGCGCTTCTCCTCGTCGGTCAGCAGCATCGTGCGCAGGGTGAGGATCTCGTCGATCTCCGCGGCGTCGTGCAGGTCACCCGGGCTTTCGGGGGCGACCTGGGGGTGGTCGGGCAGGATGATCGGCGCGGACAGCAGGACGGGTCCGGTGTCGCCGGCCTCGCCGCCCAGCACGGGGAAGGTGAACTCGTTGCGGCACGCGCGCACGGGTGTTTCCAGGCCCGCCGGCGGGTCGATCAGCGAGACGAACTCCGCCCCGTCGCCGCCGAGGAGGGTGTGGGTGGCGATGAGGGCCCGGCGCAGCGCCTCGTCGCGCGTGGTGCGCGGTGGCGGGGCGGACGCGGTGTTGGTGGTCCGTACGCGGATCCGGCAGAGGTCGTCGGTGAGCCGTTCGGCGGTGACGGTGGTCTCGGCCCGGATCTCCTCGCGGGTGCGCACCACCCGCCCGGCGCCCTGCGGCAGCGTCTCGACGTCCTCACCTGCCGCGGCGCCCACCGCGATGGTGTGTCCGCCCCGCAGGAGTTCGTCGAGCGGAACCTCCACCTCGTGCTCGCGCGGCAGGGCCTCGTCGAAGGTCAGGTGTACCGTGCCGTCGTCGGTGCGCAGCGACTCGACGGGGCGCCCGTCCGCTTCCTGCACCTGTTTGCGCTGCATCTGCAGATAGCGCACTCGCACCCGTACGCGGGCGCTGCCGGGCTGCCGCACCCGCAGCAGACACTCGGTGCGCTGGTACCAGGAGTCGGCGGAGCCGGAGACACCGGGCGGGACGGGGCCGTCCGCCTCCACCCAGGCCCGGGGGAACAGCACGCCGAACTGCCAGCGGACGCGGTTCTTGGCGGACGAGCGGCGGTAGGGGTAGAGGAGGTAGCCCTCGTAGAGGACGGCATCGGCGACGGCGCCGAGCTGCTCGAAGACGCCCGGGGACGGGCCCGCGCCGCCCCTCGTGGCAGCGCTCCTCGTGCCGCCCTCGGCCAGTGCCTCCGCCATCGCGCCTCCTCGTCATCGTTCGCACGCGCATTCCTTCCACCACGGTCACACCGGTCACTCACGGCCGCCTCCTCCGGCGCAGCGGGGTTGGGCCGTTCGGGGTGGTGGGCCTGGGGTGGCGCGGGACAGGAGCACGGCGACGGGCCCGTCGGCGCCGAGGCGCGAGGGGCCCGTGTCGGTGGTGGGGAGGGGTGGGGCGTGTTCAGCGCCGCACGTGGGCGAGCCTGCGTGCCAGCAGCGGGACGATGACGGCGGCGGCCACGACATGGGCTGCGGCGAGGACGATCCGGGTGGACGTGGCGGTGTGCGGGGCGGCGGCCGGGCCGGCGAGGGACAGTGCGGTGAGCGCGACGGTGGTCACGGTGAAGGTGCGGGCGGGCCGCCCGGCCCAGCGGGCGAGCGCCACGGCGAGGACGACTCCGGCGACCGACCAGAACACCACCCCGCCGAAGAAGCCGCCGACCGGGATCTCCGCGGCCTCCTCAGCGCCCGGGCCGGCCGCCTCCATCGGGACGCCGGCGGCCCGCGCGACGAGCGCGAACGCTTCCGTCGCGACGGCCCCGGCGAGGGTGGCCAGGATGGCGACCAGCCACACGGGGCGGGTGGACAGCAGGCCGGACTCGGTCAGCGGCACCTGGGTCTGAGGCATCGTCACACTCATGTCGCTGTCTCCTGACGGGCGTTGGGAGCGGTGAGCCGTACGGAGAGACAGACCGGACCGCGGTACGGAACTCATCGGTGCCCGGGGGACGTTTCCAGGGGGCTGGTGTTCATCCGGATGGCACATGTCACCCGCTCGAACCGGCGCGTCGCGGGAAGGCGTTACCCCATGGACCAGCCCACACATCACCCCCGCCCCACCACCAGCCCCGCCGTGACGACCCTGGCCGACCCCCTGGTCAACAGGGGCACCGCCTTCAGCCGACGCGAACGCGAGGAGCTGGGGATCGACGGGCTGCTGCCGCCGGCCGTGGAGAGCCTGGACGAGCAGGTCGCCCGCGCCTACGAGGCCTTCCACGGCTACGACAAGCCCCTCAACCGGCACATCTACCTGCGGCAGCTCCAGGACACCAACGAGGTGCTCTTCTACCGCCTGGTCACCGAGTACCTGGAGGAGCTGCTGCCCGTCGTCTACACGCCGACGGTCGGTGAGGCATGCCAGAAGTTCAGCGAGATCTACCGGCGGCCGCGTGGTCTGTTCCTGACCTGGGAGGACCGGCACCGCTTCCGGGACATCCTGCGCAACCGCCCGCACCGCGACCACGACGTGGACGTCATCGTCGTCACCGACGGACAGCGCATCCTCGGCCTGGGCGACCAGGGCGTCGGCGGTATGGGCATCCCCATCGGCAAGCTCAGCCTCTACACGGCCATCGGCGGCATCCACCCCGCCCGCACCCTGCCGATCCTGCTGGACGTCGGCACCGACAACGAGACCCTGCTCGACAACCCCCGCTACCTGGGCCGCCGCGCACGGCGGCTGACCGGCGCGGAGTACGACGAGATGATCGAGGCGTTCGTCTCCGCGGTCGAAGCGGAGCTGCCCGGGACACTGTTGCAGTGGGAGGACTTCGCCACCGCGCACGCCCACCCGATCCTCGCCCGCTACCGCGACCGGCTGCTCACGTTCAACGACGACATCCAGGGCACCGCCGCCGTCACGCTCGGCGCCCTGTCCACCGCGGCGAACGTGGCCGGCACCCCGCTGCCCGAACAGCGCGTGGTGATCCTGGGCGCGGGCTCGGCCGCCATCGGCGTCGCCGACATGATCCGTACGGCCATGATCGACGAAGGCCTGCCGGAGGACGAGGCCACGGCCCGGTTCTGGATCCTCGACGTCGACGGCCTGCTGGTGTCCTCCCGCTCCGAACTGACCCCGCAGCAGCGGGCGTTCGCACGGGACGAGAGCGAGGTGGCCGACTGGGACGGCACCGGCCTGGCCGAAGTTGTGCGCCGCGTGGAGCCGACGGCGCTCATCGGGCTGTCGACGGCGCACGGCGCGTTCACCGAGGAGATCGTGCGGCAGATGGCCTCGACCTGCGAACGGCCCGTGGTCTTCCCGCTCTCCAACCCCACCTCGCACTCCGAGGCCGAGCCGGCCGACCTCACCCGCTGGACCGAGGGGCGGGCGCTGATCGCCACCGGCTCGCCTTTCCCGCCTCTGACGGTCGATGGGCGCGAGGTGCCGGTGGCGCAGTCGAACAACGTGTACGTCTTCCCGGCCATGGGCCTCGCGGTGACCGCGAGCGGGGCCACGCGGGTCACGGACCGCATGCTGGTGGCCGCCGCCCGGGCCGTCGCGCGGTGCGCGGTCCGGGCGGCCGACGGCGACGACGTGCCCGTACCGCTGCTGCCGCCGCTGGCCGGGATGCGGGAGTCCGCCCGCGAGATCGCCCTGGCCGCGGCCCTCGCCGCCGTCGAGGACGGGGTGGCCCCGCAGGCCACGGAAGAGGAACTGCGCGACGCGGTCGCCCGGGCCCAGTGGGAGCCGCGTTACGCGGACTAGTGCCCCGGCAGGCAACGTTTGCCCTCAAGGAGCGGCGTCCGGTGCGTGCTCTCGGCGTGCCGGCCGGAAGCTCTCGTACTGGACGTACTTGGGCTTTCGGCCGGTGCGGCGAGGGCGCGTGCCGGGCGTCGCGACGGGGCGAACGTTGCCTGTTGGGGCACCAGCAGGCGTGCGCCGGTGCTCCACGACGTACTGTCGGAAGTCACGACATCGATCCGGGAGGCACCGGCACCATGGACCAGCAGCTGCCTCTGCCCGACGACGCGCTGAACGCGGCGGCGGACGCGTTCGAGCGGCTGCGTCCGCGGCTGTTCGGCATCGCCTACCGCGTGCTGGGCAGCGTGTCGGAGGCCGAGGACGTGGTGCAGGACGTGTGGGTGCGCTGGCAGGGCGCCGACCGGAGCACGGTGCTGGACGAGGGTGCGTTCCTCGCGAAGATCACCACTCGGCTGGCGATCAACGTGGCTCAGTCGGCGCGGGTCCGTCGCGAGGCCTATGTGGGACCCTGGCTGCCGGAACCCGTGGACACCAGCGTCGACCCGCAGGTCGGCGCGGAGCGCGGCGAGGCGCTGGAGCTGGCCGTCCTGCTGGTCCTGGAGCGGCTGAATCCGGTGGAGCGGGCGGCGTACGTACTGCGCGAGGCGTTCGACTACGGGTACGACGAGATCGCGGGCATGCTGGAGCTGAGCCAGGCCAACACGCGGCAGGTCGTCAGCCGGGCGCGCAAACGGCTGTCCGCCGAGCGCCGCGAACCGGTGGACACGGCTCAGCACCGTCGGCTGCTCGACGCCTTCGTAGCGGCCGCGCGGGAGGGCGACGTCGCCGCACTGGAGAGCGTGCTGTCCGCCGACGTCGTCGCCTACGCCGACGGCAACGGCATGCGGGGCGTGGCCCGGCTGGAACTCGTCGGGCCCGCGCGCGTGGCCAGGGTCACCGCCTTCGCCCACAAGTTCTTCCCCGGCGCCGAGTACGGCGTGGTCGAGGCCAACGGACAGCCGAGCCTGCTGCTCGTCGAGGACGGGGCGGCCGTCGCGCTGGTGAGCGCCACCGTGGGCCCCGACGGCATCGACGGGCTCTACTGGGTCCTGGCTCCGGAGAAGCTGAGGGCGTACGAGCGGTCGGCCCGCAGGGTCGCCGACCGCCCGTAGCCGAAGGGGGTCAGTTCCGCTTCAGCCACTCCTCGTACCGGGTGGCCGCGAGGTGCGCGCTGCCGTCGCCGGTGAGCACGTCGGGCATGCCCGCGAACAGGCCGGCGGTCTCGTCGGTGACGACGGTGCGGCCGTCCGGCTTGATGGCGAGGGTGATCTCACCGAGCCGGTCGAGGCCGTGCACCTCCGGGCCCGCGATGGCGCGGATGCCGTTCGACGGCTCGCCCTGCGCCGCCTCGGCGACGGCCGCGGCGACGTCGGCCGAGGCGATCGGACGCAGGGGCGTGGACGGCAGCCGCACCTCGGTGCCCTCGGTGGACATGTTCATCACGGGGGCGACGAACTCGAAGAACTGGGTGGCGCGCACGATGCTGTAGGGCACCCCGCTGTCGCGCACGGCGTTCTCCTGGGCGACCTTGGCCTCGTAGTACCCGTAACCGGGAACCTCGTCGACGCCCACGATCGAGAGCGCCACGTGGTGGCAGACGCCTGCCTCCTTCTCGGCCGCGAACAGGTTCCGGGCCGAGCTGGTGAAGAAGTCCAGGGCCGGTTCGGTGTCGAAGGACGGCGAGTTCGACACGTCCACGACCACGTCCGCGCCCTTGAGGGCGGCTGCCAGTCCTTCGCCGGTGAGGGTGTCGACGCCCGTGGAGGGAGCGGCCGGCACGGCCTCGTGACCGCCCTCGCGCAGGAGGGCGCACACCTGGGAGCCGATGAGGCCCGTACCGCCGACGACCACGATCTTCATCACTGTCTCCGTTCGATGGGTTGCTGACTCACCAGAGAGACAGGGCGGGGTCCGGATCTGTGACAGCCGGACCGGGAACTCACTCCGTCGGCACAGCCGCGGGAAGGCCGAGGGCGGTCGACACATGGCGCCAGATGGCGGTGAGCGCCGCGTCGAGGGTGACCGTCGGGTCGCGCAGCATCAGGCGGATGCCGTAGCCGTCGCTCAGGGACAGCACGAGCGTGCTCAGGTCGTCCACGTCGGTCGGCGTGAATTCGCCGGAGGCGATGCCACGGCGGACCGCGTCCCCCACCCAGGCATGCAGTTGCGCGTAGAGGTCGACGGCGAAGGCGCGGGTGGTCTCGTCGCGCAGGGCCCGCACCCACAGTTCCTGCCAGAGCCGCCAGTCCTGGTGGAGCTGGGGGTCGGTCGGCAGCAGGTTGCGCACGATGCGGGCGAGGATGACCGCCGCCGGGGCGGTCTCCGCGTCGCGCTCGACGTCGACGGCGGTGTTGGCGAAGGAGTGGGTCATCGCCTCGGTGAACAGCTTCTCGCGGGTGTCGAAGTGGTAGTGCAGCAGCGCCGTCGACACCCCGGCCCGCTCGGCGACCATCCGCATGCGGATCTTCTCGAAGCCGATGTCGGCGATGACCTCGCACGCCGCGGTCAGGATGCGCTCGCGCGTGTCTGCCGTGCGCACCTTGGTGCTCACCCTGCGGCTCCCCTCGTTCGACGGTCGTACGCGAGGACCATCTTCCCTCACGACCGGTCCGCCGGTAGCGGTGCCCTGTTCCGCAGTTCCTCGTCGTACGTGTGGAAGCCCCGCCCGGACTTCCGGCCGAGCAGCCCGGCCTCCACCATCCGGGACAGCAGTGGGGGCGGCGAGTACTGCGGTTCGCGGAACTCGGCGTACAGCGACTCGGCGATGGCCCGGGTGGTGTCCAGGCCGATCAGGTCCGTGAGGGCCAGCGGGCCGAGCGGGTGGGCGCAGCCGAGGACCATGCCCCGGTCGACGTCCTCGACGGTCGCGCTGCCCGACTCCACCATGCGGACGGCGGCCAGGAGGTAGGGCACGAGCAGCGCGTTGACGACGAACCCGGCCTTGTCCCGGGTGCGGATCACCTCCTTGCCGAGGGCGCCGGTGACGAACTCCTCGGCCCGCTGCGCCGTGGCGGGAGAGGTGAGCAGCGACGGCACGAGCTCGACGAGCCGCAGCACCGGCACGGGGTTGAAGAAGTGCACCCCGACGACCCGGTCGGGCCGGGTCGTCGCGGCGGCGAGCCTGATGACCGGGATGGAGGAGGTGTTGGTCGCCAGGATGGTGCGGTCGCCGGTGATCACGGAGTCGAGGCGGGTGAAGACGTCGACCTTGAGTCCCTCGTCCTCGGCCACCGCCTCGATGACCAGGTCGTGGTCGTGCAGGGCCTCGATCTCGTCGACGACGGTGATCAGGGACTGCGCCGTCTGCCGCCGTTCGTCGCCCAGCCTGCCGTGTGCGGCGGCCCGGTCGAGCGAGCGGCCGATGCGGAGGCGGCCGGCCCGGGCCGCCTCCGCGTCGCGCTCCACGACCGTGACCGGTACGCCGGCCCGTGCGCAGACCTCGGCGATCCCGGCGCCCATCAGCCCGCAGCCGACGACCCCCACGCGCTTGATGTCGGTCATCCGATTCCCTTTCTGGCGGTCTGCGGCGGTGCGGATCAGGCGGTGGGGAGGTCCAGGACGCCCGTGCCGCGCTTGACGAGTTCGTTGGCGATGATCAGCCGCTGGATCTCGGAGGTGCCCTCCCAGATCCGGTCCACGCGCAGTTCGCGGTAGAGCCGCTCGACGGCGTAGGCGCGGTCGTAGCCGCGGCCGCCGTGGATCTGGAGGCACCGGTCGATGACCCGGCCCGAGGCCTCGCTCGCGGCGAGCTTGGCGATGGACGCCTTGGCGTGCAGGGTCTTGCGGTCCTCGGCGGTGGCCTGGTCGACCTCCCAGGCGACCTGGTGGGTGTAGGCCCGGTTGACGGCGATGTCCACGGCGCAGTCGGCGAGCATGCCCTGGATCAGCTGGTACGAGGAGATCGGCGCCCCGAACTGCTCCCGTTCCACGGCCCAGTCCCGGGACAGTTCCAGTGCGCGCTCCGCGGCGCCGGTGGTGCGGGCGGCGATCATCAGGCGCTCCTCGGTGAACCAGGAACGGGTGATGTCGTAGCCCTCGCCGATGCCGCCGAGGACGGCGTCGTCGCCGACCTGCACGTCGGTGAAGGTGAACTCGGGGTGCTCGTAGACGAAGGTGTGCATGAAGCGCGGGACCCGGGTCATCTCGATGCCGGGGGTGTCCTTGTCGACGAGGAACAGGGTCGGGGCGCGCTCCGGGCCCGCCGCCGCGAGGACGATCATGAAGTCGGCGTGGTCGCCGACGGTCACGAACCACTTCTCGCCGTCGAGGACCCATCCCCGGTCGTTCTTCGTGGCCGTGGTGGAGAGGTTCTGCGGGTCGGAGCCGGCGTTGCGCTCGGTGACGGCGTAGCAGTCGCGCCGCTCGCCGTTGATCACCGGGATCAGGAACCGCTCGCGCTGCTCGGGGGTGCAGAAGCGGAGCGCGTTGGCGGGCCGCCACACCATGTCCCACAGGGCGCCGGTGAGCCGTCCCAGCTCCTCCTGGACGGTGACCTGCTCGGCGATGGTGAGTCCGGCGCCGCCCCACTCGGCCGGCATGTTGACGGCCTGGAGCCCGGCGTCGAGGACCGCGTCGCGGATCTTGGCGTGCGCGTCGGCGGGCAGGCCGTTGTTCTCCTCGCACTGGTTCTCGTACGTGGCGATGAAATCGGTGAGGGCGCGCGCGTCGGCCTTGAGCTGAACCTGGCGCGGGGTGAGGCGGAAGTCCATGGCAGTCCTCGCTGGTGAAGGGGTGTCAGTGCGTGGGCAGGGCAAGGGCGCGGGTGCCGCGCTTGATGAGCTCGTTGGCGATGATCAGCCGCTGGATCTCGGAGGTGCCCTCCCAGATCCGGTCCACGCGCAGTTCGCGGTACATGCGCTCGACGGGGTAGGTGCGGTCGTAGCCGCGGCCGCCGAAGATCTGCAGGCACCGGTCGGCGACCCGCCCGGCGGCCTCGCTGGCGGCGAGTTTGGCGGTGGAGGCCTTGGCGTGCAGGGTCTTGCGGTCGGTGCCCGGCTGGTCGGCCTCCCAGGCGACCTGGTGGGTGTAGGCGCGGTTGACGGCGATGTCCACGGCGCAGTCGGCGAGCATGCCCTGGATCAGCTGGTAGGAGGCGATGGGCGCCCCGAACTGCTCGCGCTCCACGGCCCAGTCGCGGGCGAGCTGGAGGGCGCGCTCGGCGGCGCCGACGGTACGGGCGGCGATCATCAGGCGCTCGTCGGTGAACCACTCCTTGGTCAGGTCGTAGCCGTTGCCGACCCCGCCGAGCACGTCCTCGTCGGCGACGAAGACGTCGGTGAAGGTGAACTCGGGGTGCCCGTTGACGGCGGAGTGCATGAAGTGCGGGACGCGGGTCATCTCGACTCCGGGCGCGGCCTTGTCCACGAAGAACAGAGTGGGCTGCCGCTCGGGTCCGGCATCGGCCTGCACCAGCAGGAAGTCGGCGATGTCACCGCAGGTGACGAACCACTTCTCCCCGTTGAGCAGCCAGCCGCCGTCGGTGCGGTCGGCCGCGGAGGTGCCGGCGGACGGGTCGGAGCCCGCGCCGGGCTCGGTGACGGCGAACGCGTCGAACTTCTCGGCGCGGATCACCGGCAGCAGGTACTTCTCGCGCTGCCGTTCGTCGCCGTAGGCCAGCACGTTGGCGGGCCGCCAGGGGATGTCCCACAGGCAGTTGGTGACCTTGCCGAACTCCTCCTCCACGATGACCTGGTCGAGCAGGCCGAGTCCGGCGCCGCCCCACTCTGCGGGCATGTTGATGGCGTAGACGCCGGCGTCCATGGCGGCCCGGGTCAGTTCGGTGACGAGTTCCTGCGGCAGGGGCCCGCCGGCCTGCTCGGACTGGTCCTCGTACCGCATGAGCAGCCGTGCGTAGTCGGCGGCGCGGCGCTTCAGGTCGGCCTGCTCGGGGGTGTAGCGCATGTCCATCGGGGGACCTCTTCCAGTGAGTCAGGCGAGTACGGCGCGGGAGTCGAGGGCGAGCACCCCGTCGGGGCGCACGAGGAGGGGGTTGACCTCGAGTTCAGCGATCTCGGGGTGGGCGGCGGCGAAGGCGGTGATCGTCTCGACGGCCTTCGCGGCAGCGTCGACGTCGACCGGCGGTCTGCCCCGCACCCCGTCGAGGAGCGTGGCGGTCCGCAGTCCGCGCAGCAGGGTCACGGCCCGGTCCGCCGGGACGGGCGCGAGGGTGAAGGCGACGTCGCGCAGGGCCTCGGCGAGAACGCCGCCCAGGCCGACCATGGCGACCGGGCCGAAGCGCGGGTCCCGGTTGACGCCGACGATCAGTTCGATGCCGTCGGTCAGGTCGGCCATGGCCTCCACGGAGTAGGAGGGGGCGCCGAGCCGGGTGTGCATCTCCCGGAAGGCAGCCAGCAGTTCGGCCGGTCCGGCCAGGCCCAGCGCCACTCCGCCCGCATCGGACTTGTGCAGCAGATGGAGTGCCTTGAGCACGTACGGGCCGTCGAACTCGGCGGCTGCTGCCAGCAGTTCGGCCTCGTCACGGATCTCGCGGGCGGCCGGGAAGACGAGTCCGGCTTCTTCCAGGGCTCTGCGGGTTTCCAGGTAGCCGGACTCGGTCAGCGGGGGCGCGGGGCGGGGCAGGGGTGTCACGCCGGTGCCCGGTGCACCGGGTGCTGTGGCGGCGAGGGCGCGGGCGGCGTCCTCGGTGGCGGCGAAGACCGGTATGCCGGCGGCGGCCAGGGTGCGGCAGCTGGGCGAGCGGGGGTACATCGACTGCACCACGAGGGGCTTCGCGGTGGCGCTGTGCCGCTCGGCGATGAGGCGCGCGGCCTCCTGCTCGCCGGTCGCGAGCACCGCACCGCCACCGCCGAGCCCGCCCCCGGCGGCCGCGTAGCCGCCGAAGTAGCCGGTCATCAGGACGGCGTCGGCCTCCTCGGCGGCCAGCAGCTCGGCGATCGTCTCGGCGTACGAGCCGGGGTCCTGCTCGCCCATCCCGGCGAGGTCCACCGGGTTGGCGACGGCGGACTGCTCCCACAGGGCCTCCCGCAGTCGCTGCCGCGTCGGTTCGTGCAGTTCGGGCACGGTCAGCCCGGCCGCCTCGACGGCGTCGGCGGCGACGACGCCGTGCCCCCCGCCGTCCGTGAGGACGGCGACCCGGCGTCCGGCGGCACGGCGGCCGCCGATCGACGCGGCCACGGTGACGGTCAGTTCGCGGGGCGTGGCGACCAGCTGCACACCGGCGTCCCGGCAGGCCGCGGTCACCACGTCGGCCGAGGTGGTCAGCGCGCCGGTGTGCGACTGCGCGCTGCGCGCGGAGGCGTCCCCGCGCCCGGCGGTGAGCAGCACCACGGGCTTCCCGGCGTCGGCGGCGGCCTCGGCGAAGGCCCGCCCGTCGCCGAAGTCCTCGGCGTAGACGGCGATCGCCCGGGTGCCCTCGTGCCGGGCGCAGTCGGCGAGGAGGTCGACGAGGGTGACGTCGGCCTGGTTGCCGAGCGAGACGAACCGGGAGAAGCCGAGGTGGTGCGGGCGGAAGCGGAGCTGGAGTTCGAGGGCGAGGTTGCCGCTCTGGCTGAGGAGCGCGACGCCGCCGGGGGTGAAGGTGTCGGAGGCGAGGAAGAGGTCGGTGGTGTTGTCGGCGATCCCCAGGCAGTTGGGTCCGACCATGACGGCACCTGCGGCGCGGACGCGTTCGGCGACGGCCTGCTGCCGGAGCCGGCCCGCGTCGCCCGTCTCGGCGAAACCGGCGGTGATCGCGACGATCGCCCGGGCCCCGCAGCGCAGGGCCTCGTCGACGGCGTCCTCGAACCCGGCGGCGGGTACGGAGACCACCGCGAGGTCGACGGGCTCGCCGAGGGCGCTCAGGCTCGGGGCGGCAGTGCGGCCGAGCACGGTGCCCCCGCGGCGGTTGACCAGGTGGACGGGGCGCCGGCCGTCGGCACGGAGGGCCTGGGCGGCGATGGCGTGGCCGTACTTGGCCGGGTCGTCGCTGGCTCCGACGACGGCGACGGAGACGGGGTCGAAGAGGGCCGTCAGGTCTCGTCCCATGTCACTTCACCAGCCGCAGCGCGGAGTTGGGGCAGGCGGCGACGGCGGCTTCGGCGGCGTCCTCGTCGCCGTCCGGCACGTCGGAGGGGCGGACCTGCGCGTATCCCCACTCGTCGAGGTCGATCAGCTCGGGCGCGGGTTCCTGGCAGAGGCCGTAGCCCTGGCAGCGGGTGGAGTCCAGCAGGAGTTTCATGGCGGGTCCTTCCGGCGGCGTGGCGGAACGGGGGCGGGGAGAGGGTGGATGGGACTCAGGGCACCGGCGCGGTGAACCGGCGGATGTGGCTCACGGCACCGGGACGGGGAAGCGGCCGACGCGACACACGGCACCGGGACGGTGAAACGGCCGACGCGGCTCACCGCACCGGGACGGTGAAACGGCCGACGCGGCTCACCGCACCGGGACGGTGAAACGGCCGACGCGGCTCACCGCACCGGGACGGTGAAACGGCCGAC
>NZ_JBEZWN010000050.1:26045-54893 GCF_040637495.1 Streptomyces sp. NPDC029044
GCGGTTCACGGCACCGGGACGGTGAAGCGGCGCCCGTCCTCGGGTACGTCGCCGTCGCAGTCGGGGCAGTCGGTGCGGCGGTGGGCGTCGAGCCGGTCGGGGAAGTGGGTGAGGAGGGTGCCGACCGTGCGGGCGGCGGCGTCGAGCAGTCCGCAGGCGCCTCGGCCCGGCAGCTGCCGCGACCAGCGGTGCAGCTTCGCGACGGCTTCGTCGCCCGCCTCGCCGCAGCCGACGGTCTCCAGCGTTCCGGCCAGGGCACGGGTGCCGGAGACGCACACCCCGCACTGGCGGGCGCTCTGCGCGGCCAGGTAGGCGACGGCCTCGGTGGCCACGGCGACCGGGCAGTCCCGCGGGCTCAGGAAGTGCAGCGCTCCGCAGCCCAGGGCTCCCCCGGCCTCGATCAGCCGCTCGTGGTCGAGGGGCAGGTCCGTCCAGCCCTCGCCGTACAGACCGCCGAAGAGTCCGCCCAGCAGGACGGCGGCGGCCGTGCCGTGGCCGCACAGGTCCGCCAGGACCTTCAGATGCGTACCGGCGGGCGCCTCGACCAACGCCATGGCACGGTCGGCGCCGCCCGAGAGCGTGACCAGGTGCCCGCCGGCGACGGCGGCGGCGGTGTCGGGACGCGAGTGGATCAGGGCGATTCGGCCAAGGGTCTCCACGTTGGCGACGAGGGTGGGAGCGCCCCCGACCCCGCTCTCGAAGGGGCGCGGCGGTTTCGCCGTGGGCAGGGCCGGGCCGCCGTCGATGCGCCGGACGACCGCTGTCTCCTCCCCCGCGACGTAGGTGTGCTCGGTCCGTACGACGTCCACGGGCAGGTCGTGGCGCCAATCGGCGAGCGCTCGCAGGACGGCCTGCTCGGCCGGTGCGTCGGAGAGGTACACCCAGCCTCGCGCGGCCCCGGTGACGGCGGCGGCGAGCCGCAGCCCGTCCAGGACGACGTGCGGCCGGTGGCGCAGCAGCCAGCGGTCCTTCACCGAGCCCGGTTCACCCTCCTCTCCGTTGGCGACGACGACGGGCGGGCGGGGCGCGTCGCGGACGGAGCGGAGCTTGACGGCGGCCGGGAAGCCGGCGCCGCCCCGGCCGCGCAGGCCGGCGGCGTCGATCAATCCGAGCAGCCGGTCCGGCGCGGGAAGCGGGCCGTAGCCGCCCCCGGCCAGGTACCGGGCGAGATCTTCGGTCCCGGCGGTCGCCGCTGTCAGGAGGCCCTCGGGGAGGAGGGAGTGCACGCCGGTCATACGGTGCTCCTGGGCTGGGAGGGGGTGCGTGATCTCAGGCGGGCGAGCGCCCGTTCCAGATCACGGCGTTGCGCGGCGGTGCGCGTGTAGCCGGCGCCGGGCAGGCCGATCAGCATGCGGTGGTGGTCGAGGACGACCTCTCCGGCGAGCAGGGCCGCCCGTGGATCGGCGGGTGTGGAACCGGCGGCGACCCGGACGACCAGGTCGGTGACCTCGCGCAGATAGCGCAGCCAGCCGCGCTGAGTGCCGCGCAGTACGAGCCGCTCGATGCGGTGCCGCTCGGCGGCGACGAGGGCGGACGGCGGGCGGCCGTCCGCCGGGGCCCGCAGGGCGGCCACCGCGGTGGGCAGTTCCTGTTCGGGCTCCGGCGTGAGACCGAGCCATACCAGGCTTCGGCGAGCGCTCATGCGTGCCTCCGGGGTCACACCGTGTCCGGACGGGCCGGAGACGGGAGTGGCGCGGCGATGACGAGGGGGGCGCTCCGGCGCCGGACGCGGAGAGCGCGTGGGGCGGGGAGCGGGCAACGGGGACGTCCGGATCCGGATGTCCGACTGCCACGAGACTAACTAACTAATCAGTCAGCTCACAAGTCTTGACTTGCCTCGGCACTGGCCCCACTCTGACTAACCAATCAGTCAGCCGAGTCACGGCAGGTCCGGGCGCTGCACCGCACCCCGCTTGCCGTCCTCACCGGCCCAGCCTCACCGCCCATCGCCGCCTCGGCGGCGCGGAGGAGGACTCCGATGAACCCCTCGACCACCCGGGCAGACACCGTCGCCGCTCCCCCACCGGAGCCGGCCCCCGATCACCCCGGGGAAGCGCTGCCCGCGCACTACTACACCGATCCGGCCGTCGCCGAGGCCGAGACAGAGGCGATCTTCGCCAAGTCCTGGCAGCTCGTCTGCCACGAATCCGACCTGCCCGGCCCCGGCGCCCGGCTGACCGGCACCGTCGCCGGCCGGGAGGTGCTGGTCGTCCGCACCGAGGACGGGAGCCTCGCCGCCCACCTCAACGTGTGCCGGCACCGCGGCACCCGCCTGGTCAGCGCCCCCGAGCCGGAGGGCAAGGCGATCCGCTGCCCGTACCACGGCTGGACCTACAAGCTGGACGGACGCCTGGTCGGCGCCCCTGAGGCCCGCCGGATCCCCTGCCTGGACAAACCCCGGCTGGGGTTGTTCCCCGTCAACGTGGAGTCCTTCCTGGGCTTCGTGTTCGTCAACCTGGACCTGGAGGCGACGCCGCTGGCCGAGACCTGCGCCGGGCTCGCCGAGGCCGTCGGCCACTACGCCGGGCCCGGACTCGTCCCGGTGGGCAAGCACCGCATTCACGACCTCGCGGACGGCGAGGAGCAGAAGGCCAACTGGAAGGTGATCGTCGACAACTACCTGGAGGGCTACCACGTCCCCGTCGCGCATCCCGCGCTCATGCGCCTGCTCGACTACGGGGCGTACACCGTGGACGTGCGGGAGAACTACGTGCTGTTCGAGTCCCCGCTGCGCGACAAGCCCTCCTCGAACTGGACCGAGCGGCTCTACCAACGGCTCGCGGCCCCGATGCCGGGACTGACCGAGGCCGACCGGCGGGTGTGGCGGTACGCCGTGATCTATCCGAACACGCTCATCGACTTCTACCCTGACCACGTGCTCGCGTGGACCGCCCTGCCGACCGCCCAGGACCGGGCGGCGATTCCGGGCGGCTTCTACACCCGCACCGGGGAGAGCCTGCGCACCCGGCTGGCCCGGCGGATCAACATCCACATCGGCTGGGAGACCAACGACGAGGACGCCGAGCTGGTGGAGCGCGTCCAGGCCGGGATGCGCACCCCGGGCTTCGAGCCGGGTCCGCTGTCACAGCGCGAGGCCGCCGTCGGCTGGTTCGCCCGCCGGGTCCGTGACGACCTTGAGCGGGACAAGCGGTGACCCTCTCCCGCACCGGGCACCCGCACGCCGCCGTACGCCCCCTCTCGGCGTTACCGCGCGCCCTCTGACACGCGCACGCACCTCCCCAGACCGGTCATCACTGCGGAATCAGGGCCTGAAGTGAGCCGACCAGCCGGTCCCGCCCTGGAGTTGTGCCGTTCCTCTACGGAGAGGACGCCTCATGTCCCCCGAGGCAATACCGCCGACCCGACGCGCCGTGCTGCGGGCGGGCGCCTGCGGCCTGCTGGGCGTCGCGGCCGGCGGCTGCGGGTTCATGCCCGCGAAGAAGCCCGACGCCGACCAGCTGGCCCCGGTCAGGGCACGCGTCGACGGCGATCTCGTGTACTTCAACTGGGCCGACTTCGTCGACCCGTCCGTCTTCAAGGGCTTCGAGAAGGAGTACGGCGTCAAGGTCGTCCAGTCGAACTTCGACTCGATGGAAGGCATGGTCGCCAAGCTCAACGCCGGCAACCGCTACGACATCATCTTCCCCACCGCCAAGTGGGCCCAGCGCCTGGTCCGCGGCGGCCGGCTGCGCCGCATCGACCGCTCCCAACTCGACAACGCGCAGGCCGTGTTCGGGACGTACGACTACTTCGCCGACCCGTGGTACGACCCCGGCTCCGCGCACACCGTGCCCTTCACCGCGTACAAGACCGGCATCGGCTGGCGACGCGACAAGATCGGTGACCTCACCGACTCCTGGCGGGACCTGTGGAGCGACCGGGCCGCCGGCAAGGTCTTCCTGCTGGACGACCGCGACGAGGTCCTCGGCATGGGCGCCCTCGCGCTCGGCCTCGACGTCAGCACCGGCGACTCCGGCGACCTCGACCGGATCACCTCCCTGCTGGGCACCCTGCGGCCACGGCTGCGCGGCTTCTCCAGCGACAGCTACAACAACCTCCTCAACGGCAACGCGCTGATCCAGCAGGCGTGGAGCGGCGACATGGCCGCCATGCTCAACCAGGCGAAGGACCCCGACGTGTTCGGCTTCCAGGCGCCCAAGGAGGGCACGGCGATCAACTCCGACTGTTACGCCATCCCCTGGAACGCCCCGCATCCCGGCACCGCCATGCTCTTCATCGACTACATGCTGCGGCCCGAGAACGTGAAGAAGAACATCGAGTACATCGGCTACCCGATGCCGGTCGCGGGCACCGAGAAGATCTACGCCGACCTGGTCGAGCCCTTCCCCGAGTGTCTCGTCACCGAGGCCGACCTCAAGGCGGACCTGTTCTTCCGCAACGGCGGCCGAGCGGCGGAGGAAGCCCGCGACGCCGCCTGGACCCATGTGAAGGCGGGCTGACCCATGGCACTCCCCCGCCCCTTCGCACGCGGACGCCGCGACACCTCCGGCAACCGGATGTGGATCTGGCTCATGCTGCCCGGCACGCTCTGGATGACCGGCTTCCTGATCGCGTCCCTGGTCCTCGTCGGCGTCCTCGCCGTCGGCACCACCGACGAGCTGGGCAACCCGCGCTTCGGCTTCGACCTGGCCGGCGTCCGCGCCCTCGCGGATCCCGCCTACACCGAGGTCATGGCCCGCTCCCTCGGCTACGCCCTGCTGACCTGTCTGATCTGCCTGCTGATCGCCTACCCGGTGGCGTACACCATCGCCCTGCACGGCGGCCGGTACAAGCACGCATTGATCGCCGCGATCGTGGTGCCGTTCTTCGCCAACTACCTGGTCCGCATGTACGGCTGGTCGGTGGTCCTCTCCGACGACGGGCCCGTGCTGCGCACCCTGCGCGCGGTGGGTCTCGCCGACGGCGGCACGAAGATCCTCAACAGCGGCCTCGGCGTCGTCGCGGGACTCGTCTACGGCTTCGTCGTCTTCATGATCATCCCGCTGTACGCGGCCCTCGAACGCCTCGACGTGTCCCTCATCGAGGCCGGCCGCGACCTCTACGGCGGGCCGGTCCGCACCTTCTTCTTCGTCACCCTGCCCGCCACCCGGCAGGGCGCGGCGGCCGGGCTCGTCCTGGTCTTCCTGCCCGCCATGGGCGACTTCGTCAGCGCACAGCTCATGGGAGGCCCGGACCAGATCATGATCGGCAACCTCATCCAGGACAAGTTCTTCCAGGGGCAGAACTGGCCGCTCGGTTCCGCGCTCACCATGCTGCTGATGCTGGTCCTGCTGATCGGGATGCTCGGCTATCTGCGGCGCACCCGCAAGGACGAGGCGGAGGCCCGACGATGACTCTGCTGCGTGCCCCCTCCCCCGCACTCCCGGAACGCACCACCGCCAAGGCCCGACCGCGCCGCGGCCGGGCGCAGCGCAGGCCCCGGGCCCTCATCGCGGTCACCGCGCTCTTCTTCGCCCTGCTCTATCTGCCCATCGCCGTCGTGGGGCTGTTCTCCTTCAACTCCCAGAAGTCGCTGACGGTGTTCGAGGGGTTCAGCCTGCGCTGGTACCGCGCCTTCGCCCAGGATGACGTCCTGCTCTCCTCGTTGGGGACCAGCCTGCGCATTTCCCTGGTGGCGATGGCCGGTTCGGTCCTCCTCGGGGTGGCACTCGCCCTCGGTCTGGTCCGCTGCCGCACCCGGCTCGGTTCACTGGCCGG
Source organism: Streptomyces sp. NPDC029044 (assembly GCF_040637495.1). Classification (NCBI taxonomy): domain Bacteria; kingdom Bacillati; phylum Actinomycetota; class Actinomycetes; order Kitasatosporales; family Streptomycetaceae; genus Streptomyces; species Streptomyces sp. NPDC029044. Next base: position 31,764 of record NZ_JBEZWN010000050.1, read on the forward strand.
CCTGATCATGCTGGTGCCGCTCATCACACCCGAGATCGTCACCGGCGTCGCCTCGATGCTCCTGTTCAAGGGGTTGGGCGTGCCCCTGTCCACCGGCACGGTGATGCTCGCCGAGATCACCTTCTCCATCTCCTACGTCACGGTCATCCTGCGGTCCCGGGTCGCCGCGCTCAACCCGGAGGTGGAGGAGGCCGCGATGGACCTCGGCGCCACCCGCTGGCAGGCGGTCCGGCTGGTGACGCTGCCGGCCCTGCTGCCCGCCGTGCTGGCGAGCGCCGTGCTGATCTTCGCGCTGGTCTTCGACGACTTCGTCCTCGCGTACTTCACCACCGGCGTCGACCCGCAGCCGCTGTCGGTGCGGATCTACTCGGCGATCCGGTTCGGCGTGCAGCCCACCATCAACGCCGTCGGCACGCTGATGCTCGCCGGATCCATCGCCCTGATCGCCCTGGCCCTGTTCATCCCGCGCCTCTTCGGCCGCCGCGGCGGCCTCGACCTCCTCTCCGGGAAGTGATCCATGGACGCGACCCCCGCCGTCCGGCTCGACGGCGTCTCCAAGCAGTACGGCGACTCCTACGCCGTGCACCGTCTCGACCTCGACATCGAGGCCGGCCACTTCTTCTCCCTGCTGGGCCCCTCCGGGTGCGGCAAGACCACCACACTCCGCATGATCGGCGGGTTCAGTGACCCCACCGACGGATCGGTGCTGCTCGGCGGCGAGGACGTGACCGCGCTGCCGCCGAACAAGCGCAACGTCAACACCGTCTTCCAGAGCTACGCGCTCTTCGACCACCTGAGCATCGCCGACAACGTGGGCTTCGGCCTCAAGCGCAAGGGCGTCGCCAAGGCCGAGATCCGGCAGCGGGTGGGCGAGATGCTGGACCTGATCCAGCTGGCCGGGCTCGCCGACCGCAAGCCGGCCACGCTCTCCGGCGGTCAGCGCCAGCGCGTCGCTCTTGCCCGCGCGCTGGTCAACCGCCCGGCCGTGCTGCTGCTCGACGAACCGCTGGCCGCGCTCGACCTGAAACTGCGCCGGCAGATGCAGGTGGAGCTGAAGCAGATCCAGCGCGAGGTCGGCATCACCTTCGTGTTCGTCACCCACGACCAGGACGAGGCACTGACCATGTCGGACCGGATCGCCGTGATGAACGAGGGCCGCATCGAGCAGTGCGGCACCCCCGAGGACATCTACGAGCACCCCGCGAGCCGCTTCGTGGCGTCCTTCATGGGGACGTCCAACCTGATGACGGGCACCTACCGGGCAGGTGCGGTCACCTTGGAGAAGGGGCCCGCCCTGCCCGTCGGCCTCCGATCCGAGATCACCGACGGGACCACGGTCAGCGTGTCCGTGCGCCCCGAGAAGATCTGGCTGTCGGACTTCGAACCGGGCATGCAGATGATGAGCGGCGTGATCCGCGAGACCGTCTACAGCGGCCCGACCACGACCTATCTGATCGAACTCGCCCCGGGCGTCAGCCTCTCCGTGCTGGAGCAGAACACGGCCCGCGCGCGTATGGAGGACCGCTGGTCCGGCGGCGAGACGGTGGAGTTCGGGTGGCGGCCGGAGCACTGTCTGGTCCTGGCCTGAGAACCCGCCCCGCACGACGAAAGCGAAGCTGATGCATCACGACGTGATCGTGCTCGGCGCGGGTCTCGCCGGGCTGAGTGCCGCCCGCGACCTGGCCGCCGCCGGCACCGACGTACTCGTCCTGGAGGCCCGGGACCGCGTCGGCGGCCGGGTGGAGCAGACCCGCACCCCGGACGGCCGCACCGTTCAACTCGGCGGTGAGGTCGTCGGCCACGGGCACACCGCCTACCTGCGACTCGCGAAGGAACTGGGCCTGGAGCTGGTTCCCAGTTACGTGGCCGAACCCGGCCGCATGACCCGGGCCACCCCGGAGGGCCGCTCGGCCGGTGAACCGCCGCACTGGTTCGGGCCCGGCGACGCGGCGCTGCACGAACGGCTCGGCGCGCAGTACACGGCGCTGGCCGCCACGGTCGCCCCGGACGACCCCTGGTCACATCCCGACGCGAGCGCTCTGGACCGGCTGTCCGTCGCCGACTGGTTGCGTTCGCAGCAGGCGACGCCCGCCGTGGTCCGCCTGTGGGACATCGGCCAACTCGCCCTGGCCGGCGGCTCCTACGAGCGGATCTCCCTGCTGGCCGCGCTCCGCAAGAGCGCGGCGGTCCCCGGCTCGGGCAGCGGCGACTACGACTACGAGGACTGGGAGGGGCTGCGCCTGGCAGACGGCTCGGCGACGCTCGCCGAGGTCATGGGGCGTGAACTGGGCCCGCGCATCCGACTGGGCTCCCCCGTCGCAGCGCTGGGCATCCGCCCCGGCGGCTGCACCGTGCGCCTGGTCACCGGCGAGACCCTGACGGCGACGGCCGTGGTGAGTGCCCTGCCCGTGGGTCCGCTGCGGTCCGTCGCGGTCAGCGGTGTCAGCGAGGCCCGGCTCGCCTCCCTGCACCGTCAACGCCACGCGACGGCAGCGAAGTTCGCCGCCGTCTACGACCGTCCCTTCTGGCGGGACGCCGGCCTGAACGGCCTGTCCGAAGCCGAGGGGGTGCTCGGCAGCACCTGGCCGCAGAACGAGGGCGTCCTGTCCGCCCTGATCCCGCCCGAGCGCTACGGCGTCCTCCTCGGCACCCCGCCCCAACTGCGCACGCCCGAACTGCTCGCCGAGATGGCCGGCATGTTCGGCGACGGGGCCCTGCGGCCCACCGCGTGCCATCTGCGGCTGTGGGGCACCGACCCGTGGACGCAGGGGTACGTCACCCAGTGGCCACCCGGCGAGGTCATGGCGGTCGGCCCCCTGCACGGCACCCATGAACCGCCGTTCTACGTCTGCGGCTCCGACCAGTGGGTCGCCGGATACATGGAGGGCGCCGTCCGCACCGGCCGCGCCGCCGCCGAGGAGGCACTGCGCCGTGGCTGACAACGACCGCCTCAACCACATCGACGGCAAGGACCTGCCGGCCGTCTCCGGCGCCACCCTGCGCCTGGTCGACCCGGCCACGGGCCTCACGCACGGCACGGCCCCGCTCTCCGGCCCCGAGGACGTGGACATGGCCTGCCTGGCCGCCGAAGAGGCCTTCCACGGCTGGTCGCTGACGACCCCGGCCGAGCGGCAGAGCGCGCTGCTGCGCATCGCCGACGCCCTGGAGAAGGAGGCCGGTGCCCTGACGGCCGCCGAGGTGGCCGACACGGGCAAACCACGCGCCCTGTTCCTGGGGGACGAACTCCCGGCGATCGTGGACGTGCTGCGGTACTTCGCCGGGGCCGCCCGGAACCTGCCGGGTACCGCCGCCGCCGAGTACACGCCCGGCCGCACCTCCGTCCTGCGGCGCGAACCGGTCGGCGTGTGCGCGCAGATCACCCCGTGGAACTACCCGCTGATGATGGCCGTCTGGAAGGTGGCGCCCGCGCTCGCCGCCGGCAACACGGTCGTCCTGAAGCCGTCCGACACCACGCCGTCGTCGGCCACGCTCCTGGCCCGGCTGGCCGCCGAACACCTGCCGCCCGGGGTGCTGAACGTGGTGTGCGGCGACCGCGACACCGGGCGGTCCCTGGTCGCCCACCCACGGGTACGGCTGGTGGCCGTCACCGGCAGTGTCCGCGCGGGACAGCAGATCGCCACCGCGGCGGCCGCCGACCTCAAGCGGCTGCACCTGGAACTCGGTGGCAACGCCCCCGTGCTGATCCACGCGGACGCCGATCTCGACGACGTGGTCGAGCAGTTGGCGTCACTGGCCTTCTACAACGCGGGGCAGGACTGCACCGCCGCGACCAGGATGCTCGTGGACCGGCGGATCCACGACAACTTCCTCGCCCGGTTCGCAGACCGGGCCGCACGGCAGCGGCCCGGTGCCCCGGACGAGGAGGGCGCCGCCTTCGGTCCGCTGGCCAACGCCGGTCAACTCGCCACCGTGAGCGGGCTGCTGGAGCGTCTGCCGGCCCATGCCGAGATCGTCACCGGAGGCGCGGCGCTGCCCCGCCCGGGCTACTTCCACCAGGCCACGGTGGTCGCCGGGGTGCGGCAGGAGGACGAGATCGTGCAGGACGAGGTGTTCGGGCCGGTCGTCACCGTCCAGCCCTTCGCCGACGAGGCCGAGGCCCTGCACCTGGCCAACGGGGTCCGCCAGGGGCTGGCCGCGAGTGTGTGGACGCGGGATCACGACCGGGCCATGCGGGCGAGCCGCGCGCTGCGGACCGGGATCGTCTGGGTGAACACCCACGGCACCACGGTGTCGGAGATGCCGCACGGCGGCGTCGGTCACTCCGGTTACGGCAGCGACCTCTCGCTCACCGGCCTGCTCGACTACACACAGGTCAAGCACGTCATGCTGTGACGGCCACCGGCAAGGCGGGCAGCGGCACGCCGGCCGCGGCGTACCTCACCCGACCCGGATGCCCACGATGCAGGTGTCGTCGTCGGTGTCCGACTTGCTGTAGGTCAGGAGGCGGTCCAGCTGCTGGTCGAGTGTGCTGGGGGCGGTGCGGGCGGTGGTCAGCAGATGGGTCAGGGACTCCTCCACAGGTCGGTCGCGGCGTTCGACCAAGCCGTCCGTGTACATCAACAGGGTGTCTTGGGGGGCCAGTTGCAGCTCGGTCTCTTCGTACACGGCCTCCGGCACCGCTCCGAGCAGCAGCCCCTTGACCAGGGGCAGGGGGTCCGCTTCGGTGTCCCGGACGAGCACGGGCGGCAGATGTCCCGCCCGGGCCCAGCGCAGCGTCCGCTTGACCGGGTCGTACAGCCCGCACACCGCGGTCGCGGTGACGGCACCCGTCAGATGGTGCGCCACGATGTTCAGCCAGGACAGCAGCTGGCCCGGCCCGGCGCCGGTCACGGCCAGGCCACGCAGCGCGTTGCGCAGGACGACCATGCTGGTGGCGGCCTCGATGCCGTGCCCGGCCACGTCCCCCACGCACAGCAGCACCTTGCGGGACGGCAGGACCACGGCGTCGTACCAGTCGCCGCCCACCAGTTGCTCGGTCTCCGCGGGCCGGTAGCGGACGGCGACCTGGAGTCCGGCCACCTGCAACGGCGCCTGAGTGGGGGGCATGATCGCGTGCTGCAACTGTAGGGTCAGCCGGTTGCGTTCGGTGGCCTGCTGCTCGGTGTGCGCCAGCTGGTCACGAGTGGCGGCGAGCGCCACCTCGGTCCAGTGCTGAGCCGAGATGTCCTGGTAGGCGCCGCGCACCAGGAGCAGCCGGTCGTCGGTGTCGAGCACCGGTTCGGCGACGATCCGGATGTGCCGGGTCACGCCGTCCGGCCGCTGCAACCGGAACGCCGCGGCCGCGGGCCGCCGGTGGTGCAGCAGCGTGCGCAGGAAGCGGCCGATGGAGACGCCGTCGTCCGGGTGTGCGTGGGCCGGCAGTTCCTCCAGGGCCACCGGGGTGCTCGTCTGCGGGCGTCCGTAGAGGTCGAAGAGCTGTCCGTTCCAGGTGATCTCACCGGTGAGCACGTTCTCCTCGAACCCGCCGATGCGGCCGAGCCGCTGGGCGTGCTGGAGCAGACTCGCCAGTCGCGCCGCCTCGTCCTCGATACGCCAGATGAGGAGCACGGACATGCCGTGGCGGCTGATGCTGATGTCGGCCACCGCCGAGAGCGGGACCTGGTCGACGAGGGCGGTGAGGTTCATGCGGCGGGCCCGGAAGGGCTCACCGGTGGCGTAGACCCGCTCGACGCGCTGGAACAACTCGCTGTCCCCGGCGGCCATCGGGTAGGCCTCCAGGAGCAGGGCGCCGTTCACGACCGCCCGTGGCCTGCCCGCCGGGTCGAGGAACCTGCTGTTGACGTGCTGGATGCGGAAGTCCACCAGGTGTCCGTCGCCGTCGAGGTGCGGCACCAGGACGAGGGCGGGGTCGTGCAGGCCGTCGGCGAGATCCATCAGCTCGGCGGCGTCCGGCAGGACACGGGGCTCGTGGGCCGCTCCCTGGGACGGCGCGTGCGTCTCCAGCGTGTGGGCGCACAGTTCGGCCAGCGCCTCGACCTGGCGCACGATCTGCGGGGGCTGGGGCGCGAGCGGCTCCGGCCAGGCGATCTCCAGCACGCCGTGGATGCGACCGCCGGTGCCGGCGGGCAGGGCGGCCCGGCCGCCGTCCGGATGGTGGTGCAGGCCGATGCTGGGCAGCCCGGTCGTGCCGAGCGAGGTGATCCACTGGCCTTCGCGCTCGATGAGGCCCCGCCGCGCCACGGTCACCACGTCCGGCGGGACGTAACGCCAGCGCGCTGCCTCGGCCGGTGAGAAGCCGGCGCTGCCCGCGAGAGTGAGCGAACCGTCGGCGCCCGCGGCCCATATGGCCACGGCCACCGCGCCGAGCGGGCGCAGCGCCTGCTCCAGCAGGGCGTCCGCGACGGCCTGGGCGTCGTCCGCCGCGAGGACGCCGCTCTCGGCCGCGCGCAGGCGTACGGCGGCCGATTCGGTCTCGGCCTCGTCGGCGGCCCGGGTGGCGGCGAGGAAGGCGTCCGTCACCTCGGACATCCGGTCCCGGGCGGCCTGGTTGATGACGTCGACGGCGAATTCCAGGGGGGTGACCTGAGCCTGCTCGGCCAACTGGGCCAGCTGCCGGGCGGCTTGGGCCGGCCCGCACTTCAGCCGCTCGACCAGGACGCCCTTGGCGAGCTCGACCAGGGCGCGCCCCTCGGCCTCGGCCTGGGCGGCCCGTACCTCCCGGCTGAGCCGTTCCACGGTGGCGGCGAGCCGGCCCACCGGGGAGGCGGGCGACAGGTCCTCGATGAGGTCGACGGGCGGGTCCTGGGAGGCCCATGACTCGCCCGGTGAGGCCCACGGCCGACCGTCGGGCGTCGCCGCGTCCTCGCCGGAAGCCGCGGCCTCCCCGTCGGAGGACTCGGACGGCGCGGCGGAGGACTCGGACGGCGCGGCGGAGGACTCGGACGGCGCGTCGGGGGTCTTCGCCTCCTCGTGGGACATCTTCGGCTCCCCGTCGGTGGCCGGGGGCACGGCGTCGGACGTCACCGACGGCGGCACGGACCCAGGCCCGGTGGCCGAGTTGCGCTCCGGCTCACCGTCCTGACCCGGTTCGCGCGGCTGCTCGGACATGCTCACGGTGTGGATGCTCCTCGGCTGGAGTGCCCTGGGGCGCGGAAGTGCAGGCGCTGCGGGGCGCCCGGTCCGCCGGTCGGCGGGCCGGGCGCCGGGGCGCTCATGCGGGCAGCCAGCGGCGGACGCAGGCCATGAGGTCGCGCGTGTCGACGGGCTTGGTGACGTAGTCGCTGGCGCCGGAGGCGAGGCTCTTGTCCCGGTCGCCCGGCATCGCCTTCGCCGTGACGGCGATGATGGGCAGCTCCGCGTACTGCGGCATCCGCCGGATCTCGGCCGTCGCGGTGTAGCCGTCCATCTCCGGCATCATCACATCCATCAGCACGAGGGCGACGTCCGGATTGTTCACCAGCGTCTCGATGCCTCTGCGCCCGTTCTCGGCGTGCAGGACGCGGAAGCCCTGCAACTCCAGGATGCCGCTCAGCGCGAAGAGGTTGCGCGCGTCGTCGTCGACGACGAGGACGGTACGGCCGGCCGAGGCGTCGTCGACGGAGGGCGGCGTCAGATGCTGCGGCCCTTCGGTCCGGACGAGGGAGAGCACGTCACCGGGCTCCTCGGCGGACAGGTGCAGGGCGATGCGCTCGCGCAGCTCGTCGAGGCTGGACAGCAGCTCCAGCGCACCGCCCGCGGAGCGGGAGCGCAGCGTCCCGTCCAGGGGCACGTCCGTGGGGTGGCTGCTGTGCACCAGCACCGGAACGCTCGTCAGTGCCGAGTCGCCCTCCAGGGCCCGGAGGAAGCGGGACGCCTCGCCGTCAGGCATGCCCAGTTCCAGGACGACGCAGTGGCACGGCTCGGACGCGAGGGCACCGGCCGCCTCGTGCGCGCCGACGGCGGTGATGATGTCGACCGCGGGCCGCTGCGCACCGTCGGCGCGGCCGTGCGCCAGATCGGCGACCACACTCTCCGCGACGAGGGTCAGCAGACCGCGCGACCGCTCCTCCACGACCAGCAGGCGCCGGGGCCGGGGGCCGGGCCCGATCTGGGGCACCGGCACCGAACCGGCCAGTCCCTGCGGCGCGGGTTCGACGGAGGCCCGTTCCAGGGGCCTGCCGTGGCTGAGCAGTTCCTCGAAGTCGGGGCGGGCCACGGGCAGGTAGAGCGTGAACGTGCTGCCCTGGCCGGGCGTGCTGTGCACCGACACGGCACCGCCCAGCAGTTGGGCGATCTCGCGGGTGATGGACAGGCCCAGGCCGGTACCGCCGTACTTGCGGCTCGTCGTGCCGTCCGCCTGCTGGAACGCGCCGAAGATCGTCTCCAGGTGCTGCTCGGGGATGCCGATGCCGGTGTCCTTGACGCGGAAGGCGACCACGGCGGCGCCCCGGACCACACCCGCGGGCACCTCGTCGTCCGAGGCGGGCTCGATGCTCAGCTCCACGCCGCCCTGCTCGGTGAACTTCACGGCGTTCGACAGGAGATTGCGCAGCACCTGGCGCAGCCGGGAGTCGTCCGTGAGCACGTCCGCGGGTGCGCCGGGAGCGGTCGTCACGGTGAACTCCAGGCTCTTCTGCGTCGTCATGGGCCGGAAGGTGGCCTCGACGTACTCGATGAGCTGCCGCAGCGTCACCCGCTCGGGCGTGACGTCCATCTTTCCGGCCTCGACCTTCGACAGGTCGAGGATGTCGTTGATCAGCTGGAGCAGATCCGACCCGGCGGAGTGGATGATCTGCGCGTACTCGACCTGCTTGGGCGTGAGGTTGCGGGACGGGTTCTGTGCCAGCAACTGGGCCAGGATGAGCAGGCTGTTGAGCGGGGTGCGCAGTTCGTGGCTCATGTTGGCCAGGAACTCCGACTTGTACTTCGAGGCCAACGACAGCTGCTGGGCGCGGGTCTCCAGTTCCTGGCGCGCCTGCTCGATCTGCAGGTTCTTCGCCTCGATGTCCCGGTTCTGCGCCACCAGCAGCGACGCCTTCTCCTCCAGTTCCGCGTTGGAGCGCTGGAGTTCCTCCTGCTGCACCTGCAACTCCGTGGAGCGTGCCTGGAGTTCGACCGTGAGGCGCTGCGACTCGACGAGCAGCTCGTCGGTGCGGGCGTTGGCCACGATGGTGTTGACGTTGACGCCGATGGTCTCCATCAGCTGCGCGAGGAAGTCCCGGTGGATCTGGGTGAAGCGGGTGACCGAGGCCAGCTCGATGACGCCGAGGACCTGGCCCTCCACGACGATGGGCAGCAGCACCAGCGCGCTCGGCACCACCTGGCCGAGGCCCGAGGAGATGGTGACGTAGCCGTCCGGCAGCTCTTCCACCATGATGGTGCGGCGGCTGCGCGCGGCCTGTCCGACCAGGGTGCGCCCGAAGGCGATGCGGGAGGGCCGGCTGCTCTCCTCCGGGTAGCCGTAGGAGCCGACGAGCCGCAGTTCGGGCCCGTCGTCGCCGTCTTCGGCCAGGTAGAAGGCCCCGTACTGGGCCGACACCAGGGGGACCAGCTCGTCCATGATCAGCTCGGCGACCACGGGCAGGTCGCGGTGGCCCTGCATCAGACTCGAGATCCGGGCGAGGTTCGTCTTGAGCCAGTCCTGCTCCTGGTTGGCCCGGGTGGTCTCGCGCAGGGACTCCACCATCGAGTTGATGTTGTCCTTGAGTTCGGCGACCTCGCCGGACGCCTCCACGTTGATCGACCGGGTCAGGTCGCCCTCGGCGACGGCGCTGGTGACCTCGGCGATGGCCCGCACCTGACGGGTCAGGTTGCCCGCCAGTTCGTTGACGTTCTCCGTCAGGCGCTTCCACGTGCCGGAGACGCCCTCGACCTCGGCCTGGCCGCCGAGCCGCCCCTCGGTGCCGACCTCGCGGGCGACGCGCGTGACCTCGTCGGCGAACGCGGACAGCTGGTCGACCATCGTGTTGATCGTCGTCTTGAGTTCGAGGATCTCGCCGCGGGCGTCCACGTCGATCTTCTTCGACAGATCGCCCCTGGCCACCGCGGTCGTCACCAGCGCGATGTTGCGCACCTGGCCGGTGAGGTTGTTGGCCATGGAGTTGACGTTGTCGGTGAGGTCCTTCCAGGTGCCGGCGACGTTCGGCACGTGGGCCTGGCCGCCGAGGCGTCCCTCGGTGCCGACCTCGCGGGCGACGCGCGTGACCTCGTCGGCGAAGGCCGACAGCGTGTCGACCATGGTGTTGATGACCTCGGCCAGCGCCGCGACCTCGCCCGCGGCCTCGACGGTGATGCGCTGCGAGAGGTCGCCGCGCGCGACGGCGGTGGCGACCTGGGCGATGGAGCGGACCTGGCCAGTCAGGTTCGAGGCCATCACGTTGACGTTGTCGGTGAGGTCCTTCCAGGTCCCCGACACACCGCGCACCTGGGCCTGGCCGCCGAGGCGGCCTTCGGTACCGACCTCGCGGGCGACGCGGGTGACCTCGTCGGCGAACGCGGACAGCTGGTCCACCATCGTGTTGATGGTGCTCTTCAGCTCCAGGATCTCGCCCCGCGCGTCCACGGTGATCTTCTGCGACAGGTCACCCTTGGCGACCGCCGTGGCCACCAGGGCGATGTTGCGGACCTGGCCCGTGAGGTTGCCCGCCATGTGGTTCACGGAGTCGGTCAGGTCGCGCCAGACCCCGGCCACACCCGGCACTTGGGCCTGCCCGCCGAGCCGTCCCTCGCTGCCGACCTCGCGGGCGACGCGGGTGACCTCGTCGGCGAACGCGGACAGCTGGTCGACCATCGTGTTGACGGTCTCCTTCAGCTGGAGGATCTCGCCGCGGGCGGGCACGTCGATCTTTTGCGAGAGGTCGCCCTTGGCCACCGCCGTGGCCACCTGGGCGATGTCGCGGACCTGGGTGGTGAGGTTGCCGGCCATGGCGTTGACCGAGTCGGTCAGGTCGGCCCAGGTGCCCGAGACCCCCGGCACCTCCGCCTGCCCGCCGAGGGTGCCCTCGGTGCCGACCTCGCGGGCCACGCGGGTGACTTCGGAGGTGAACACGGACAGCTGGTCCACCATGCCGTTGAAGACCTTGGCGATGTCGCCCATGAGGCCGTCCGCGTCGTCCGGCAGCCGGGTGCCGAAGTCCCCGTCGCGGACGGCTGTCAGGCCGGCCAGCAGTCGTCGCAACTCCTGGTCGCCCGGCACCGCATCGACGACGCCCGTGCTGTCGCTGGTCATGCGCACCCTCGTTCCGCTCCCCAAGAGTCCTCGAAACCGAGAACTCGGAACCCCCGGGCCGATGGGTGGCCCGGTTGTCGTGCAGGTATCTCCGCAGTCACGGATGTGTATGCGATGTGGAAATACGCCGCAGGTTAACCCACGTTTCAAGCCCTGAACAAAGCAGGAGCCGACGCCCTCGGCCGAACAGCGGCGCCCTGTCACGAGCCCCACGGACGGCGCCTGGATCAAGGTCTACGGCAGTGCCGCATCTGCCCGGGCGAGCCCCGCGTCCGCCGCTGCCTGACGGATCTTCCGCAGGCTATGCCGCCGGTCCTCTTCTGTGAAGAAGACGTAGACGCGCCGAGGCGGGTCAGGAGACGGCTGCATCATCGACCGACTCCCGTGTCTGAAGGAGGCTGTCGACTCCGGTGATCTCGCAGAGCCGCTGGAGCTGCGGTGACGGGGCGACCACGCGCAGGGTGCCCGCCTGGTGGGTGAGGATCAGCAGATTCAGCAGCGTGGAGTCCGCGAAGGTGATGCCGGAGGCGTCCAGGATCACCTTCGGATACGTGCCGACCGCGCTGTTCAGCGCCTCCGCCAACGGCGGGATCGAGTCCATGTCGTAGGCGCCGCGGGCGACGACGACCCAGGCACCGTGCCGTTCGTACTGCGACAGCGCAGCCCCCGGACGGGTGTGCGCGGAGGCCTGCTGCGTCAGCGGCTCGGCGGCGGTGTCACGCGTGAGCGCGGGCATGCCGGCCTGGTCCCAGGGCACCTTCGGGCTCCTTCTGTACCTCTCCCGAACGGGAGCACGTCATCTGTTGCATGAAAAGTATGTCATGTATCTACGTTCCGGCAACGGGGTCCCTTAAAATGCTGCGCATGGTCGGAGTGCCCCAGTCCCACACCGGATGGACGTTCATCACCAGCCACGCGCGCGTTCTGGCAGCCATTGCCGACAACCCGAACGCCCGCATCCGCGACATCGCCGCCCGCTGCCGGCTCACGGAGCGCGCGGTCTCGCGGATCATTTCCGATCTGGAGCAGGACGGTTACCTGTCCCACACCCGGGACGGACGCACGAACAACTACCGCATCGAGCCGGACAAGGTGCTGCGCCACCCGGCCGAAGCGGGCCTGTCCGTGGCGTCCCTGCTCTCCCTGCTCGTCCAGGACGAGACGGACCGCGTCAGGAAACCGGTCGCCCGGTAGCCGCCACCGATCCGCCCGGCAGCCGTCATCAAACCGGTTGCCTGTCGGCGGTGGGGTGTGTGCAATGACCGGCATGGCCGAACACGAGCGCCCGGCACGGCGGGACGACATACAGCCGTACGACCGGGCCCTGCCCCTCGGCGGTCCCGGCGAGTCCGTCCGGATCGGCGCTCTCGTCCCGCTGACTCGGCCCGGCTGGGTCCAGGCGGGTCAACACCTGCTCGCCGGGCTGGAATCGGCCGTTCGCGACGTCAACGACGGTGGCGGAATCGCCGGGACACCGCTCGAACTCATCGTGCGGGACACCGCGGCTGATCCGCGGAGGGCCGAGGCGGCCGTCGAGGAACTGGCCCGCCTGGGTGTGACGGCTCTGGCGGGCGAGTATCACAGCGTCGTCGCGCGCGCCGCCGCCACCCGGGCCGACGCGCTCGGCCTGCCGTTCCTCTGCTCGTCGGCGGTTCTCGACGCGCTGACCGACCGGCCGACGGACTGGGTCGCACGGCTCTCCCCGCCGCAGTCCCGTGGCTGGCAGGTCTACGCGGACTACCTCCTCGGCGCGGGCCGCGACCGGATCGCCGTGGCGGCCGAGCCGAGCCTCTACTGGGCGTCCGGCGCCCGCCTGCTGCGGGAGTACGTCACTTCGCGCGGTGGCAGCGTCGTCGAACTCGACGCCCGCGCCCTCTCCCCCGCGGCCGTGTGCGACGCGCTGGTCGAGCAGCGCGCGACAGTCCTCCTCGTGCTGGCCGGCCTTCCGGATCCGGCGGTGTCGATCGTCGGATCCGTCCGCCGCGACCCGCGCCTCGCCGAGCTCATGATCGGTGCTCCGGCCGGGCAACCCGAGTTCGCCGAGTGGACGGCGCTGCTGGGTGCCGACGGCGCCGGGATCCCCTTCCTGCGCTACCTCCCCGTGCGGCTCACTCCCCTCGGTGCACGCGTGGAGGCGGCCCTGCGCGAGCAGTTGGCCGAAGCTGCCTCCTTCGTCGCCTTCGAGGGCTACGACACGGTCACCCTCCTTGCCGAGGTGCTGCGCGCCCACGGCACGGACCGGTCCCGCATCGCGGCGGCCTGGCCGCATGCCGCAGCCGACGGCACGCGCGGGCGGATCCGGCTCTCCCGCGTGCCGGGCATCGACGTGTGGCAGTGGGCCGGGGCCCCGGTCCAGGTCGTCGACCGGGATCCGGCGCATCCCGACCGCGTGCGCGTCCTGCACACGGGCTGAGCCACGACCAGCGGCGGGGTCGGCTGCGGGAACCTGTCAGGCGAACAGATGCGGAGGGCCGGCATCACGGCAGTGGCCGCACGTGCCGATCCGGTGGTCCCGGCCTCCCGCGCGCCGCAGGAGGCCCTCCACGCGCCCCGGGATTCAGCCCTCGGGACCGAGGGCTTCCCTGTCCTGCGCGGTGGTGTGTCTCAGCGCGAGGGCCGCGATGTCGTCACCGAGCCTTCCGCCGCTGTGCCGGAGCAGATCCCGGTGCAGCCGGTCGAGCAGCTCGCGGGGGTGCTCCGTGTCCTGCCGCCGCATCCAGTCCGGCAACGGGAAGAACCGGCCGGCGTGGTCCCGGGTCTCGGACACGCCATCGGTGTAGAGCAGCAACTGCTCGCCCGGGGCGAAGGGGACGGTGTCGACCCAGTAGCGGTCACCGATGAGCGCTGCGAGGTTGAGGGGCGGGGAAGGGATGGTGGGCTCCAGGATCCGGACCTTCCCGCAATCCGCGATCAGCGGCGGCGGATGCCCGCAGTTGAGGATCAGCAGCCGGTCGCCGTCGTGCGGGATCTCGGCGAGGAGGGCCGTGGCGAAGTGCTCGGGCTGGTCCTGTACGGGAAACGCGGCGCTGTGGCGCGTGACGGTGGTCTCCAGGCGGTGGACGATGCCCAACAGGTCGGGCTCGTCGTAGGCGGCCTCCCTGAAGGAGCTGATCACCGCCGAGGCCGCCCCCACCGCGGACAGGCCCTTGCCTCGCACGTCGCCTATGAGCAACCGGACCCCGTGCGGTGTGCCGATGACCTCGTAGAAGTCGCCGCCGATCCTGGCCTGCTCCTGGGCCGCCAGATACAGCGATTCGATGTCGATGCCCTCGATGCGGCGTGGCAGGGGGCGTAGCAGCACTTTCTGGGCCGCGTCGGCGACGAGGCGGACCTGGAAGAGCGTCTCCTCCCGCTGAAGCCGGACATGACTGCCGTACGCGGCGGCCAAGGTGACGGCGATGATCGCGGCCGAGGTGTACTGCGTCCCCAGATCGGTGTGGAAGAAGCTGAGGACGATCATGAGCAGGAAGCAGAACGCCCCCAGAACCATCGTGGGGAGCACGGGCCACATCGCGGCCGCCAGGGCCGGCGCGGCGGGCAGAAGGCGGCTGAAGGCGATCTCCCTGGGTGTGGAGAACGCCAGGCCGGCGATGAGAACGGTCAGGACCAGGGGCGACAGCCTGGCGGCTTCCCATCGGCCGCTGTAGGCGGGGCGACGGCGCCACAGCCGTGCAGACGAGATCACAAAAAGCATCATATCGACCTAATCGGACACAGGGCGCGGAAGGATCATGCCTCATGCGCGAGATGGCGCGACTGACGACCGCGTCCGGACGGGTCAGGGCCACGCCGGGAGGAGGCGGGATCGCGCGAGATGCGGCCGCTCAGGCGCCCGAGATCAGTCGTGTCAGGTCGGGTGCGCCCTGGCCACTCGGGATCACTGGTGTTAAAAAGGTCGCATGGCGAGTCTTTTCGCCCGTTTTCAACGCCTGTCGGTCAAGCGCCTGATCAGCAAGAGCACGCGGAGCGTAGCCGGGCAGGTGTTGGTTTTCCAGGTGGCCCTGGTGGTGCTGCTCGTGGCCTGCGGGGTCTTCGCCCTCATCCTCCAGTCGGAGCGGGAGACCAGCGCCGAGGCGCGGCGCCGCTCCACGGCCGTGGCGCAGACCTTCGCGCACTCACCGGGTGTCCTTGCGGCCTTGCAGACCCCTGACCCCAGCAAGATCCTCCAGCCGCTCACCGAAGCGGCACGCCGGGCCGCCGACGTCGACTTCATCGTGGTCATGGACACCGACGGCATCCGGTACACCCACCCCCTGCCGGACCGCATCGGACAGCGGTTCGTGGGCGAGATCGGACCGTCGCTGGCGGGGAAGGTCTACGTGGAGAGCGTCGACGGCCCGCTCGGTCGCGAGGTGCAGGCCACGGTGCCGATCAAGGACGCCGGCAGCGAGGTCGTCGGGCTCGTCTCGGCCGGGATGAAGGTCGAGAACGTCGAGAGTCAGCTGACCCGGCAACTACCGATCATCCTGGGCGCCGGGGCCGGAGCGCTCCTGTTGTCCATCGGCGTGACGGTGCTGCTGGGCAGGCGGCTGCGCCGGCAGACACACAGCCTGGCCCCGGACGAGATGACCCTGATGTACGAGCACCACGACACAGTGCTCCACTCCGTTCGCGAAGGGGTGCTGATCGTGGCCGCCGACGGGCGGCTGGTGCTGGTGAACGACGAGGCCAGACGACTGCTGGAGCTGCCCGCGGACATCGAGGGGCGGCTCGTCCCGGACCTGCCGGGCCTCGATCCCGAGATGAAGGCGCTGCTCGCCTCCGGGCGCGAGGCCACCGACGAGGTGCACCTCGCCGGAGACCGGCTGATCGCGGTCAACCAGCGGCCCACGGGTCGCGAGGGCGGCCCGCGGGAAACAGTGGTGACCCTGCGCGACTCCACCGAGCTACAGGCGGTGACGGGCCGGGCGGAGGTGGCACGCGAGCGGCTCAGGCTGCTGTACGACGCCGGACTCCACATCGGTACCACCCTGGACGTGCTGCGTACCGCCGACGAGTTGGCGCGGGTTCCCATCCCCCGCTTCGCGGACTTCGTCACCGTGGACCTGGCCGACGCCGTCCTGCACGGCGAGGAGCCGGCCCCCACGGGGACGGACATGCGACGCGCGGCCGTGTCCGGCATCGTGGACGACCATCCGCTCACCGAACAGGGCCGGCTGTTCGACTACCTTCCCTCCACGCCCCATGCGCGCGGTTACGGCAGCGGCCGCTCCCAGCTGGTGAGCGATCTGCCCTCCGCCACGGGCTGGCGCGTGCAGGACCCTCAGCGGGCCAAGGCGATCATCGACTACGGCATCCACTCCCTCATCACCGCCCCCATCCAGGCCCGTGGCGTCGTGCTGGGCATGGCCAGCTTCTGGCGCACGCGACAGCACGAGCCCTTCAACGAGGAGGACGTGTCCCTGGCGGAGGAGCTGGTGGCCCGTGCCGCGATCAGCATCGACAACGCCCGCCGCTACACCCGCGAGCACGCCCTGGCCGTCACCCTCCAGCGCAGTCTGCTGCCGCAGGCCATGCCCGAGCAGAACGCCCTCGACATCGCCTACCGCTACCTCCCCGCCCAGTCGGGCGTGGGCGGGGACTGGTTCGACGTGATTCCCATGCCCGGCAGCCGGGTGGCTCTGGCCGTCGGCGACGTGGTCGGCCACGGCCTCCACGCCGCCGCCACGATGGGACGACTGCGGACCGCGGTGCACAATTTCTCCGCCCTGGACCTGCCACCGGACGAGCTGTTGAGCCATCTGGACGACCTGGTCGGAAGCATCGACCAGAACGAGACGGCGCAGAGCGCGGCGGGCGTCGTGGGCGCCACCTGCCTGTACGGCATCTACGACCCCGTGACGCGCCGCTACGTCATGGCACGGGCGGGGCATCTGGCGCCGGCGCTGGTCCACCCCGACGGGACCGTGACTTTCCCGGACGTGCCCGCCGGCCCACCCCTGGGCCTGGGCGGCATGCCGTTCCGGACCGCGGAACTGTGCCTCGCCGAGGGGACCCAGCTCGTCCTGTACACCGACGGCCTCATCGAGGACCGCAGACGCGACCTCGACGTGGGGATGGGGCTGCTGCGCGATGCGCTCACCGGCCATCCCGGCCGGCCGCCCGAGGAGACCTGCCAGGACGTGCTGGAGCGGGTGCTCCCCGAGCGCCCCAAGGACGACGTCGCCCTGCTCGTCGCCCGCACGCGGCAACTTCCGCCCGACCGCATCGCCGACTGGGACGTGCCACCGGACCCCGCCGCCGTCGCGGGCATGCGCGACGCCGTGTCCCGGCGGCTCGACGAGTGGGGCCTGTCGGAACTCGCCTTCACCATGGAGCTCATCCTGAGCGAGCTCATCACCAACGCCATCCGTTACGGCTCCGGACCGATCCACGTGCGGCTGATCCGCGACCGTACGCTGATCTGCGAAGTGGCGGACGGCAGCAGCACCTCACCGCATCTGCGGTACGCCGCGTCGACGGACGAGGGGGGCCGGGGCCTGTTCCTGGTGTCGCAGATGGCTGAGCGCTGGGGCACCCGGTACACCCCGCAGGGCAAGGTGATCTGGGCCGAACAGGCCCTGCCCTAGGTGGTCCGGCAGCCGCCCCGAGACGGGCCGGCCGGGGGCCTGGGCGGTTCCGTGTCCTCAACCGCGCCGTACCGCACCGAGCTGGGCCCGGTGCAGGCCGGGGGCGGCGAGCCGTTGCGCCACGGTGCGCAGGACGCGGGCCATCGCCCGTCTCGGCCGCTTCCCCGCAGCCCTCGGCCGCCGGGACGGGGCGCTCGGCGGGCAGCACGTGCTTCGGGTGTGCAGCCGAGCGCGGCGACGGCTCCGACCCCTCGACGACCGCCACCACACGGCGTTGCGCCAGGGATACCGTGCGCATGCGGGATGTCGACCCGGACACGATGAGGGAGGATGTATGCGAAACCACACAGGATCGGCAAGGGGGAACGCCTGTGAGCAGCAGCCCACCCGGCAAGCTGGACTACGACGACGCACTGCCTGACCGCACCGGCCAGGCCGAGGCCTTCGACGCCATCGGCGACCACTACGACCAGGCCTTCCCGCACAAGGAGGGGCAGGTCGGGGCCACCGAGTGGCTCGCGGACCGGCTGCCGTCCGGGTCCCGCGTGCTGGACCTGGGATGCGGCACCGGGCTCCCGACCGCCCGGCGGCTGGCGGAGGCGGGCTTCGAGGTCGTCGGCGTCGACCTGTCACGCGGAATGGTCGAACTTGCCCGCAAGCACGTGCCCGACGGCACCTTCCACCAGGTGGACATCGCTGATCTGCGGCCGGGAGGACCCTGCGACCTCGGCCGCTTCGACGCGGTGGCCGCCTTCTTCTCCCTGCTCATGCTGCCGCGCCAGGAGATCCCCCTCGCACTGCGGACCGTCCGCCATCTCCTGCTCCCGGACGGCCTGTTCGTGCTGTCGATGGTGGAGGCAGACGTGGACGACTTCTCGATCCCGTTCCTCGGAAGGACCATCCGGGTGTCCGGGTACCTGCGGGACGAGCTGAGGGAGACCGTCGAGGCGACCGGCTTCGAGATCGTCGAGGAGAACTCCTACACCTACGCACCCGCGAGCGCCGACGTGCCGCCGGAGGTGCAGATCTTCCTGCGCTGTAGGCGGCGCGACTGACAGCTCCCCCTCCGCCCGCACCGGCAGGGGAACACCCAGACGGAAGCGACGCTGTGACGAAGCACCTGGGAGCTCATGAACACCCCGGCCGACAGGCCAGGGCGAGCGGGCACGTCACGCCACCGCGCCGGCCACAGCTCCTGGGACCGCAGACCGACCGGCTCCGCTACCTCGACGAGGCGACGCGCCGGATCGCCCGCGGCATCGGTCTCGACGAGACGTTGCACGAACTGTGCCGGGCGGCCGTGCCGGCCTTCGCCGACACGGCCTTCGTCCACCTGTCCGATCCGCTGCCGGTCGGGGACGAAGGTCCCGGCTCCCCCGCCGTGCTGCGGCTGCACAGCACGGACCGGGCGCCGCCGAGGGATCCGGCCGCCCACGGGTCCGGTCTCCCCCCGGAGACCTCGGCGGCCGTGCGGCCGGCGGACGTCGTACGCCCGGCCGCCGACGGCCGGCTGGCCGAGCTGCTGCAAGCCGGTCGGCCCGTGTCGGCAGACACCCCAGGAGTCGCTCCCGCCCTGGCCGAGTTGCTGGGACGGGTGAGTCCTCCCCGAGCGGCGCAACCCGGACCGCGGCTGATCATCGCCCCGCTGCGCGGCCGCCGCCACGTCGTGGGCAGCGTCGTCCTCATCCGCCGCGCCGACCGGCCCGCCTTCACCGAGGACGACCTGCTCGTCGCCTCCCAGCTCGCCACCCACACCGCACTCGGCGTCGACAAGGCCGCGCTCTACCTCCGTGAGACATCGGTCGCCGCCGCGCTGCAACGCACGATGCTGCCTCCCGCACTGCCCCAGCCGACCGGAGTCCGGCTGGCGAGCCGTTACCTGCCCGCCTCACGGGCTTCCCAGGTGGGCGGTGACTGGTACGACGCGATCCCCCTGCCCGGCAACCGTGTCGCGCTGGTGATCGGCGACGTCATGGGCCATTCCCTCACGTCGGCCGCCATCATGGGCCAGCTGCGCACCATCGTGCAGACCCTGGCCGGGCTCGACCTGCCTCCCGACGAGGTCCTGCACCACCTCGACGAACAGGCCGAGCGGCTGGGCAGCGAGCACATGGCGACCTGTCTGTACGCGATGTACGACCCGGTACTGCACCGGCTGCTGATCGCCAACGCCGGTCACCCACCCCCGGTGCTCCTCCACACGGACGGCCGGGAGGAGGTACTGCCGGTCCCGCCCGGGGCACCGATCGGCGTCGGCAGCGGCGTCTTCGAGTCCACCGAGACGCACGCGCCGTCCGGAGCGACTCTGCTGCTGTACACCGACGGGCTCGTCGAGTCCCGCGACTCGGACGTGCTGTCCGGCGTGGAGCGGTTGTGCGCACACCTGCGCGCCGCTCCTGCCGGTTGGGAACCCCCGGCCCTGGAAGTGCTGTGCGACCAGGCACTCGCCTCGCTGGGCACGCGCGACCGGGACGACGACATCGCGCTGCTCGCGGCCCGGTTCGAGGGCATCCTGCCCGAGGCGGTGGCGTACTGGTACATGGCTCCACGGCCGCAGACCGCGGGGCAGGCACGCCGGCTGGCGCGAAGGACCCTGCACCACTGGGGCCTCGACGCGCTGGTGGAGCCGGCCGAACTGCTGGTCAGCGAGGTGGTGGCGAACGCCGTACGCTTCGCGTCCCGGCCGATCACCCTGCGCCTGCTCCGCACGGACGTACTCCGCTGCGAAGTGGGCGACGACTCGCCGCAGGTGCCGAGGATGCGGCACGCCAGGCTGAGCGACGAGGGTGGCCGCGGACTGTTCCTGGTCGATCAGCTGGCGGAGCGCTGGGGGGCGACCAGGGTGAGCACGGGCAAGGTCGTCTGGTTCGAGCAGGCGCTGCCCGGCCGGCAGTGACCAGGAGCAGGTGCGGGCGTGAGCCGTGTCGCATCGGCCTGGGTCGGGCTTGCTATGCAACAAGTTGCATAGCACGATCGTCGTCATGGCGCTCGAACACGCGATCCTGGTGTCGCTCTTGGAGAAGCCGGGATCCGGCTATGAGCTGGCCCGGCGTTTCGATCGGTCCATCGGGTACTTCTGGACCGCGACCCACCAGCAGATCTACCGCGTGCTGAAGCGCATGGAGAACGACGGCTGGGTCGAAGCCCGGGACGTCCCGCAGCAGCGACGGCCGGACAAGAAGGAGTACTCCGTCGCCGATCTCGGCCGGGCCGCGCTGTCCTCGTGGCTGCACGATCCGATCGAGCCGGAGAGCGTCCGCCACGACCTGGCGGTGAAGATCCGGGGCGCGGCCTTCGACGACCCGGCCGCCCTGATCCGCGAGGTGGAGCGGCACCGGCAGGCGCACCGGGACCGGCTGGAGCACTATCTGGCGGGCGAGGAGCGGGACTTCACGGGGGCCGCGGCGGGCGTCGCCCTTCCGGAAGCGCCGCCGGACGCGGAGCGGGAGCTCCAGCACGTCGTACTGCGCGGCGGCATCGCGTACGAGCGGATGATGATCGGCTGGCTGGACGACGTGCTCGCCACGCTGGCCCGCTTCGGCCCGGGCCACTGACCGCGCTCCACTGCACCGGGCGCAACTGCTCCACCGCTTCGGCCGCCATACCTCTCGATTGCCACCCGTCACCGACCGATTGGGTTCCTCACCATGGCTGACCAACTGCTCTTCAACCCGCGCACCTACGACCCCGCGCACTTCGACCCCGAGACACGCCGCTTGCTGCGTGCCACCGTCGACTGGTTCGAGGAGCGCGGGAAGCGGCAGCTCATCGAGGACTACCGGACCCGCGCTTGGCTGGGTGACTTCCTCGCCTTCGCCGCGAAGGAGGGCCTGTTCGCCACCTTCCTGACACCGTCGTCCAGCGCCGGGGAGGGAGAGCCGGACAAGCGGTGGGACACCGCCCGTATCGCCGCGCTCAACGAGATCCTCGGCTTCTACGGCCTGGACTACTGGTACGCCTGGCAGGTCACCATCCTCGGCCTCGGCCCGGTCTGGCAGAGCGACAACGCCGCCGCCCGCGCCCGCGCGGCGGAACTCCTCGCGCAGGGAGAGGTGTTCGCGTTCGGCCTGTCCGAGAAGGCCCACGGCGCCGACATCTACTCCACCGACATGCTGCTCCAGCCCGACGGCGACGGCGGCTTCCGCGCCACCGGCTCCAAGTACTACATCGGCAACGGCAACGCCGCCGGACTCGTCTCCGTCTTCGGCCGCCGTACCGACATCGAGGGCCCCGACGGCTATGTGTTCTTCGCCGCCGACAGCCGCCATCCGGCCTACCACCTGGTCAAGAACGTCGTCGACTCGTCCAAGTTCGTCAGCGAGTTCCGCCTGGAGGACTACCCCGTAACGTCCGACGACGTCCTGCACACCGGCCGCGCGGCCTTCGACGCCGCCCTCAACACGGTCAACGTCGGCAAGTTCAACCTGTGCACCGCCTCGATCGGCATCTGCGAACACGCGATGTACGAGGCCGTCACCCACGCCGGCAACCGCGTCCTCTACGGCCGCCCCGTCACCGCCTTCCCGCACGTGCGGCGCGAGCTGACCGACGCGTACGTCAGGCTCGTCGGCATGAAGCTGTTCAGCGACCGCGCTGTCGACTACTTCCGCTCCGCCGGTCCGGACGACCGCCGCTACCTGCTCTTCAACCCGATGACGAAGATGAAGGTGACCACGGAGGGCGAGAAGGTCATCGACCTGATGTGGGACGTCATCGCCGCCAAGGGCTTCGAGAAGGACAACTACTTCAGCCAGGCGGCCGTGGAGATTCGCGGCCTGCCCAAACTGGAGGGCACGGTCCACGTCAACCTGGCGCTGATCCTGAAGTTCATGCGCAACCATCTCCTCGACCCGGCCGAGTACCCGAGTGTGCCGACCCGTCTCGACGCGGCCGACGACGACTTCCTGTTCCGGCAGGGACCGGCGCGAGGCCTGGGCTCGGTGCGCTTCCACGACTGGCGCCCGGCCTTCGAGGCGTACGCGCACCTGCCCAACGTCGCCCGTCTGCGCGAACAGGCCGACGCACTCTGTGAGTTCGTCGCCACCGCCGCCCCCGACGCGGAGCAGAGCCGCGACCTCGACCTCGTCCTGTCGATAGGCCAGCTCTTCGCACTCGTCGTGCACGGGCAGCTCGTCCTGGAGCAGGCCGCGCTGACCGGACTCGACGAGGACGTACTCGACGAACTCTTCGCCGTCCTCGTACGGGACTTCTCCGGGCACGCCGTCGAACTGCACGGCAAGGACTCGGCGACGGAGCAGCAGCAGGAGTGGGCGCTGGCCTCGGTCCGGCGGCCGGTCGTCGACGAGGCGCGCACGGAGCGTGTCTGGCAGCGGGTCGAGGCGCTGTCCGGCACCTACGAGATGGCCCAGTAGGGGCGCCGCATCCGGTCACCGG
>NZ_JBEZWN010000051.1:0-54115 GCF_040637495.1 Streptomyces sp. NPDC029044
GGCCACGGGTTTGATCCGACGGGCCCCCGCCCCCGGGGGTGCGGCGGCCCTTCGTAGCAATCCGGTGACCGGTGTCAGCGGACGTCGCCCATCATGGCCTTGACCTTCTTGCGGTACATGTACACCGCGAAGCCCGCGACCACGGCGAGCGCCGCCTCCAGCGCCACGAAGCCCGTCCTGTCGAGGTTGACCCCGCCGACGGCCGGGTTCGACAGCAGCGCGGTGACGGAGTCGCCCGCGGTGACCGCCAGGAACCAGACGCCCATCATCTGCGAGGCGTACTTCGCCGGCGCCATCTTCGTCGTCACGGACAGGCCCACCGGCGACAGGGTCAGCTCACCGACGGTCTGCACGAAGTAGATCGCGACCAGCCACATCGCCGCGGCCTTGTGGCCACCCTCCGCGATCGACAGCGGGGCGAGGAACAGGAAGAAGGACGCACCCACCAGCACCAGGCCGGAGGCGAACTTCACGATGGTGCTCGGCTCCTTGCCGCGCCGGTTCAGCCACAGCCACAGCCAGGCGAAGACGGGCGCCAGCGCCATGATCAGGACCGGGTTGACCGACTGGTACCAGGAGACCGGGAACTCCCAGCCGAAGATCGTGTTGTCGGCGCTCTTCTCGGCGAACAGCGACAGGGTCGAGCCGCCCTGGTCGTAGATCATCCAGAACACGGCGGCGGCGACGAAGAACCAGATGTAGGCCGACACCTTCGAGCGCTCGCCGGAGTCCAGGTCCTTGTCGCGCAGGATGCGGGTGATGACCAGGATCGGCACGATCAGGCCGAGCAGCGTCAGCGGGATGAGCGCCCAGTTCAGGGTGAAGTGGCCGGTACCGCCGACCAGGCCGTAGAAGACCACCGCGACGGCCAGCCAGATCAGGCCCTTGCGCAGGGTGGACGCCTTCTCGGCGGGCGTCAGCGGGGTCGGGACCACGCTGCTCTTCGCGTCCAGGTGGCGGCTGCCGAGCAGGAACTGCACGAGGCCCAGCGCCATGCCGAGCGCGGCCAGGGCGAAGCCCAGGTGCCAGTTGACGTTCTCACCGACGGTGCCGATGACCAGCGGCGCGATGAAGGCGCCGAGGTTGATGCCGATGTAGAAGACCGTGAAGCCACCGTCGCGGCGCGGGTCCTCCGGACCGTCGTAGAGGTGGCCGACCATCGTGGAGATGTTGGCCTTCAGCAGGCCGGAACCGATGGCGACCAGGCCCAGGCCGACGTAGAAGCTCGCGGCGGCGGGCAGCGCCAGGCACAGGTGGCCGAGCATGATGACCACACCCGCGACGGCGACCGTCTTGCGGGGGCCGAGCACCCGGTCGGCGAACCAGCCGCCGGGCAGAGTGAGCAGGTACACCAGCGACAGGTACACGGCGTAGATCGCCGTCGCCGTGCCCGCGCTGAGGTGCAGGCCACCCGGGGCGACCAGGTACAGCGGGAGCAGGGCCCTCATGCCGTAGTAGGAGAAACGCTCCCACATCTCGGTCATGAACAGAGTGGCCAGTCCGCGGGGGTGGCCGAAGAAGGTCTTCTCGGAACCGGGGGTGCCCGGTCGGGCCGAGTCCTTCGTCAGGCTGGACGCCATGGTCGTTCCTTGCTGCTCGGGACGCGCCCCGCGACAGCGGTGGTGCGCCCGGTGGGGGGCTGCCGGCACCGGTGGGTACGGCCGTCCGCCCGACGCCTACGGGGGTCCGCTCCGGGTCCACGGAGCGGTGGGCGGTCGCCACCGGGATCCACGCCTCTACGCGCGTCGCCGCACGAGGAGGCCCGGCCACAGGTCGTTTCTCTCGGGGGCCGGCGGGAACCGGCCCGCACACAAAAGAGACCTTCAGGGCACTTGGCCTCCGAAGGTCGCCGTGGTGCTACAGGCGTCGATTCACCATACGGCAGGACACTGCCGCATATGGAAGGACTTGAGACTCGGATCACAGGTGCAGGGGGAACCGTACACACCGAATCCAAGGTCCTTACTGAAATCGCACCTCAAGGACAGAGGTCCGTAGGCTTACCCCGACAACGTAAGAAACGGGTATGCCAACGGTAAGAATCAAGGCTTCCGGTCACACCCCAGCTCAGGGCGTCGCAGGTCTACCATCACCTCATGACCCGTGTACTGCTCGCCGAGGACGATGCGTCCATCTCGGAGCCGCTGGCCCGCGCTCTGCGCCGGGAGGGCTACGAGGTCGAGGTCCGCGAGGACGGACCCACCGCTCTCGACGCCGGACTGCAGGGCGGCATCGACCTGGTCGTGCTCGACCTCGGCCTGCCCGGCATGGACGGTCTGGAGGTGGCCCGCCGCCTGCGGGGCGAAGGCCACGCCATCCCGATCCTCATCCTGACCGCGCGTGCCGACGAGGTGGACACCGTCGTCGGGCTCGACGCGGGCGCCGACGACTACGTCACCAAGCCGTTCCGGCTCGCCGAGCTGCTCGCGCGCGTGCGGGCCCTGCTCCGGCGCGGCGCCAGCGAGCCGCAGCAGCCGCCCGCCACGCACGGCGTGCGCATCGACGTCGAGTCCCACCGCGCCTGGATGGGCGAGGACGAGCTCCAGCTCACCGCGAAGGAGTTCGACCTGCTGCGGGTGCTGGTGCGCGACGCGGGCCGGGTCGTCACCCGCGACCAGCTGATGCGGGAGGTCTGGGACACCACCTGGTGGTCGTCGACCAAGACCCTGGACATGCACATCTCCTGGCTGCGCAAGAAGCTCGGCGACGACGCGGCCAACCCCCGCTACATCGCCACCGTGCGCGGTGTGGGTTTCCGTTTCGAGAAGAGCTGAGCCGCGGGGCGAGGCACGGGCGATCGGGTAACAGGACATGCGCCGCCGACTGATCCAGTCCACGCTCGCCGTGGTGCTCGTCGTGATCGCCGTCTTCGGCGTCTCGCTCGTCATCGTCGAGACCCGGACGATCAGCAACAGCGCCCAGGAGCGGGTGGAGTCCGAGGCGGTGCGGCTGGCCAGCATCGTCGACAGCCGGCTCTTCGGGGCGCAGCAGGTCGACGCGGACGTGCTGCGCGAGCAGGTCACCCAGGACCACTACTACGCGGTGATCCGCCTCCCCGGTGAGGCGCCGATCGAGGTCGGCACGAAGCCCGCCGGCGACGTCATCAGCGCGACCGCGCCCGGTGAGGAGGGCGAGACGGTCACCGTCCAGGAGCCGCGCTCCTCGGTGACCCGGGAGGTCGGCCGGACGCTGCTGATCATCGCGCTGGTGGCGCTGCTCGCGGTGATCGCCGCGGTGCTGCTGGCGGTCCGCCAGGCGAACCGGCTGGCGTCGCCGCTGACCGACCTCGCGGAGACCGCCGAGCGACTCGGCTCGGGTGATCCGCGCCCCCGGCACAAGCGGTACGGGGTGCCCGAGCTGGACCGGGTGGCCGACGTGCTGGACGGCTCCGCCGAGCGCATCGCCCGCATGCTGACCGCCGAACGCCGGCTTGCCGCGGACGCCTCCCACCAGCTGCGCACCCCGCTCACGGCGCTGTCGATGCGGCTGGAGGAGATCACCCTCACCGACGACCCGGACACGGTGAAGGAGGAGGCGACGATCGCGCTGACGCAGGTCGAGCGGCTGACGGACGTCGTGGAGCGGCTGCTGACGAACTCCCGCGACCCGCGCACCGGCTCCGCCGTCTCCTTCGACCTCGACGAGGTCATCCAGCAGCAGCTCGCCGAGTGGCGCCCGGCGTACCGCAGCGCGGGGCGGGCGATCGTCAGCTCCGGCAAACGGCACCTGCGCGCCGTGGGCACGCCCGGCGCGGTCGCGCAGGTCCTGGCCGCGCTGATCGAGAACTCCCTCATGCACGGCGGCGGCACGGTCGCCCTGCGCACCCGCGTCATCGGCAACCAGGCGGTCATCGAGGTCACGGACGAGGGCCCCGGCGTCCCCGCCGACCTCGGCGCCCGCATCTTCGAACGGGCGATCAGCGGCCGCAACTCCACGGGCATCGGCCTGGCGGTGGCCCGTGACCTGGCGGAGGCCGACGGCGGCCGCCTGGAGATGCTCCAGACCAAGCCCCCGGTCTTCGGCCTCTTCCTGTCCCGCACGGCCCTGTCCAAGCCCCAGGACGACGAGCCGATGGTCCGCTAGGCGGCCGGGGCTAGGGGACCTGCTGCCTCGCCTTGCGAGGGCCGGCCGGGTCGTTCTGCGGGACCGGGGCCGGGCCCGTCGCCGCCGGTGTCTCCCGGGCGGGCAGCGCGCGGAAGACCCAGGAGCGGTAGGACCAGAAGCGGAACAGGGTCGCGACGCCGATGCCGAGGAACTTGAAGACGTTGTTCTGGAGCGGGGTGTTCCAGCCGAAGCCGTACGTGGCCGCGTACAGGACGCCGTTCTCGATGACCAGGCCGATCGCGCTGAACAGCAGGAACAGGGTCATCTCACGGGTGCGGCGGCTCTTGTCGCGGTCGCGGTACGTGAAGTAACGGAAGCCGATGTAGTTGAAGACGATCGCGACGACGGTCGCGATGACGCTCGCGCGCACCACCTGGAGGTCGGTGGTGTGCCGCACCAGGTTGAAGACGACGAGGTTGACCAGCACCCCGGCACCGCCCACCGCGCCGAACTTGGCGACCTCGTGAACGAGCCGCCGGAGCCGAGAGGCACCATGTCCCATGGCCGTGCAGGCCCCCGTCCGTGTGTCGGCGTCAACCCAGCCATGCTAACCACCCTCCCGCGCGATCTTCCTGTGGATGCCCGTGGACGGCCGGAGATGGTCCGGACGGGGTGGGGGAGGGCGGGAAACCGGCCACTCCGGCTCGGCCATTACCCTGGGGGAGTGACGTTCCCGGTAGTCGGCATGGTCGGCGGTGGCCAGCTCGCTCGTATGACACACGAGGCGGGCATCCCGCTGGGCATCAGGTTCAAGCTTCTCAGTGACACCCCGCAGGACTCCGCTGCGCAGGTCGTGAGCGATGTCGTCATCGGCGACTATCGCGACCTCGACACGCTGCGCGAGTTCGCCCGTGGGTGCGATGTGATCACCTTCGATCACGAACACGTGCCCACCGAGCACCTCCGGGCCCTGGAGGCGGACGGCATCCCCGTGCGCCCCGGCCCCGACGCGCTCGTGCACGCCCAGGACAAGGGGGTGATGCGCGCGAAGCTCGACGCGATCGGCGTCCCCTGCCCCCGGCACCGGATCGTCTCCGATCCGCAGGACGTGGCCGCCTTCGCGGCCGAGGGCGAGGGATTCCCGGTCGTCCTCAAGACCGTCCGCGGCGGCTACGACGGCAAGGGCGTGTGGGTCGTCGACTCCGTAGAGGAGGCCGCCGACCCGTTCAAGGCCGGAGTCCCGGTGCTCGCCGAGGAGAAGGTCGACTTCCTGCGCGAGCTCGCCGCCAACGTCGTCCGCTCCCCGCACGGCCAGGCCGTCGCCTACCCGGTCGTGGAGTCCCGCCAGGTGGGCGGCGTCTGCGACACGGTCATCGCCCCGGCGCCCGACCTCGACGAGGGTCTCGCCGTCCGGGCCTCGGAGATGGCCCTGAACATCGCCAAGGAACTCGGCGTCGTCGGGCACCTCGCCGTCGAGCTGTTCCAGACCCGCGACGGCCGGATCCTCGTCAACGAGCTAGCGATGCGCCCGCACAACTCCGGCCACTGGTCGATGGACGGCGCCGTCACCAGCCAGTTCGCCAACCACGTCCGCGCGGTCCTGGACCTGCCCCTCGGCGACCCGCGACCGCGCGCCGGGTGGACGGTCATGGTCAACGTCCTCGGCGGCGACTACCCGGACATGTACTCCGCGTACCTGCACTGCATGGCCCGCGATCCCCAGCTCAAGATCCACATGTACGGCAAGGACGTGAAGCCCGGCCGCAAGGTCGGCCACGTCAACACCTACGGCGACGACCTCGACGACGTGCTGGAGCGCGCCCGTCACGCTGCCGGCTACCTGAGAGGCACCATCACCGAATGAGCCCTGTTGTTGGCATCGTCATGGGGTCGGACTCCGACTGGCCCGTCATGGAGGCCGCCGCCAAGGCCCTCGACGAGTTCGAGATCGCCTACGAGGTCGACGTCGTCTCCGCGCACCGCATGCCGCGCGAGATGGTCGCCTACGGCGAGCAGGCCGACGCCCGCGGGCTCAAGGTGATCATCGCCGGGGCGGGTGGCGCCGCCCACCTGCCCGGCATGCTCGCCTCCGTGACCCCGCTGCCCGTCATCGGTGTGCCCGTGCCGCTGAAGTACCTCGACGGCATGGACAGCCTCCTGTCCATCGTGCAGATGCCGGCCGGTGTCCCCGTCGCCACCGTCTCCGTCGCCGGGGCCCGCAACGCCGGTCTGCTCGCGGCCCGCATCCTCGCCGCGCACGACGAGGAACTGCGCTCCCGCATGCGCGAGTTCCAGCAGGAGCTCAACGACCAGGCCACCGAGAAGGGCAAGCGCCTGCGCTCCAAGGTCGAGGGCGCGGCCGGGTTCGGCTTCGGCGCCGGGAAGTGACGACGATGACCTCCCTGGAGGCGGCCCGGGAACTCCTCGGCGAGTTCCCGGTCGTCGACGGCCACAACGACCTGCCCTGGGCGCTGCGCGCGCAGGTCCGCTACGACCTCGACGCGCGGGACATCGCCGCCGACCAGAGCGCCCACCTGCACACCGACATCCCCCGGCTGCGCGCGGGCGGGGTCGGCGCGCAGTACTGGTCGGTGTACGTCCGCACGGATGCGCCCGACCCGGTCGCCGCCACGCTCGAACAGATCGACTGCGTACGCCAGTTGATGGCCCGCCACCCCGGCGACCTGCGCCCCGCGCTCACCGCCGCCGACATGGAGGCCGCGCGTGGGGAGGGCCGCATCGCCTCGCTCATGGGGGCGGAGGGCGGCCACTCCATCGCCAATTCCCTGGGCACCCTGCGCGGTCTGTACGGCCTCGGTGTGCGGTACATGACCCTCACCCACAACGACAACGTGGACTGGGCGGACTCCGCGACCGACGAGCCGAAGGCCGGCGGTCTCACCGCGTTCGGCCGCGAGGTCGTCCGGGAGATGAACCGGCTCGGCATGCTCGTCGACCTCTCGCACGTGGCGGCGACGACCATGCGGGACGCGCTCGACGCGAGCTCGGCCCCGGTGATCTTCTCCCACTCCTCCGCACGGGCCGTGTGCGACCACCCGCGCAACGTCCCGGACGACGTCCTGGAACGGCTGCCCGCCAACGGCGGCATGGCGATGGTGACGTTCGTACCGAAGTTCGTGCTCCAGGCGGCGGTCGACTGGACGGCCGCGGCGGACGAGAACATGCGCGCCCACGGCTTCCACCACCTCGACACCACCGCGGAAGCCATGAAGGTCCACCGCGCCTTCGAGGAGCGGCACCCGCGGCCGGTCGCGACGGTGGCGACGGTCGCCGACCACCTGGACCACATGCGCGAGGCGGCCGGCATCGACCACATCGGCATCGGCGGCGACTACGACGGCACCGCCTTCACCCCCGAGGGTCTCGCCGACGTCGCCGGCTACCCGAACCTCCTCGCGGAACTGCTCGACCGCGGCTGGTCCAAGGCCGACCTGGCCAAGCTGACCTGGAAGAACGCGGTCCGGGTCCTGGACGCCGCCCAGGACGTGGCCCGGGGGCTTCAGGCGACGCGGCCGCCGTCCAACGCCACGATCGAGTCGCTGGACGCGCCCGCCGGCTGATCGTCGAGGGCGGGGTAGTCGGTGTAGCCGGCCGCCCCGCCGACGTACATGAAGTACCGGTCGCGCGGCTCGTTGAGCGGCGCTCCGAGCCGCAGCCGGGTCACCAGGTCGGGGTTGGCCAGGAAGGGCCTGCCGAGGGCGATCAGGTCGGCCCCGGCGGCCAGCAGCGCCTCCGACGCCCGGTGCACGGACGCGGTGGAGACCTCGTCCAGTACCGGGTTGGCGACGATCACGCCGGGCCATGCGGCGCGCACCGTCCGGAACACCGTGGTCTCCGGGTCGGCGTACCCCAGGTGCAGATAGGAGAGCCCGAGTCCGCCGAGCCGTTCGGCGAGCGCCGGGTAGAGCTCGTCCGTCTCGCCCTCCGCGATGCCGTTGACGGTGTTCCCGGGGGAGACCCTGAGTCCCACCCGTTCGGCGCCGATCTCGGCGGCCACGGCCTCGGTCACCTCGGACGTGAACCGGATCCGGGCGGCGGGCGAACCGCCGTAGCCGTCGGTGCGGAGGTTGGTGTTGCGGGCCAGGAACTGGTGCAGCAGATGGCCGTTGGCGGAGTGCACCTCCACTCCCTCGAACCCGGCGTCCCGTGCGTTGCGGGCGGCCTTCGCGAAGTCCGCGACGGTGGTGCGGATGTCCTCGGCGGTCATCTCCCTGGGCACGACGGCCGGCCGGTGCCCCTCCGGCGTGAAGATCGTCTCCGGCAGCGCGACGGGCGAGGGGGCGACCGGGGTGAGACCGCTGGTCGCGGGGTGGCCGACCCGGCCGCCGTGCTGGAGTTGCAGGAACATCCGGCCGCCCGCGTCCCGTACCGCGTCCGTCACCCGCCGCCAGCCGGTCACGTGTGCCGGGCTGTGGACGGCGGTGATGTTCGGGTACGTCTGCCCGACCGCGTTCGGTGTGGCGGCCTCGGCGATGATCAGCCCGGCCGAGGCGCGCTGCGCGTAGTACTCGGCCATGAGCGGGGTCGGGGTGCCGTCGGCCTCGGCCCGGTTACGGGTGAGCGGTGCCATCACCAGACGGTTGGGCAGGTCCAGGGCGCCGAGCCGGGCCGGTGCGAAGAGTGCTGTCGAATGCGTCATGCCGGTACGCTAGAACCTGACACCAATGTCAGATTCAAGTCCGGGGGTGCCACGTGCGGATCGGTGAACTGGCCCGGCGCACCGGCGTGAGCGAGCGGTCGCTGCGCTACTACGAGAAGCAGGGCATGCTCTACGCCGAGCGGACCCCGGGCGGGCACCGGGAGTACCCGGAGGCGGCCGTGGACCGGGTCATCCGGATCCAGGAGCTGTTCGCGGCGGGACTGTGCAGCGAGAAGATCGGCCGGCTGCTGCCCTGCATGCGGGACACCGACGGCGGCCCCTCCGCCGCCGCCACGCCGAAGCTGGTCGCGGAACTCACCGCCGAGCGCGCCCGCATCGACCGGATGATCGACGACCTGCTGCGCTCCCGGGACACCCTGGACGAGGTCATCGAGGCGGCCCGGCTGCCCTGAGGGCACCCGCGCGCCGGACCGGAGCCGTACTCCGAACGCCCCGCCCACCAGGAACCGCTCCCCGCGCCGTGCGACGGTGACCGTACCTCACGAACGACCGTACGGAGCCGCCATGGCAGACCTCCAGGACGACCTGCGCCCCACCGCCGCGGCCGCCGGCGAGTTCGACGAGCTGGCCGAACCGTACCCGGACGAGGGCATCGTCACGGCGGAGTCCTACGAGCCCGTCTCCGACCCGGACGACGCGCCCATGACCCGGGCCCGCGCCATCCTCACCGCACACCCCGTCGCCGACGGCTACAACGGACTGCCCTGGGCGCTCAAGCGCCTGTCCTGGTACGACCTGGAGGACGGCGAGAGCACCGTCGACACGGATGTGCCCCGGCTGCGCAGCGGCCATGTGGGCGCCCTCTTCTGGTCGTTGCACCTGCCCGAGGGCCTCGACGGCGACCGGGCCGTCGGCGCCACGCTGGAGCAGCTGGACCTGGCCAAGACCGTCGTCCGGACCTGTGAGGAGGGCCTGCGGCCGGCCTGCACGGCCGGGCAGGTCGCGGACGCCCGCAACTGCGGCCGTGTGGCCGTGCTCCTGGGCCCCGCCGGGGCCCCTGCCCTGGGCGACTCGCTCGGCATCCTGCGCCAGCTGCACCTGCTCGGCCTGCGCGTCCTCACGCTGACCGGGGTGTCCTGGGCGAGCGAGGCCGGCCTGACCCGGTTCGGTGAGGAGGTCGTGCGTGAGATGAACCGCCTCGGCGTGATCGCGGACCTCTCCGGCGCCTCCGCCCAGACCCTGCGCCGTGTCCTGAGCCTGTCCCGGGCGCCCGTGCTGTGCAGCCGCTCGGCCGCCCGCACCCTGCGCCCCCACCCGGCCAACCTCCCCGACGACCTGCTGGCGGAGCTGGGCGCGGCCAAGGGGCTGTGTCTGGTGCCGCTGACCGCCGAGCAGACCGGCCCGACCGTCCGCGATGTCGCCGACCATCTCGACCACATCCGCGCCGTGGCAGGGGCGCAGTGCGTCGGGCTGTCCGGCACCTACGACTCCGGGGCCGCCCACCCGCAGGAGCTGGGTGACACCTCCTGCTATCCGCGGCTGATCGCCGAGCTGCTGCGACGCGGCTGGGAGGAAGCCGATGTGGCCCTGCTGACCTGGGGCAACGTGCAGCGCGTGCTGCGCGGCGCCGACTTCACGGCCCGCGCCGCACAGCAGCGCCGCGAACCGTCGACGGCGACGATCTCGGAGCTGGACGCCTGAGCGGCTTGTGATCAGCCGGACTCGATCCGGCACAGGCAGAACGGGTGCCCCGCCGGGTCGGCGTAGACGCGGAAGTCCTTCTTCACGTCGTCCTCCTTGTCCAGCACCCGCGCGCCCAGCGCCAGCACCCGCTCCTCGGCCGCGTCGATCTCGTCCCAGGTGGACCCGGCGTCGAAGTCGAGGTGGAACTGCTGGGCGTTGCGGTCCTCCCGCGGCCACTCCGGCGGGGTGTGGCCGGGAGAGCGCTGGAAGGCGAGCCGGGGCCCGCCGGGAACGCGCAGCACAAGCCAGTCGGGGTCGTCGTCCTCCTGCTCCGGCGTACCGCCGACGACCTGCGCGTAGAAGCGGGCCAGCGCACGGGGGTCGGGGCAGTCGACGACGACGGAACGGAAACGTGCCACGGCGGACATGGGGCCTCCGGGGTCAGCAGGCGCAGAGGCAGAACGGGTGCCCGGCCGGGTCGGCGTAAACCCGGAAGGTCCGCTCCCGGTCCTCGGCGTCCAGCGGCTTCGCCCCGAGGGCCAGCACGCCCTTCTCGGCCGCGTCCAGGTCGTCCACCACGAGGTCGAGGTGGAACTGCTGCGCGCCGTCGGGAGACGGCCACGTCGGAGGCACGTACGCGGGGGATGCCTGGAAGGCCAGCGGTGTACCGCCCGGCACCTTCAGGTCGACCCACTCCTCCTCCCCGTCGCTCTCCACCGTCGGCGTGCCGCCCAGCACCTCCGCGTAGAAACCGGCCAGCGCGCGCGGGTCGGGACAGTCCAGGACGACGACGCCCAGCTTGGCGAGAGTCATGACTTCCTCCTTGAAGCCGCCGTTACCCGCAAAGGCGGGCAACCAGTAACCGTTACTGCATGCTCCCCCATGGGCGGTAACATCGCAAGGGGAATCGCGAGAGGTACGGTCCAGCCATGACGGAGAGATCGCCCGCGCCCGGCGGCCTGGCCTTGGTCGAGGCCCTGGTGAACACGCTGGACATCGAGTCCGGCGCCGACGCGCTGGACACCCCCGAGGGCCGCGCGCGCCTCGGCGTCACCGCGGACGGGACGGAGCGGGCCCGCGCCCTGCGCGAATCCCTGCGCGCGACCCTCCTCGCCCACGCCGGCCACGTGCCGCACCGCGAGGTCATCCCCCTCGGCACGCTTCTGGCCGAAGCCCCGCTCCTCGTCACGGTCGACGCGGTGGACGGCTCGGCCGCCCTCACCCCCGCCGACGACCGTTCCCTGCACGCGCGTGTGGCCGCCGCCGTCGCGGAGGCCCTGGTCGCCGGCACCTGGATCCGCCTCAAGGCCTGCGAGGCCGCCGACTGCCACTGGGCGTACTACGACCGCAGCCCGGCAGGCCGCGGCCGCTGGTGCTCCATGCAGGTCTGCGGAGCCCGCGCCAAGATGCGCCGCTACCGGGCCAAGGAGGCAGAGGGATAGCGGCCCCGCCGCACTGCCGGGTGGTGCAGAATGCACGAAGGCGCCGGTTCGGCCGACTGAGCCTCGGCCGAACCGGCGTCACCTGTCTCCGCGTCCGCTCGCGCCCTCAGGCCTTCGGACGCCCCATCGCCCGGTACGTCCAGCCGGCCTTGCGCCACAGCGCCGGGTCCAGGGCGTTGCGACCGTCCAGGATGAGGCGGACCGCCGCGACCTCGCCGAGCGCCTCGGCGTCCAGCTCGCGGAACTCCCGCCACTCCGTCAGATGCAGCACGATGTCGGCGCCGCGCACGGCCTCCAGTGCCGAGTCGGCGTAGCCGAGGGTCGGGAACACCCCGCGGGCGTTGTCCATGCCCTTCGGGTCGTACACGGTGACCTGGCCGCCCTGGAGGTGGATCTGCCCGGCGACGTTCAGCGCGGGGGAGTCCCGCACGTCGTCCGAGTCGGGCTTGAACGTCGCGCCCAGTACCGCCACGCGCTTGCCCAGGAACGGCCCGCCGCCCAGCGCCTGCCGGGCCAGCTCCACCATCTGCCCGCGCTGGCGCATGTTGATCGAGTCGATCTCCCGCAGGAAGGTCAGCGCCTGGTCCGCGCCCAGCTCGCCGGCGCGCGCCATGAACGCCCGGATGTCCTTCGGCAGACACCCGCCGCCGAAGCCGATCCCGGCCCTCAGGAACTTCTTCCCGATCCGGTCGTCGTAGCCGATGGCCTCCGCCAGTTTCGCGACGTCACCGCCCGCGGCCTCGCACACCTCCGCCATCGCGTTGATGAACGAGATCTTCGTGGCGAGGAAGGAGTTCGCGGAGGTCTTCACCAGCTCCGAGGTCGGGAAGTCCGTGACCACGAACGGCGAGCCCTCGGCGATCGGCGTGGCGTACACCTCCCGCAGCAGCTTCTCGGCCCGCTCGCTGCGCACGCCCACCACGAGACGGTCGGGGTGCAGCGTGTCGTCGACGGCGAAGCCCTCGCGCAGGAACTCCGGGTTCCACGCCAGCTCGGCGTCCTCACCGGCGGGCGCGTGCGCGGCCAGGTAGGACGCGAGGCGGTCCGCGGAGCCGACCGGCACGGTCGACTTGCCGACGACCAGTGCCGGACCGTGCAGATGCGGCGCCAGCGAGGCGATCGCGGAGTCGACGTAGCTCATGTCGCAGGCGTACTCGCCGTGCCGCTGCGGGGTGTTCACACAGACGAAGTGCACATCGCCGAAGGCGCCGACCTCGGCCCAGTCCTGGGTGAAGCGCAGCCGGCCGCTGGAGCCGTCGATGCCGGCGACGTGCTTGCGCAGCAACTCCTCCAGGCCCGGCTCGTACATCGGGGCCTCGGCGCGCTCCAGCTTCTCGATCTTCTCGCGCACGACGTCGAGGGCGAGCACCTCGAAGCCCAGCTCGGCCATGGCCGCCGCGTGTGTCGCGCCGAGATAACCGGTGCCGATCACGGTGATCTTCAGGGCCATGGGTGCTCCAGGGGTCTACGGCATGCGGTGCGCGCCCGAGCATAGCCGGGGCATGACGGCGCGCTTCACTGGGCAACTTTTCCGCTGTCGCCTAGCTCACGTATCACTCGGGTGGGCGACCCCATAAACTTTTGATTACTTAACGGTAGTTAGCGTCAGCATCGCAGCGTTTTGGAGCGTGAGAGACCTTGGCCGGATCGGCTGACTTCGACCTGTACCGCCCGTCCGAGGAGCACGACATGCTCCGTGACGCCGTCCGCTCGCTGGCCGAGGCGAAGATCGCGCCGCACGCCGCCGCGGTGGACGAGGAGGCCCGCTTCCCCCGCGAGGCCCTCCAGGCGCTGGTCGCGAACGACCTGCACGCCGTGCACGTACCCGAGGAGTACGGCGGCTCCGGCGCCGACGCGCTGGCCACCGTCATAGTGATCGAGGAGGTCGCCCGGGTCTGCGCCTCCTCCTCCCTCATCCCGGCCGTGAACAAGCTGGGCTCCCTGCCGGTGATCCTCTCCGGCTCCGAGGACCTGAAGAAGAAGTACATGACCCCGCTCGCCAAGGGCGACGGCATGTTCTCCTACTGCCTCTCCGAGCCGGACGCCGGCTCCGACGCCGCCGGCATGAAGACCAAGGCCGTCCGCGACGGCGACTTCTGGGTCCTCAACGGCGTGAAGCGCTGGATCACCAACGCGGGTGAGTCGGAGTACTACACGGTGATGGCCGTCACCGACCCCACCAAGCGCTCCAAGGGCATCTCCGCCTTCGTCGTCGAGAAGTCCGACGAGGGCGTCTCCTTCGGCGCCCCCGAGAAGAAGCTCGGCATCAAGGGCTCCCCGACCCGCGAGGTCTACCTCGACAACGTCCGCATCCCCGCCGACCGCATGATCGGCGAGGAGGGCACCGGCTTCGCCACGGCGATGAAGACCCTCGACCACACCCGCATCACCATCGCCGCCCAGGCCCTCGGCATCGCCCAGGGCGCCCTCGACTACGCCAAGGGCTACGTCCAGGAGCGCAAGCAGTTCGGCAAGCCGATCGCCGACTTCCAGGGCATCCAGTTCATGCTCGCCGACATGGCCATGAAGATCTCGGCCGCCCGCGCCCTGACCTACCAGGCCGCCGCCGCCTCCCAGCGCGTCGACGCCGACCTCACCTACCTGGGCGCCGCCGCCAAGTGCTTCGCCTCGGACGTGGCGATGGAGGTCACGACGGACGCCGTCCAGCTCCTCGGCGGGTACGGCTACACCCGCGACTACCCGGTGGAGCGCATGATGCGCGACGCCAAGATCACGCAGATCTACGAGGGCACGAACCAGGTTCAGCGCATCGTCATGGCGCGCAACCTGCCGTAGCCCCGTCTCCCGGGGGCCGGACGTCCGGCCCCCGGCGCGCTCACAGGAAGCGCCGGATCGGGGTCACCGCGGCCTCGGCGAGGCGCATGGGCAGGGGCCGCCGCTCCCAGCGGCGGGGGTCGATCGGCTCGCTCCGCTGCCGGTCGGCCTCGAAGTCCGCGTCGAGCTCCGCCGTGAAGTCCTCGTCCAGGACGGCCAGGACGACCTCCTCGTCGTGCTCCAGGGAACGGCGGTTGAAGTTGGTGGAGCCGATGAGGGAGCAGACCCCGTCCACGGTCATGATCTTCGTGTGGAGCATCGTCGGCTGGTACTCCCGCACCTCCACACCGGCGTCCACGAGCGTCTGGTAATGCTGCCGACCGGCCAGCAGGCACGCCCGCTGGTCGGTGTGCGGGCCGGGCAGCAGGATCTCGACCCGGACCCCGCGGCGGGCCGCCGCGGCCAGCAGACCGATGAAGTAGGTGTCGGGGGCGAAGTACGCGGTGGCCAGCCGCAGGCGTTCCTGCGCCGAGGTGATCAGGACCCGCAGGACCGTCTGCATGTCCTGCCAGCCGAAGGAAGCCGACCCCCGTACGACCTGGACCGTGGCCCGCCCCGGCTGGGCCTGGGCGGTGAAGCGGTCGTGGTCGTCGTAGAGGTCGTCGTGGCACTCGGCCCAGTTCTGCGCGAAGGCCGCGGCGATGCCGTCCACGGCGGGGCCGCGGACCTGTACGTGGGTGTCGCGCCACTCGTCCGGATTCCGGGCGGAGCCGCACCACTCCTGCGCGATGCCCACGCCTCCGGTGAACGCCGTGTGCTCGTCCGTGACCAGCACCTTGCGGTGGCAGCGGTGGTTCTGCCGCATCGGTGACAGGCGCGTGGGTCTGCGGAACCAGGCCACCTCGACGCCCGCCTCGTCCATGGCGTCCAGCAGGTCCCGCTCTATCTCCTTGGCCCCGAAGCCGTCCAGCAGCAGCCGCACCCGGACGCCCGCGCGGGCCCGCTCGGCCAGGGCCGCGGCGAACTCGTGGGCGACCTCGCCGCGCCAGTACACGAACGTCATCATGTCGACGGTGTGCTCGGCGGCCCGGATCGCGGCCAGCATCGCGGGGAAGATCTCGTCCCCGTTCCGCAGCGGCAGCAGCTCGTTGCCCTCGGTCGCGGCGATGCCGATCAGCCGCTCCAGCCGTCTGCGCAGCCGCTGCTTCTGCGCCTCCGGGTCCCTCGGACCCGCGGTCCGCGGTCCGTCGTACATCTGCTGTGTCATGTCTGGGTCTCCCCCCTGCACGGTTTCCGGCCGCCCCGCCCTCGCCGCGCCGGGCCCCCGGCGCGCCTGCAACCCCTTTTTGCCGCTGCCGGGGCTTTCACGCAGAGCCCGCTGAGTCGTGCCTCACAAACGGAGCGGATCACACTCGGGCGGCTCCGCCCTGTGGTGCTCATGGGGCCGGAGGCGTAGGACGAGAGAAGCGGGCGCCGATCCGCGGCTCCCGCCGCCCCTGGGAGGACGTCATGACCCAGCAACCCGCCACCGTCACCCCGCTGAGCAAGGAGATGCAGGACTGCGTCCAGGCGTGCATGACCTGCCACAGCGTGTGCGAGGAGACCATGAGCTCCTGTCTGCAGATGGGCGGCCCGGCCCAGATGCAGATCATGCGCACGGTCATGGACTGTGCCGAGATGACGCGTATGTGCGCCGACATGATGATGCGCCGCTCGCCCCTCATGGCCGAGATGTGCGCGATGTGCGCCCGGGCCTGTGACATGTGCGCCGAGGCGTGTATGTCCATGCCGGAGGACGCGCAGATGATGCGCTGCGCCGAGGCGTGTCGCCGCTGCGCCGAGATGTGCCGCTCGATGTCGGCCGCCTCGATGTGAGCACCGCCTCACGACGAAGGGGGCACCCGCCCGGGTGCCCCCTTCGCGCCGCCCGCCCGCTCAGTTGCCCGAGACGGTGACCGGGTCGTCGTTCTTCAGCTCGTTCACCAGGGTCTTCACCTTCGCGGTGTTCCACTGGAGGTTGCCGTTGGGGCTGTTGCCCGCGATCGGCATGTTCATCGACTTGCCCTCGCCGCCGCTGACGCCCTTCATCGCCCAGAACATGGACGCCAGGTCGAACAGGCTCATGTCCTTGTCGACGACGAGGGTGTCCAGGCCGGCGCTCATGGTCGGGTACAGCTTGAACGGGTTCAGCACCGTGCCCGGAGTGGCGACCTGGTTGGCCAGCGCAGACAGGAACTTCTGCTGGTTCTTCGTGCGGTCCAGGTCGGAGCCCCTGAGGGCGTAGCGGGTACGGACGAAGGCGAGGGCCTGCTCGCCGTCGAGGGTCTGCGTGCCCTTCTTCAGGTCCGCGCCGGACTTGGTGTCCTTGATGTCCTGCGGGATGTTCATCTCGACACCGCCGACCGCGTCCACGATGTTCGCGAAGCCGGCGAAGCCGATCTCCACGTAGTGGTCGATGTGCAGGCCCGTGTTGGCCTCCACGGTGCGGACCAGCAGCTCGGGCCCGTCCTCGGCGTAGGCCGCGTTCAGCTTCGTCTGGCGGCCGGTGGAGGGGTAGAACTTGCCGGAGTCGGAGCCCTTGAACGACGGGATGGTGACGTTCGAGTCGCGCGGCAGCGAGATCAGGGTCGGGGCGCCGCCGCCGGTGTGCAGGATCATCATCGAGTCCGTGCGCTTGCCCTCGGCGGACCCGGTGTGCAGCTTCTTCTTCTCCTCGGCCGACATGCCCTTGCGGCTGTCGGAGCCGACGATCAGGTAGTTCGTGCCCTCGCCCGCCTCCGGACGGTCGATGACCTTCGACAGGTCGACCTCGCGGTTGAGCTTGGAGTCGGCCCAGAAGTACGTGCCGACGCTCGTCACGACCAGCAGTGTCACCAGCGTGATGGCCGTTACCTTGATGCGGCGGCGCCAGTTCGGCGCGGGGCGCGGCTCGTACAGGCCGTCCCCCGGGCCGCCGGGGCCCCTGCCGCCGGGGGAGCCGTAGACCTGGCCGGTGTTGTAGCCGCTGTCATATCCGTCGGGGCCGTGGCCGCCGCCGTCGACGTAGGACGGCTGCGGGGGCACTCCGCCGCCGTACGCCGGGGCGCCGCCGTATCCCGCCTGCCCGGGTGATGCCGCCGGACCGCGGCGGACCTGCCGCATGACACGGGCGCTCTCGGGCTGCGCGCTCGAGCTGCCGCGTCCGTATCGGCTGCCGCGGTTGTCGCCGGAAAATCCCTCGGGCCAGTCATTCATGCGCCCCAGTGTGCAGGTCCCCGTAGTGCGCCATACAAGAGTCGTCGGAAAATCAGAGCACGGCTGTGGCGAAGCTGACACAAATCCCCCACGTGCGGCCTCGGCTTAAGGTAGAGGCCATGACAGACCAGGCCCCAGCTGCGGATTCCGGCAGTCCGGATATCCCGGGCAAGCCGACTTCGGCGTCCCGCACCACCCTCAGCCACATCATGACCCACAACGACACGAACCTTCTGGGGACCGTGCACGGCGGGGTGATCATGAAGCTGGTCGACGACGCGGCGGGAGCCGTGGCCGGACGGCACTCCGGCGGGCCGGCGGTCACCGCGTCCATGGACGAGATGGCGTTCCTGGAGCCGGTCCGCGTCGGTGACCTGGTGCACGTCAAGGCGCAGGTGAACTGGACCGGCCGGACGTCCATGGAGGTCGGCGTCCGGGTCCTGGCCGAACGCTGGAACGAGTCCGCCCCGCCCACGCAGGTCGGCTCGGCGTACCTCGTCTTCGCCGCGGTCGACGCCGACGGCAAGCCCCGCCGGGTCCCGCAGGTCCTCCCGGAGACCGAGCGCGACAAGCGCCGCTACCAGGAGGCCCAGATCCGCCGCACCCACCGCCTGGCCCGCCGCCGGGCGATCATGGACCTGCGGGAGAAGCGGGCGGCCGAGGGCTTCGAGGACTGACGCGCCCCTACGAGCACGCCACCTCGTCGCCCCGCACCACCCCGAACTCACCCTGACCCGGGTCCTCGGCCCGCACCTTCCGCACGCGTTCGAAGTCCGCTCCGGCGATCACCTTCAGCGTCGGGCCCAGGCCCTTGACCGCCCGGAGCTCACTGCCCGGCAGAGCCGCCG
The DNA here is from genome assembly GCF_040637495.1 of Streptomyces sp. NPDC029044. Lineage (NCBI taxonomy): Bacteria > Bacillati > Actinomycetota > Actinomycetes > Kitasatosporales > Streptomycetaceae > Streptomyces > Streptomyces sp. NPDC029044. The sequence continues at coordinate 18,648 of NZ_JBEZWN010000051.1, forward strand.
CCAGGGACTTGGCGGAGCGGTCCCAGCGGGGGTCGTGAGCGACGACCGTGCGCCTGACGTCACGGGCGGCGGAGTTCACCGGGGCCTTGGTCGTGCGGAAGCCCGTCGACGCCAGGGCCGCGTCCACCCGGCGGCCCAGGCCGGCCGTGCGGGTGCCGTTCTCCACCTGGACGCGGATCTGCTGCGGGGCGACCGGGACGATCCGGGCCGCACCGCGCGACCGGTGCACCGACAGCGGCTGGTCCTGGCGCAGGGCGTGGAAGAGCCGCTCGGACTTCTCGGCGTCCCACTTCAGCGTGGAGCCGACGCCCTTCACGGCGAACCCCATCCGCCCGATCGGGACGGTCGTGAACTCGGAGGAGGAGGGGGAGAAGTTCCGCATGGCGCGGCCCAGGTCCAGCATCTCGTCCGTGCCGAAGCCCTTGTCGGCCCGGACCGAGCCGAGCACCGCCCGCGTCACGTCCCGGAACTTCATCGGGTTGAGGAGGATCCCGGACGAGGTGAGCCGTTCCACGAGAGCCGCCATGAAGCGCTGCTGCCGCTTCATGCGGCCGAGATCGGACGCCCCGTCGACATGGCGGGCGCGGACGAACTGGAGCGCCTGCCCGCCGGCGAGCGTGTGCCGCCCGGCCGGCAGGTTCAGCCCGGTGTGGCTGTCCTTCAGCGGTTCCGCGGTGCAGATCGGCACGCCCCCGACCACGTCAACCGTCTTCATGAAGCTGGTGAAGTCGACCTCCAGGTAGTGGTCGATCTTCACCTTCGTCATGCTCTCGACCGTGCGCACGGTCAGCTGCGGCCCGCCCTCGGCGTACGCGGCGTTGAGCTTGACGGGGTGCCCGTTGTGCCGCTTGCCCGAGACCCGGTCGACGTGCCCCGGCGTCACCGCGTACGAGTCGCGCGGCAGGCTCACCACGCTCGCCCGTTCCCGGTCCTCGGAGATGTGCACGATCATGATCGTGTCGGTGCAGTGGCAGGGGGCGCCGCCCAGCCGGTACTTCTGGCGCTCCTCCTTGCTGATCTTCTCGCGGCCGTCGGTGCCGACCAGCAGGATGTTCATGCCGTGGCCCGCCTGCGGGCGGTTCTTCATGTCCTTGAAGGGGTCGACCCGGGTGATGTCCGCGTCCAGGCTGGTCATCACGGCGTGCCCGATGCCGGCGGAGGCGAGGACCACCACGGACAGCGTGGTGACCGCCCGCATGCCCCAGCGGGGCCGCCGCGCGGGTGGTGCCGGTTTGCGCGCCCGGCGGGGGGCGGGGGGCCGGGGGCGGCGGTGGGGAGCGGCGGTGGACCGAGGGGACCGCGGCGGCGTGGGCATGGGGCACCTCCGGACGACGGCCGTGCGTGGGATCCGTGAAACCGTAGGCCGATACGATCTGCGGCCCGCGCCACCGCCCCGGCGGCGCGCAACGGTGTCCCCCGTTCGCGGTAACGTGAGCCCCCTATGAACGCCAATCCCGACGTGCGGCACCCCGCCGTTTCCGTGATCATGCCCGTCCTCAACGAGGAGCGGCATCTGCGGGGAGCAGTCCAAGCGATCCTCGCGCAGGAGTACGCCGGCGAGATGGAGGTCGTGATCGCCCTCGGTCCGTCCACGGACCGCACGGACGAGATCGCCGCCGAGCTCGTGGCCGAAGACGCGCGTGTCCACACCGTCCCCAACCCCACCGGCCGTACGCCCGCGGCGCTGAACGCGGCGATCAACGCCTCCCGGCATCCGATCGTCGTCCGCGTCGACGGGCACGGCATGCTCTCGCCGAACTACATCGCGACCGCCGTACGGCTCCTGGAGGAGACCGGCGCGCAGAACGTCGGCGGCATCATGCACGCCGAGGGCGAGAACGACTGGGAGCACGCGGTCGCCGCCGCGATGACCTCGAAGATCGGGGTCGGCAACGCCGCCTTCCACACCGGTGGTCAGGCCGGCCCGGCCGACACCGTCTACCTGGGTGTGTTCCGGCGCGAGGCGCTGGAGCAGCAGGGCGGCTACAACGTGGAGTTCATCCGCGCCCAGGACTGGGAGCTGAACTTCCGCATCCGTGAGGCGGGCGGGCTGGTCTGGTTCTCGCCCGAGCTGAAGGTGTCGTACCGGCCGCGGCCGAGCGTGAAGGCGCTGGCCAAGCAGTACAAGGACTACGGCCGCTGGCGGCACGTGGTGGCCCGCTTCCACGAGGGCTCGATCAACCTGCGCTACCTCGCCCCGCCGACCGCCGTGTGCGCGATCGGCGCCGGCCTCCTGGTGGGCGCCCTGCTGACGCCGTGGGGCTTCGTGGTGCCCGGCGGCTACCTCGCGGCGATCCTGCTCGGCTCGGTCCCGGCGGGCAAGGGCCTGCCGCTGAAGGCGCGGCTCCAGATCCCCGTCGCGCTGGCCACGATGCACATGTCGTGGGGCTGGGGCTTCCTGACCAGCCCCCGGGCGCTGGCGAAGAAGGTCATCGCCTCCCGGCGGCCCGCGGTGCGCGCCGACGCCGCCGCGAGCTGACCCGCCCCCGGACACGAAGCGGGGCCCGCCGTCCTCCCGGACGGCGGGCCCCGCTCTCTCATGCCGCGGAGGTGTTCACCACCGGTAGGGCTTGTACACGTCCATGCACTCCGTCTTGTCCGCGCTCAACGCGTCCGCGGAGTCGGGCAGATCGCCCGCCTCGGGCGCCTTCTGCTTCGGGTAGGCCGTGCCCTCCCGCCAGTCGCTGCCGATCGTCAGCGTGGTGGTGACGTCGTCCGTGGCCCGTACCTGGCTGCTCGGGATGCCGACCGCCTTCGCCACCGACAGCGCGTTGGCGCGGCCCTGTTCCCCGGTGCTCTTCGGGTACGTCACCTGCGTGCGGGCGTGCGGGTCCTGCCGGCTCGCGGCGACGGCCTGGGTGAAGCCCTCCCGCTGGAGCGCCGCCACGATCGCGGCGGCCCGTTGCGCAACGGCGGGCCGCTCGTCGCTCGCCGTCCCGTTGACGACGGTGACCGACAGCCCCGCGGCCGGCGCGGCGGCCGGCCCCGTGGCCTTCGCCGATGCCGGGGACTGACCCGAGCCCGCGTCCGCGCGGGCCTTTCCGGCCTTGTCGAAGGAGACGTCGTCGCGGAGCATCGCCCACATCTTGTCGGCGTCCTCCGGCTTGGGCACCAGGTGGTTGCGGTTCAGGGGGTCCTCGATCCACGGCATCGTCGTCATCGTGATGCGGTTCGTCGGGACCGACTTCAGCTGCATGCCGACGTCGTACAGCTCCTTGACCGTGCCGATCTCCTCGGACACCTTCAGCGCCTTCGTGCCCGCCTCGGCCAGGCCCATCAGTCGGCCGGTGTCGGTGAAGACGTTCTGCTCCTTCAGCGTCCGGATCATGGCGTTCATGTACATGTGCTGCGCCTTGGCGCGCAGCGGGTCGCTGCCCCAGGCGTGGCGGGTGCGCAGCCACTGCAGGGCCTCCTTGCCCTGCACCTGGTGCGTGCCGGCCTTCAGCTTCAGTCCGGAGCCGCCGCGCTGGCCGGGCAGCGGCCGGTCCCACACGTTCTGGTTGACGCAGACCGGGACACCGCCGATGGCGTCCGCCATGTCCACCACTCCGGCGAAGTCGACCATCATCCAATGGTTGATGTACACGCCGGTCAGGTTCTGCCAGGTGGCCAGGGTGCAGCCCGGGCCACCGCGCTGGAGCGTCTCGTTGATGATCGTGTTCTTGGCCGGGTAGGTCTCCCCGGTGTCGGGGTCGACGCACTTGGGGATGTCCACCCGGGTGTCCCGCGGGATGCTCACCACGGACGCGCTCTCGCGGTCCGCCGAGACGTGCAGGAGCATCTGCACGTCCGCCAGGGGCTTGCTGCCGACGTTGTCCCTGCTGCCGCCCAGTTTGACGTTCTCCGCGGAGTTCCGGCTGTCCGAACCGATCAGCAGGATGTTCAGCGGGGTCTGGCCCGCCGCATTGGGCCCGGTCTTCTTGACGTCGGACTCGCCGCTGTTGCGTTTGCCCTTGTCTATGTTGCCGTTGAGGTGGCGGTAGTAGAGGTATCCGGCGCCGGCCGTCCCGAGTATCAGTACGGACAGCACGATCGCGAACCAGCGCACTATCCGGCGCCCGCCGCCGCGCCGCCGGCCGCGCCCCCGACGGCCCTGGCCGTCGCTGCCCCCCGCGTCCCCGCCCGCGGCGGACGCCGCCGTCCCCGGACGTTCGTCCTGGGCCAGGCCGCCGCCCGACTCGCGCCGGGTGCTGCCTCCGCGCACGTCACTCTGCGCCATGCCCCTGCCTCCCCACCCCTACGGCCGACCTACGGGTCCGCCCCGCGTCGTGTTCGGATCGCGAGCGACCCGTGCCCGCCCGGACCACGGGTTCCCCCGGTGTTCCGCCGGCGCACGGCCGTCCCCGCTACTGGTTGGACCACTGACATGCCCGGTCGGATGTACACCCGGCCGATTCGTCCGGGCATGCTCCGTCGACCTGTTAGACGCAGGACGGGACGGTCAGGTCACTTCGCGCACTCGACCTTGTCGGCCGTGGCCTTCTGAACGTCCTCCGGAACCTTCGCCGGAGTGGTGAGGGGCACGCCCGCACCCTCGAAGTCCTTGCCGAGGGTCAGCGTCATCGCGGGCACGCCCTGGGAGTTGGTCACGCTCTTGCCCGGCTTCATCGCGGCCCCGGACAGACCCATGATCTCGGCGAGCCGGCGGGCCTGGTCCGCCTCGTCCGGCCCGTACTCCAGCGTGGTCCTGGCGAGCGGCTGCTCCGCGTTGCCCGCGTTCTCGGACTTGGTCACGCCCTCCTGGACCTGTAGCCAGCTGAGGGTCTCCTGGGCGCTGCCCGCGACGGCACCGCCGTTGAGGATCCGGACCCGGACCTCGGAGGCCGGGGCCTTGGTGCCCTTCAGCCGGGCGGCCTCGGCGGCCTTCTCCTTCTTCTTCTGCTGCTTCACGTCGGTCAGCGACACGTCGTCGCGGACCATCGCGAACAGCTGCTGGGCCTGCGGCTCCTTCAGGACCACCGTGGCCTTGACCTTCTCCGCGGGGTTGTCGACGACGGGCACGGTGGCGAACGTGAGGTTCTTCGTGTCGAACTTGCCCAGTTCCGCCCCGAGATCGGCCAGCTTCTTGATCGTGCTGATCTGCGAGTCGACGGTCAGCGCCTTGGTGCCCGCCTCGGCCAGCTTGATCATTTTCGACGGGCTGGTGAGGGTGTCGTTGGACTTCAGCTTGCGCATCATCGAGCCCAGGAACTGCTGTTGCAGCTCGATGCGGCTCAGATCACCGCCGAAGCCCACGGAGTGCCGGGTCCGGACGAAGGCCAGCGCCTCCTCGCCCTCGATCGTGTGCTCGCCCTTGGGCAGGTCGAGCTTGGAGTCCTTGTCCTTGATGTCCTTGGCCAGGCACACGTCGACCCCGCCCACGGCGCTGGTCAGCGTCTTGACCGCGTTGAAGTCGGCCACCATGAAGTGGTCCATCTTCAGCCCGGTGAGCTCGGTGATCGTGCGCATGGTGCAGCTCGGGGTGCGCTCCTCCTGCCCGAGGCTGTTGTTGAAGCGGGTGCGCTGCGTGCCCGGGATGACCTTCTCCGAACCGTCCTCCTGCGTCGTCGGACAGTCCGGGATGTCGGTGATCAGGTCGCGCGGGATGCTCAGCACCGTCGCGTTCGTACGGTCCTTGGAGACGTGCAGCACGAGCGTGGTGTCCGCGTGCCCGGCGCTGTTCTTGTCGCCGTAGCCCTCGTTGCCCTTGCCGGTGCGCTTGTCGGTGCCGACCAGCAGGATGTTGATCGCGCGGTCCTTGCTGAACCCGCCGGTGCCGGCGCCGTCGTCGGAGACGGACGTGATGTTGTTGTTGAGGTGCTCGTAGTAGAGGTAGGCGGCCCCGCTCGCCGCGATCAGTACGAAGGCCAGTGAACCGCCGGTCCACATCAGGACCTTCTTGCCCTTGGTCTTCTTGGGGGCCGGGCGGCGTCCGCGCCGTCCCGCGGCCGCCTCGGGCGCGGCGCCGGTGCGTCTGCGCGGGGAGGGGGCGTCAGCACCGGGTGCCGCGGCCCCGGGACGCCGGGCGGGGGCGGTCCGGCGGGCGCCTGCCGCACCGGCCGATCCGGCCGATCCGGGCGTGCCACGGCCACGGCCACCGGAACCGCGCGGACCGGGAACGGACGACTGCGCTGCGGAAGGGGCCAGTCGCAGTTCGTATTCGCCGGTGTTCGGGTTGAGCACCCATTGGTCTGCGGGGTCGATGTCGTCCGCCCGCCCACGGCCTTGCGCGTCCACGTGCCTGATTCCTCCGTCGGGCCACGCGGCGCCCTCCCCCGGAAGGCGCACGGTGCTGGTCGACCAGTGCACGCCCCAGGACGGACCTCATGGGTGGAGCACTGGATCGCACACACTATCCGCACACTTCGGCGTCAAGCGACGTGGGTGAGAAATTCCACGTCTCACAACTGGGCAATCCCGCCCATTTGTTTGAAGGAAGTTCGGTGAACGCGGAGGTACGTCACGTCACTTGGCGCACTCCACCTTGTCGGCGGTGGACTTCTGCACCCCCTCCGGTGCCTTGGTGGGCGCGGTGAGGGAGACGCCCGCCCCTTCGAAGTCCTTGCCCAGGGTCAGCGTCATCGCGGGCAGCCCCTGGTCGTTGGTCACGCTTTCGCCGGGCTTCATCGCGGACCCGGACAGACCCATGAGGTCCGCGAGGCGGCGGGCCTGGTCGGCCTGGTCGGGGGCGTACTCCAGGGTCGTCTTCGCCAGCGGGGCGGGCGCGTTGCCGGCGTTCTCCGACTTGGTCACGCCCTCTTCGTTCTGTAGCCAGCTGAGGGTCTCCTGGGCGCTGCCGGCGACGGCACCGCCGTTGAGGATCCGCACCCGGACCTCGGAGGCCGGGGCCTTGGTGCCCTTCAGCCGGGCGGCGACCGCGGCGGCCTCCTTCTTCTTCCGCTCCTTGACGGCGGTGAAGGAGACGTCGTTCCTGATCATGTCGAAGACCTGCGGGGCCGTCGACTCGTTGAGCACGACCGTGGCCTTGACCTTCTCCGTCGGGTTGTCGATCACCGGGATGGTGGTGAAGGTCAGGTTCTCGGTGTTGAGCTTGCCCAGCTCCAGGCCGAGGTCCTTCAGCTTTCCGATGCTGTCCAGCTGCGAGTCGACGGTCAGCGCCTTCGTCCCCGCCTCGGCCAGGTCGAGCATCTTCGACGGGCTGGTGAGGGTGTCGTTGGACTTCAGCTTGCGCATCAGCGCGCTGAGGAACTGCTGCTGCAACCCGATCCGGCTCAGGTCCCCGCCGAAGCCGACGGCGTGCCGGGTGCGCACGAACGCCAGCGCCTGCTCGCCCTCGATGGTGTGCATGCCCTTGGACAGCTTGAGGTGCGAGTCCGGGTCGTCGAGGTCCTTGCCCACACAGACCTCGACCCCGCCCACCGCGCTGGTCAGCGTCTTGACCGCGTTGAAGTCCGCGACCATGAAGTTGTCCGGCTTGACCCCGGTCAGCTCCGTGACGGTGCGCATCGTGCAGCTGGGCGTACGGCCGTCCTGGCCGAGGCTCGTGTTGAAGCGGACCTGCTGCGTGCCGGGGATGATCTTCTGCGTGCCGTCCTCCTGCGTCGTCGGGCAGTCCGGCACGTCGGTGATCAGGTCGCGCGGGATGCTCAGCGCGGTCGCGTTCGAACGGTCCTTGGAGACGTGCAGCAGGATCGTGGTGTCGGCGTGCCCGACACTGCCCGCGTCGCCGTACTTCTCGTTGCCCTTGCCGGTGCGCTTGTCGGTGCCGATCAGCAGGATGTTGATCGCCTTGTCCTTGCTGAAGCCACCCGTGCTCGCGCCGTCGTCGGAGACCGAGGCGATGTTGTCGTTCAGGTGCTCGATGTAGAAGTACGCGGCACCCGCGCCGGCGACCAGGACGAACGCCATCGCGCCGCCGGTCCACAGCAGGACCTTCCGGCCCTTGGAGGCCTTCTTCGCCGGGCGCCGTCCGCGCCGTCCCGGCAGCGGCTCCTCCGGTGCCCCGCGGCGCCTGCGCGGCGGCGGCACCGCCCGCCCGGGCGTCTCGGGCCGCGGCCGGCCGGGCGTCTCCGTGCGGCTCCGGGCCGGCCGGGCCGCCTCGGAGGACCGTGGTTTGCGCGGCGCGGGGACGCCCGACTGCGGTGCGGACGGCCCCAGTCGCAGTTCGTATTCACCGGTGTTCGGGTTGAGCACCCACTGATCTGCGGGATCGATGTCGTCCGCCCGCCCACGGCCTTGCGCGTCCACGGTTGCCTGTTTCCTCCGTCGGGGCACGCGGCGCCTTCCCCCTCCAAGGCGCTCGGGTCTCGGTCACACAGTGCGCGACCTCGGGACCTTCCCTCAGGGCCGGACGCACCGGATCGCTCACACTAACCGCCCCTTTCGGTACCGGGCGACGACGGTGACCCATTCCACGTCCCTACAGCTGGGCAATTCGCCCATTTCCCGGGTGAGGAGCTCATTGCCTTGGAGCGGCCTTGGTGCCCGCTTTACCCGCAGGTGTCCTCAGCTGCCGTGTTCCCCCGAAACGTCGGTGGAGGAGAAACAGTGACGGCGGCATCGTGAAAGAGACCCGGATACGCATCGCCGTACGCCCCGTCACGTGGGCCGTTTCCCTCCACCACCACCGGAGTGTCCGTACGCAGCCGCTCGAACAGCCGCTTCGCCGCGGGCTCCACGAGTTGGTCGCGATTGGCGTCGTAGGCGTACGACTCCCGGGGGACGGTCAGGAATTGCACTTGTTCCATGGGGATGTCGCGCAGGCCACGCACGAGTGCGTACAAACCACGCAAGCTCGCCAGTTCCGGGTCCGTGGTGAGGGACGAGGTGGCGGCGTCCAGCACGGGATACAGCTTCGTCGGATTCAGCAGGACGTCATTGCTGCGCACCTTGTTGACGAGTGCCCCGAGGAAGCGCTGCTGCCGTTCCATCCGCTCGGTGTCGCTGCCGTCGCCCAGGGTCTTGCGGGCGCGGACGTAGCCGAGGGCCTGCTCGCCGTTCAGCGTCACGCGCCCGGCGGGCAGCCGCAGCTTGGCGGCCCGGTCGTCGATCGGCTGCCGCAGGCACACCTCGACGCCGTCGACCGCGTCGACCATCTCCTTGAAGCCGTGGAAGTCGACGACGACGTGGTGGTCGACGCGGATGTCGGTCAGCTTCTCCACGGTCCGGATGGTGCAGGCCGAGCCGCCGAGCTGGAAGGCCTGGTTGAACATGGCGAACCGGGGCGCGCTGCGGGACCCGTCCGGACGCCGGCAGCCCGGCAGGTTCACCATCAGGTCCCGGGGGATGGAGACGGCGGTGGCGTTGTCCCGGCCGGCGGACAGATGCAGCAGGATCGCGGTGTCGGACCGCTCGGTGCCGGAGTCCCGCCCGTAGCGGGCGTTGTCGCTCCCCTCGCGCGAGTCCGACCCGATCAGCAGGATGTTCCGGGCGTCCTTGACCAAGGAGGTGGGGCGCTCCCGGTCGTAGCGCGCGAGCTCGGCGGCGGCCGCCTCGTCGGGGGTGATGTTCCCGCTGAGCTTGGCGTACACGGCCCAGCCGATCCCCCCGGCGGCCACGAGGAGGGCCGTGACACCGAAGGCCGTGATCCGCACCCACCGCCGCCGGCGCCGCCGCACGAGCCCCCGCCCGCTGGCGGACGCCCCCGCGCCCGGACCGACCCTGTAGCCCACGGCAGCAACCACCCCTCCTGACGTAGGAACGCCCCGCGCGCACTGCTCCTACGACCATGGCGCGGATGGCGGGCGGGGGGTGGGTGGGGATGGGCCGTACGGGGGAGGGGGCCCGGCTACCGGCCCGCGGTGCCGCGGGCGATCGTCGTGACCCGCTCGCTCTCCACCCGCTTGTCCAGTACCCCGTCCCCGGCCTGCTCCAGATGCCGGCACAGCACCACCGAACCCCCCGTGGCCAGGGGTCCGTACAGCCCCGCGTTCAGCCCGTCCCACGTGTCGTACGGCAGCCCCGACAGGATCCGTGACCCCGGCCCGGTCAGGCCCAGTGCCGTCGCCTCGGCCCGGGCCCGCTCGACCACCTGGGCGCCGCTGAACTCCCGCCCGGCCACGATCAGCGCGGGTCCCTCCGGATCCACGGGTGCGTACGGCACGAACCGGTCGCCCTGCCCCGGGACTTCCACCGCGTAGTCGGTGAACCCCTCGGGAGGCTGCGGGAACCGCCCGCCGAGCGGCCGCAGCGCCATCGCGATCCGTGCGCCGGAGCAGGCCCGGGCCTCCTCCAGCCGGTCCGGCCCGCTCACCACGACATCGGCCGCCCGGACGTCCCCGGACACGTCCGCCACGACGCCCACCGACGCACACGCCAGCAGCCACACCGCCGTCTGCCAGTGCGCGGGCAGCAACAGCGCCACCCGGTCGCCGGGCTCGACGGACAGCTCGTCCTGGAGGAGGTTGGCGGTCTTGGCCACCCAATTGGCGAAGGTGGCCACGGACAGTTCGACACGTTCGCCCGTGGCGTCGTCGTAGAAGGTCACCAGGGGACGTCCCGGATCCGCGGCGAGCGCGGAACCCAGCAGGTCGGCGGGGGTGCGATCGGTGGCGTTCATCCGCGCAAGCGTACGCGGCGCACGCCCCTGCGCCCAGCGGCCCGGCCACCGCCCCGCCGGGCATCCGCCACCGGTTCGGCCGAACCGGGCCGACAGCCCGTCACATCCCAAATGGACAGACTTATATGACTATGTCCAAGATCAGGGGCATGCGTGGATTCCTAGCTTCCTCGATCGGTGTCACCTGTGCGGCCGCTCTGGCCCTTCCCCTCACTCCTCCCGCCCTCGCGGCGACGGCGAGACCGGTGCCGGCCACGGAAGCCGCGACGACGGCGAGACCCGCGCCCCACGCGGGAACCCCGGCCACGACCCCGGCCGGCCGCCGCGCGGCCGAACCGTACGCCGCCGGCAGCACCCAGTCCCTCCCCCTCCAACCCCTCACCCGCGACCGCGCCACTCCCTCCGCCTCCTCCGCCGAGCAGGGCCTGCCCCGCCGGGCCGTACGCCACTTCTCCCTCGTGGGCGTCGTCTGGGACGACCCCGACGCCGAACTGCACGGCCGCGTCCAGGTCCGCACCCGCGCCGCCGGCACCGGCACCTGGTCGGGCTGGCAGGACGTGGAGACCCACAACGCCGACCACGCCGCCGACCCGGACACCCCCGAGCGGGCCTCGGGCCGCGTCCGCGGTGCCACGGCCCCGCTCTGGGTGGGCGACTCCGACGGCGTCGAACTCCGGGTCCGCTCCGAGCCCGGCTCCGCCGAGCAGACCGCGGACGCCCGGGGCCTGCCCGCGGCGCCCCCGCTGCCCTCCGGCCTCCGCCTCGAACTGGTCGACCCCGGAGAGGACGACGCCGCGTTCCCCGGCGCCGAGGAAGTGCCCCGCGCCGCCGGCGCCCCGAACGCCGAGACCTCCGCCCTCACCGAAGCCTCCGCCGCCAACGCCGATCTCGCCCCCCTCGACGCCACCGAGATCGCCGCACTGAGCCACGCCGAGACCGAGCAGGAGTACCTCGCCCTCAACCCCGGCGGGCTGACGGAGCACCAGCGGCAGGCCAAGCCGTACGTCGGTCCCCGCCCGGGTATCGTCACGCGGCGCGGCTGGGGGGCGGACGAGGGATTGCGGGAGAGCGGCTTCCGGTACACGAAGAAGGTCAAGGCGGCCTTCGTGCACCACACAGCCAGCGGCAACAACTACCGCTGCTCGCAGGTCCCGTCACTCATCCGCAGTATCTACCGCTACCACGTCAAGAGCATGGGATGGCGGGACGTCGGCTACAACTTCCTCATCGACAAGTGCGGAAAGATCTACGAGGGCCGCGCCGGAGGAGTGGCGAAACCGGTCCTCGGCGCGCACACCCTGGGTTTCAACAGCAACAGCATGGGGATCGCCGTCCTCGGGTCGTACGGTGCCACGAAGCCGTCGAAGTCGGCGGTCAAGGCCGTCGCCCGGCTGACCGCCTGGAAGCTGGGGCTGTACCGGATGAACCCGAAGGGGAAGACGTACCTGAAGTCGGCCGGCAGCAATCTCCACCGGAAGGGTAAGAAGGTACGACTGAACGTGATCTCGGGGCACCGGGACGGCTTCGCGACCGAGTGCCCGGGACGCAAGCTGTACGGAAAGCTCGGCTCGGCCCGCTCCAAGGCGGCCCGCTACCAGGGCCGCTGAGTACACGTTCGACCGCCGTCGGGGGGCATGCGGGGACAGGGGACGCAATGCCGCACGGCCAGCGAAGGCGCCACGGAACGGTCTGCATACACTGACCGGCCGAAAGACAGTTCGGCCGGTCCCGGCAGGAAGCAGAGACGACACGTGACAGAAGCGATCCTCCTGGTCGGCGGCAAGGGCACGCGGCTGCGCCCGCTCACGGTGCACACGCCCAAGCCCATGGTCCCGGCGGCCGGGGTGCCCTTCCTCACGCACCAGCTGGCGAGAGCGAGAGCGGCCGGTGTCGAGCACATCGTCCTGGCCACGTCCTATCTGGCCGAGGTCTTCGAGCCGTACTTCGGTGACGGCTCGGCGCTGGGGCTCCACCTCGAATACGTCACCGAGGAGGAGCCGCTCGGCACGGGCGGCGCCATCCGCAACGTCGCCTCACGGCTGCACTCCGGCCCCGACGAGCCGGTCCTGATCTTCAACGGGGACATCCTGACGGGCCTCGACATCCGGGCCCTGGTCGACACCCACGAGTCGTCGGGCGCGGACGTCTCCCTGCACCTGACGAAGGTCACGGACCCGCGGGCCTATGGGCTGGTGCCCACCGACGACACGGGCAGGGTGCTGGCGTTCCTGGAGAAGCCGCAGACCCCCGAGGAGATCGTCACCGACCAGATCAACGCGGGGGCGTACGTCTTCCGCCGCTCGGTCATCGACTCCATCCCGCTCGGCAGGCCGGTGTCGGTGGAACGGGAGACCTTCCCGGGCCTGCTGTCCGCGGGTGCCCACCTCCAGGGCATGGTCGACTCGACGTACTGGCTGGACCTCGGCACCCCGGCGGCCTTCGTCCGGGGCTCGGCGGACCTGGTCCTGGGCCGGGCACCGTCGCCCGCCGTCCCCGGCCGCTGCGGCGACCGCCTGGTCCTGCCGACGGCCCAGGTCGCCTCCGACGCCAAGCTGGCGGGCGGCACGGTGGTGGGCGAGGGCGCGTTCGTCGCGGAGGGCGCGCGGATCTTCGGCAGCACGATCCTGCCCGGCGCGGTCATCGAACCGGGCGCGGTCATCACCGACTCCCTCATCGGCACCCGGGCCCGTGTGGGCCGGCGCTCGGTCCTCACGGGAACGGTCATCGGCGACGGCGCCGTGATCGGCTCCGACAACGAACTCCTGGAGGGCGCCCGCATATGGTGCGACGCCCGCATCCCGGCGGGAGCGGTCCGCTTCTCGTCGGACCAGTAGGACGGGACGGGCTCCGCTGCGGGCATACGAGGCCGCCCCCGCTGCGGGCATGCGTGCTGCTGGGGGCGGCACGGGTGGGCGTGGGGGTCCCCCCTGCTCGAGCGAAGCCGAGAGCCTGGGGGAGGCACCCCGCTACGCCGGACTGCGAAACCCGCCCGCCCCGGCACCAACGCCGAGCACCTGAAACCAAGAGCTCACAGCTGCCCGATATCCCACCGAGGCATCTTCGGCGCCCGCCGCGCCGGCACCCTCCCGCTCAGCAGAATCAACCGGGCCGCCCGATGCCGCTGCCCCGCGTACGGCTCCAGCAACTCCAGCATCGCCGCGTCGTCGGCGTCCCGGTCCCCGGCCAGCGCCCACCCCACGATCCCGGGCAGATGCAGGTCCCCCACCGTCACCTCGTCCGCCGCCCCGTGACTGCGCTGCACCGTCTCCGCGGAGGTCCACGGCCCGATCCCCGGCACCAGCTCCAGCCGCGCCCGGGCCGCCCCGGGCTCCATCCCCACGGCCTGCTCCAGCCGCGCGGCGACCCGCACGGCACGCAGGATCGTCGACGCCCGCTTGTTGTCGACCCCGGCCCGGTGCCACTCCCACGACGGGATCAGCGCCCACGTCCGCGGCTCCGGCATCACGTACATCCGCGCGGGCGCGGGCCCCGGCGCCGGTTCCCCGAACTTCCTCACCAGCAGGCGCCACGCCCGGTACGCCTCGTCGGTGGTGACCTTCTGCTCCAGGATCGACGGGATCAACGACTCCAGTACGCGTCCGCTCCGCGTCAGCCGCAACCCCGGTCTGCGGTGCCGGGCCGACGCCAGCAGCCGGTGCCGAGGCACGAACGCCGACGGGTCGTCCGCGGCCCCGAGCAGCTCCGGCAGCCCTTCCAGCAGCCACTCCGCCCCGGGCCCCCAGGCCTCCCCGCGCACCCCACCGCCGTACGCGCACACCCGGAGCGTTCCCGGCCCGGCCGGAGTGAGGCTGGTGCGCCACACGGACCCGTCCGGCGTCGCCCGGAACGTCGGGTCGCCGGGCCCGCGCCGCAACGGCCCGAGCACCAGGCCGAGATCCAGCGGCCCGTCCGGCACCCACGCGCGCACCCGCCCGGGCCCCGTCGCCTGCCGCGGCACACCCGGGGGCACGGCGACATGCCCACCGCGCACTGACGTGGGGGTACCTCCCACGCCTTTCGGGCTGTGGGGGAGGGTGGGCCGCTGAGCGAACCGACCTGCCATGAATGACGTCCCTGGGATCCGTGAGGAGTAGGAGCAGCCCTACGAGCGTAGGCGCCGCGCGGCACCTGTCACCGCACCTCGATGAACGCCCCCGCGTCCCGCCCGGGCCGCGGCCGCGGTTCCCCGTCCGGATGCCCGACCGCCACCGCCCCCATCGGGTCCCAGTCCGCGGGCAGCTCCAGCACCTCGCGCACCACGTCCCGGCAGAACATCGTCGACGACACCCAGGCCGATCCCAGCCGCTCCCCGGCCAGCGCGACCAGGAAGTTCTGCACGCCGGCACCGGCGGCGACCACGAACATCTCCCGCTCGGCGCCGTCCCGCCGCGGGTCGCCGTACGTGTGGGAGCCGTCCATGACCAGGCAGGGGACGACGAGGTAGGGCGCGTTGCGCAGCACGTCACCGCGCCGGACCCGCTTGGTGATGGACTCCTCGCTCTTGCCGTCCCGCCGCAGATCTGCGATCCAGGCGTCCTTCATGGCGTCGAGCAGCCGTGTCCGCGACTCCTGCGACTCCAGCAGGACGAACCGCCACGGCGTGGTGTGGTGCGGCGCCGGTGCCGTCACGGCCGCGGCCACGGCCCGCCGGACGGCACCCGCGTCGACGGGCTCGTCGGTGAAGGACCGGACCGTGCGCCGCTGGGTCACGGCCAGCCGCACCGCCTCCGAGGTGCCGAGGCGGAACATGTCGTCACGCGCGCCGCGGACCATGGCCCGCGCTCCCTCGCCGTCGTCCTCCCGCGCGACCAGGTGCGCGAGCCCGCGCACCACGGCGACGGGCCGCCCCGCCGCCTTGCCCTTGACCAGGTCGCCCGCGGCGGCGAGTTCGTCGCCCGTGGCGACGACGGTGGCGCTGAGCGGATTGCCGTACGCGTCCGTGCCGCCGCGCAGATCGTCGAGCACGCGCACCCCGGCGGCGCCGATCGCGACGTCCGTGAGCCCGGCGCGCCAGGGCCGGCCGAAGGTGTCGGTGACGACGACGCCGACGTCGACACCGAGGACGTCGCGCAGTCCGTCGCGGATGGCGCGGGCGGACGCGTCCGGGTCCTCGGGCAGCAACAGCACCGTGCCGGACGGGGTGTTGGACGCGTCGACACCGGCCGCGGCCATGATCAGGCCCTGCCGGTTCTCCACGATCCGCAGGGCGCCGCGCCGGGCCACCACCCGGACCGTCTCCGCGTCGATCGCGGCCTCCCGGTCGGCGGCCCGCACGATCCGGCCCTCCGCCTTGGACACGATCTTCGAGGTGACGAGCAGCACGTCCCCGTCGGCCAGGCCGGGCTCGGCGGCCGCGATCAGTTTGGCCAGGTCGTCCCCGGCCGTGACCTCCGGTATCCCGCCCAGGGCCCACACCCGGTACCCGGCGGCTCCTTGCGTCTCGCCGCTCACGCCCCCCGCACCTCCTCGGCCATGGCCAGTGCCTCCCGGGCCATCCGCGCGGTCGCGTCGGTGTCGCTCATCATCAGCGGCACGGCCCGGCAGCGGATCCCGGCCGCCTCGACCTGTTCCACCGCTGCGGCGTCCACCGAGTCCACGAGCCAGCCGTCCAGCAGGCCCGACCCGTAGTGCTCGGCCACCGCCGTCGCGGTCGACTCGACGCCCACGGCGGCGAGCACCTTGTCGGCCATGCCCCGCACGGGCGCGTCGCCGACGATGGGGGAGAGGCCGACGACCGGCACCCCGGCGTCGGCGATCGCCTCCCGGATGCCGGGCACGGCGAGGATCGTGCCGATCGACACGACCGGGTTGGACGGCGGGAAGAGGATGACGTCCGCCTCGGCGATGGCCTCCAGGACGCCCGGCGCGGGCTTCGCCTGCTCGGCGCCGACCGGCACGACGGCCCGGGCGGGCACCGAGGCGCGCAGCCGCACCCAGTACTCCTGGAAGTGGATCGCCTTGGTCTCGCCGTCGATCTCGACGGCCACGTGCGTCTCGACGCGGTCGTCGGACATGGGGATCAGCCGCACGCCCGGCTTCCAGCGGTCGCACAGCGCCTGCGTCACCGCGCTCAGCGGGTATCCGGCGCCGATCATCTGCGTCCGCACGATGTGGGTGGCGAAGTCGCGGTCGCCCAGACCGAACCACTCGGGCCCGACGCCGTACGCCGCGAGCTCCTCCTTCAGGTGGAAGGTCTCGTCGGCGCGCCCCCAGCCCTGCTCCTCGTTGATGCCGCCGCCGAGCGTGTACATCACCGTGTCGAGGTCCGGGCAGACCTTCAGCCCGAAGAGGTGGATGTCGTCCCCGGTGTTGCCGATGACCGTGATGTCCGCGTCCGGGACGGCCTGCTTCAGACCACGCAGGAACCGGGCACCGCCGATGCCGCCTGCCAGAACCACAATGCGCATGGGCGACAGTCTTGCAGGCGGCTACGACATCCGGGTCAGGCAGTCAGGGCACCCGGGACGGCCGGGGCCTCGCAGTGCGGGGCCGTGTGCATCGGCATCTCGGTGAGGCCCGGGTAATAGACGTGCAGGCTCACCGCCGGCTCCAGCGCGTCATTGACGACTTCGTGCACGTACCCCGGCGCGAACACGCGCTGCGCGCCCGCCCGCAAGGCGCGCGTGCCCCGCTCCGTGCGCTCGGTCAGCGTGCCGTCCAGCACGGTCAGCACACCGGAGGAGCGGCCGTGGTCGTGCAGCCCGCTGCCCTGCCCGGGGACCCAGGACAGCAGCCACACCTCGTAGCCGGGGCCGGTGCGCAGCCGGTGGTACCAGCGGGTGGTGGCGTCGTAGCGCACGAGGTGCTCCCACTGGGAGCGGTCCTCGGCGAGGGAGCGGGCCAGGCCGACGAACTCGGCCACCGTGGCCGGGTGCTCGCGGGGGGTCTGGAGGAGGTGCGTGACTTCGAGGATGTCGCCGGCGATCTGGAGGTCGCTGTCGCTGTTCATGGGGTGCGTGGTTCCTCAGTGAAGGAAGGTCAGAGGGAACGGGAGCCGAGCTGTGGGTGGCTCGGCCTTCAGCTGGAGCGGGTGGGGCTCAACAGCTGGGACAGCAACAGCTACAGCGAGCGCGGGCAGCACCGTGGGACCCGGCGGTGCGGGTCGAGGTGGGTGCCAAGTTCGCGAGCATGCCCACAAGGACACCGGTTCACACCTTCACTGTCAACTCGACACCCGGTATGTGGGATGTGGTTCACCTCATCCGGTCGATCGCTCAGATGAAAGGTTTGTTCATGGCCCGCCCGGGACACATGGCGTCCAACCGGGCGCACAAACCCCGTTGCGTAGTCGTGATCCGACTGTGATCCGTTTCGCTTCGACGTGCGTGTCGGAACGAGATCGAACTCCTGGGCGTCCTTCCCTGTAGAGGTCTGCGAGGGGTCCGGCGGAAGGCGTGGGCCCACGCGGGCTCCGCCCGTGTGTCAGGTTTTATGGTGATTTGAACACTTTCCGCATGGGCTTGGTTCCGCAGAGTGAATAAGGGGCTCAATAGCAGATCTCGGCTTGACTCGCCCGGAGCAGCACACTTGTAATTTCACTCGTGTCGTTCAGCCGGAATCGGTAACGGCTAGATCACGGGGACGCGAAGACAGACGAGGGGCGCACATGACCGAGACGGTGCAGCAACTGCTGGTCGACGACGCGGACGAGGAACTCGGCTGGCAGGAGCGCGCGCTGTGCGCCCAGACCGACCCCGAGTCCTTCTTCCCCGAGAAGGGCGGCTCGACCAGGGAGGCCAAGAAGGTCTGCCTCGCCTGTGAGGTCCGCTCCGAGTGCCTTGAGTACGCCCTCGCCAACGACGAGCGATTCGGCATCTGGGGCGGCCTGTCCGAGCGGGAGCGCCGCCGGCTGAAGAAGGCGGCCGTCTGACGCCCCACCCTCTGCGTGAACGGCCCGTCGTCCGTGGGTTATCCACAGGCGGCGGGCCGTCTTCCGTGCAGCCGATAGTGTGGTCGCTCGTCCGAGACGCCCCACCGCCCCCTGAAGGCGCGGGCGTCCACCGCAGTCCACCGAACCGGGGCCCGTACCTCGATGTCCGTGCACAGCCACTCGGCAGCTCATCACGACGCCGCTGCCACACCTGAGTTCCCGCGCCATGTGGTGACCGCGGTCCTCGTCTCCCACGACGGTGCCCGCTGGCTGCCCGACGCGCTCGCCGGGCTGCTCGGCCAGGAGCGCCCCGTCCAGTACGCGATGGGTGCCGACACCGGCAGCGCGGACGCCTCCGCCCAGCTGGTCACCGACGCCCTCGGCGCCGACCGGGTGCTGCACCTCGCCCGCCGCACCGGCTTCGGCCAGGCCGTCGAGGAGTGCGACCGCACCGCCCCGGTCCTCACCCCGGACGAGCTGCCGTACCTGAAGCGCCCCAGCGGCTGGGACCCCGTCACGCGCTCGTGGCGCGACGACGCCTACGACCTTCCCGAGCTGCCGCACGGCGAGCCGGTGCAGTGGCTGTGGCTGCTGCACGACGACTGCGCCCCGGACCCGGACGCCCTGGCCCAGCTGCTGCGGGTCGTGGAGAACGAGTACGAGCTGGGCCGCGAGGACGTCGCCGTGGTGGGCCCCAAGCTCCGCGGCTGGTACGACCGGCGGCAGCTGCTGGAGGTCGGCGTCTCCATCGCCAACTCCGGCCGCCGCTGGACCGGCCTCGACCGCCGCGAGCAGGACCAGGGCCAGCACGACCACGTCCGGACCGTGCTCTCGGTGTCCACCGCCGGCATGCTCGTGCGCCGCGACGTCTTCGAGCAGCTCGGCGGATTCGACCGCCACCTGCCCCTCATGCGCGACGACGTCGACCTGTGCTGGCGCGCGCACGCGGCCGGCTACCGCGTCCTGGTCGCCCCCGAGGCGGTCGTCCGCCACGCCGAGGCGTCCAGCCGCGAGCGCCGCACGGTCGACTGCATGGGCCGTACGGCCGCCTCCCCGCACAAGGTCGACAAGGCCGGCGCCGTCTACACCCTCCTCGTCAACTCGCGCACGGCCGTACTCCCGTGGGTGATGCTGCGGATCGTGCTCGGCACCCTGCTGCGGACCGTCGCCTACCTCGTCGGCAAGGTCCCCGGACAGGCCGTCGACGAGATCCGCGGCCTGCTGGGCACGCTGCTCCGGCCCGAGCGGATCCTCGCCGGGCGGCGCGGCAGAGGCGCACCCCGCATCGACAAGGGCGAGCTGCGGGCGCTGTTCCCGCCGCCCGGCGCGACCGTCCGCGTCACCGTCGAGCAGGTCGCGAGCAGCCTGGTGGGCCGCTCCGACCCGGAGGTCGCCGCCGGCGCGGGCCGGCACGGCGGCGCCGTGGAGTCGGGCCCCGGCGGCGACGACGCCGACTTCCTGGAGATCGAGCAGTTCGCCCGGCTCAAGCGCATCGCACGCAAGCCCGGCCCGGTGCTCTTCCTGGTGCTGCTGCTCGTCTCCCTGGTCGCCTGCCGTCAGCTCCTGGGCGGCGGCGCGCTCGCCGGCGGCGCCCTGCTGCCCGCCCCCGCCGACTCCGCCGAGCTGTGGTCGCGCTACCTGGACGCCTGGCATCCGGTCGGCCCCGGCGGCACGTCGTCCGCGCCGCCGTACATCGCGCTCGTGGCGATGCTGGCGTCCCTGCTGCTCGGTTCGACCGGCCTCGCCGTCACGGTCCTGCTCGTCGGCTCGGTGCCCCTGGCCGGAGTCGCCGCCTACTTCGCCTCCCGCCCGCTCGTCGAGTCCCGGCTGCTGCGCGCCTGGGCGGCCGTGGTCTACGCCTTCCTGCCCGCCGCCACCGGCGCCCTCGCCGGCGGCCGCATCGGCACCGCCGTCCTGGCCGTGCTGCTGCCCCTCATCGCCCGCGCGGGCATCGCGGCCGGCGGCCTGACGAACTCCGCCGGAGCCCGCGGCAGCTGGCGCGCCACCTGGGCGTACGCGCTGCTGCTGACCGTCACCACCGCCTTCACGCCGATCGTGTGGCCCATCGCCCTGCTCCTCGGCATCGGACTGCTGGTGCTGCGCCGGAGCGACATCACGGCCTACGGGCTGCGGTTCCTCGCCCAGCTCGGCACCCCCCTGCTGCTCCTCGCGCCCTGGTCGCTGACGCTGCTCCCGTTCGGCTTCCTCAAGGAAGCGGGCCTGGACTACGGCGCCTCGGCCGCCTCCGCGCTCGACCTGCTCGGCGCCAGCCCGGGCGGCCCCGGCACCGTCAGCGGCCTCATGCTCATCGGCATCGTCCTGGCCGCCCTCGCCGCCCTGGTGCGCTCGGAACGACAGGCGGGCATCTGGACGGCCTGGGCGGTCGCCCTGACCGGCTTCGTCTTCGCGGTCCTGTCCAACGGCTCCACCTGGGCCGGCCCGGCGACCCTGGTCTACGGCATCGCCCTGCTCGCCGCCGCCGCGCTCGGCGCCGACGGGGCACGCGCGCGGGTGGCCGAGCAGAGCTTCGGCTGGCGCCAGCCGGTCGCCGTGCTGATCGCCTTCGCCTCGGCCGCGGGCCCGCTGCTCATCGCCGCCGGCTGGATGATCCGGGGCGCCGACGGCCCACTGGAGCGGCGCGACCCGACCCAGGTCCCGGCCTTCGTGGCCGAGGAGAGCGGCACCCGCGACCAGGCCCGCACGCTCGTCCTCGACAGCGACTCCGGCGCCCATGTCGGCTACATGCTGGTCCGCGGCTCGGGCGCCCGCCTCGGCGACGGCGAGATCGCCGCCGCCGACGGGGAGAACAGCAGGCTCGACAAGGTCGTCGCCCATCTGGTCGCCGGTTCCGGCGCCGACCAGGCCGACCAGCTCGGCGGCTTCGCCGTGCGCTACGTCCTCGTCCACCAGGGCGCGCCCCGCGAGGTCACGCGGGTCCTCGACGCCACGCCCGGCCTGACCCGGCTCAGCCAGCAGGACGGCGGCGCGCTGTGGCGCGTCAACCGTGAGGTCGCCCGGGCCACCATCGCCCCCGCCTCCGGATCCGCCGGTACCCCGCAGCCCGTCGCCGCCGGCCCCGTCGACATCCGCACGACGATCCCGACCGGCGCGGACGGACGCGTGCTGCGCCTCGCCGACTCCGCCTCCGACGGCTGGTCCGCCACGCTCGACGGCAAGCCGCTGACCCCCACGACGGTCGACGGCTGGGCCCAGGGCTTCGAACTCCCCGCCGCCGGCGGCAGGCTGGACGTCACCTACGACGACCCGATCGGCCACACGGCCTGGCTGTGGGCCCAGGGCCTGCTCGCCGTCGTCCTGGTGGTGCTCGCCCTGCCCGGCCGGCGCCGCGACATCGACGACGACCTCCCCGACGAGCCGGCCGTCCCGGCCCAGGCCGTCGCCGGCGAGGGCCGCCGCGCCCGGCGCCTGCGCGCCCAGGCCGAATCCGGGACCGAAGAGGCCGCCGGGCCCGCCGGACCCGAGGAGTTCCCGCCCCCGCAACCGCAGCAGCCGCCGGTGGCCGTGCCCCAGCAGCAGAACCAGGGTGTGGGGGTCCCCCCGGGCGAGGATGTTCGAGCCTGGGGGAGGGACAACGCCGCCTACCAGGGCGGCCAGTACGCGGACTACGGCGACCAGTACCAGAACGCCCAGTACCCGGCGGACGCCTACGGGCAGCAGTACCAGCCGGACCCCTATCAGGGCGGCCAGTACGACCCGTACGCGTACGGGGGGCAGGGCCAGAACCCGCCGTACGACCAGCAGGGCTACGACCAGGCCTACCAGCAGGGCTACGGCACGCCGTACGACCCGGCGCAGCAGCACCACCCCCACGGCACGGGCAGTGAGCGTCCCGACGGGAGCCAGCAGTGAACCGCACCACCCTGTCCCTGATCGCCGGCACGACCGCGCTCGCCGCCGTCACCGGCTTCGCCGCGTTGTCCGCTCCGGACGCCCCGGGCACGGACACCGCCGCCAAGGCGGCCGCCCAACTGCCCGTGGAGCGCACGAGCCTGCTGTGCCCGGCGCCCAGCACGTCCGACCTCGCCGAGACGTCCTACACGTCCTTCACGCCCGTCACGAAGGGCACCGGGAGCGGCGGCAAGGCCGAACTGCGGGCGGCCGCGGAGGAGTCGGCGGACGCCCCGGCCGACGGCAAGGACGAAGGCACGGGCAAGGACGACGGGAAGTCCGGCAAGGACAAGCCTGCAAAACCGGTGCTGACTCCCAAGGAGCCCGGCAAGCCGGTCACCGGCGACAGCTCCGGCGGCGACGCGCCAGCCCTCGTCGGGACCGCGGACGGCAGGTTCGCGCCCGGCTGGACCGTCCAGGAGACGACCGAGGTCGCGGCGGGGACGGGCCGGGGCCTCCAGGGCGTCAACTGCACCGCTCCGGACACCGACTTCTGGTTCCCCGGGGTCAGCACGGACGCCGACCGAACCGACTACGTCCACCTGACCAACCCCGACGACTCGGCCGCCGTGGTCGACATCGAGCTCTACGGCAAGGACGGCGCGCTGAAGTCCGCGGTGGGGGAGGGCATCACGGTCCCGCCGCGCTCCAGCGAGCCGGTCCTGCTGTCCACCCTCACCGACGAGCGGCAGACCGACCTCACCGTGCACGTCAACGTCCGCAGCGGACGCGTGGGCGCCGCCGTGCAGGCCCTGGACGACAAGCTCGGCGGCGACTGGCTGCCCGCGTCCGCGGACCCCTCGGGCAGCCTGGTCCTGCCCGGCATCCCCAAGGACGCCACCTCCGTGCGCCTGGTCGCCTTCACCCCCGCCGACGCCGACGCGGACCTGAAGGTGCGCCTGGCCTCCCCCTCCGGGCTGATCACCCCGGCCGGTCACGAGACCGTGCACGTCAAGGGCGGCATGACGACCGCCGTCGACCTGGGCGACGTCACCCGCGGTGAGGCGGGCTCCCTGGTCCTGACGCCGACGGACCGGTCCGTGCCGGTCGTGGCGGCCCTGCGGGTCGTACGCGGCAAGGGCGACAAGCAGGAGACGGCGTTCATCCCCGCCAGCCGCCCCGTGGGCACGCGCGCGACGTCCGCGGACAACAGCGGCAAGGGCAGCACCCTGTCCCTGACGGCCCCCAACGCCGCCGCCACGGTCAAGGTCACCGCCTCGGCCGGCAGCGAGGGCGGGACCCCGGTGTCGAAGACGTACACGATCAAGGCCGGCACCACCCAGGACATCGAGCCCCCGGTCCCCGGCGGCCTGAAGGGCACCTACGCGCTCACGGTCGAGCCGGTCTCCGGCGGCCCGGTCTACGGGGCCCGCACCCTGGCGGCGAGCGAGGGCGGCGTCCCCGCCTTCACCGTGCAGACACTGCCGGACGACCGCGGCACGGTGGCCGTCCCGGAGGCGGACGAGGACCTGTCGGTGCTCCAGAAGTAGGTCGGCCGCGCGGGAAGCCGGCTCAGCCCTGGTCCTCGCCGTAGCGCGGATCCACCGTCTCCGGCGTCAGTCCGAGGAGCTCGGCGACCTGCTCGACGACGACCTCGTGCACCAGCGCCGCCCGCTCGTCGCGGCCCTTGGTGCGGATCTCCACCGGCCGCCGGTAGACGACCACGCGCGCGGGGCGGCCCTCGCGCGCGCTGATCGTGCCGCCGAGCGGAACCGCCTCGTCGTTCCAGGCCTGGCCGGACCCGTCGAGCCGCGGCACCTCCAGGACCAGGAAGTCGATGTCGGCGAGCTGGGGCCACCGGCGCTCCAGGCGCTCCACGGAGTCCTGCACCAGATCGGCGAACGCCTCCGCGCGGCTCGCGGCGAGTGGCACCTGCGGCGGTGCGATGGGGCCGCGCATGCCCCGTCCGTGTCGATCACGGCGGCGGGGCCCGGGGGCGGCGGCACGGGGCGGTACGGGCTTGTCCATCACTGGTGAAGGGTAGTCCCCGCCGAGCCCCCGCGCCCGGCACCGCACGGCGGCACGGGCTGCTTCCGGCCGCGCCGCACGGCATGTCGTTACATGACCATTCAAGCCAAGGTTGGGCTCAAATCCGTATCCCGCCGAGACCGGCGACCTCACGGCAATTGAGGGTTTTGTGATGACTGTCGACCGCTTGCGGCACCGTTCGGGACTCCGGGCAGCTACGTCCCGGCAGGTCAGCGCGGTGTGCCCAGAGGGGTGTGTGGGGCGTTTCACAGCCCGACACGGTGGGGTGACCTGGTGGAGAGTCGTCGCGGCCCGCTCAAGAGTGCGGTACCGTCCAACGTCGTGAGCCCTGTACGTCGCTGTTCGCGCACCGCCTGCGGCCGTCCCGCCGTCGCGACGCTGACGTACGTCTACGCCGACTCGACCGCGGTCCTCGGCCCGCTCGCCACCTACGCCGAACCCCACTGCTACGACCTGTGCGCCGAGCACTCCGAGCGCCTCACCGCCCCGCGCGGCTGGGAGGTCGTCCGGCTCCTCGACGGTTCGGCCCCGGCCCGCCCCAGCGGCGACGACCTGGAAGCCCTCGCGAACGCCGTGCGCGAAGCGGCCCGTCCCCAGGAGCGGGCGGCCGAGGCCGGCGGCGGAGGGCGTGGGGCGGACCCGAGGGAGGTCGCGCGACGCGGCCATCTGCGGGTCCTGCGGTCGCCCGAGAACTGACCCCACCTCGGGTCCCCACACACGCGCCCATTGACCGAGCTTGGCGCGGCCATGACCATTCCGTCCTCGCCGGTCGCGAGGGCGACCTGCTGCGCAAGGTGCTGCCCTGACCTGAGGTTACGGCTGGGGGTCCTCTTGGCATCCGCCCGGCGCGCTGCCGGGGGGCGAGGGTAGTTTGGGCGGACCGACAGTACTTTTTCAGGAAGGTTGGCCGTGGCTGCTGATCTGTCGCAGGTCGTGAAGGCGTACGACGTACGCGGAGTCGTCCCCGACCAGTGGGACGAGTCCCTGGCCGAGCTCTTCGGAGCGGCCTTCGTACGGGTCACCGGCGCGAGCGCCATCACGACCGGGCACGACATGCGGCCCTCCTCACCCGGCCTGTCGCGTGCCTTCGCACGCGGGGCGGCCGCCCTGGGCGCCGACGTGACGGAGATCGGCCTCTGCTCGACCGACCAGCTGTACTACGCGTCGGGCGCGCTGAACCTGCCCGGCGCCATGTTCACCGCCTCCCACAACCCGGCCCAGTACAACGGCATCAAGATGTGCCGCTCGGGCGCCGCCCCGGTCGGCCAGGACACCGGCCTCGCGCAGATCCGCGAACTGGTCGAGGGCTGGAGCGAGTCGGGCGCCCCGGCGCCGGCCGCGAAGGCGGGCACGATCACCGGCCGTGACACGTTGTCGGACTACGCGGCCCATCTGCGCTCCCTGGTCGACCTGACCTCCATCCGCCCCCTGAAGGTCGTCGTCGACGCGGGCAACGGCATGGGCGGGCACACCGTCCCCGAGGTCTTCGCCGGCCTGCCGCTGGCACTGGTCCCGATGTACTTCGAGCTCGACGGCACCTTCCCCAACCACGAGGCCAACCCCCTCGACCCGGCCAACCTCGTCGACCTGCAGAAGCGGGTCCGCGAGGAAGGCGCCGACCTGGGCCTCGCCTTCGACGGCGACGCCGACCGCTGCTTCGTCGTCGACGAACGCGGCGAACCGGTCTCCCCGTCGGCGATCACCGCCCTCGTCGCCTCCCGCGAACTGGCCCGCCACGGCGGCAAGGGCACGATCATCCACAACCTGATCACGTCCTGGTCGGTCCCCGAGGTCGTCGAGGAGAACGGCGGCAGCCCGGTCCGCACCCGCGTCGGCCACTCCTTCATCAAGGCCGAGATGGCCCGCACCGGCGCGATCTTCGGCGGCGAACACTCCGCGCACTACTACTTCCGCGACTTCTGGAACGCCGACACGGGCATGCTGGCCGCCCTCCACGTCCTGGCGGCCCTCGGCGGCCAGGACGGCCCCCTGTCCGCCCTCGTGGCCCAGTACGACCGCTACGCCGGCTCCGGCGAGATCAACTCCACCGTCGCCGACCAGCAGGCCAGCCTCGCCGCGATCCGCTCCGCGTACGGCACCCGCGAGGGCATCACCCTCGACGAGCTCGACGGCCTCACGGTCTCCTCCGCCGACTGGTGGTTCAACGTCCGCCCGTCCAACACGGAACCGCTCCTGCGCCTGAACGCGGAGGCGAGGGACGCCGCGACGATGGCCCGGGTGCGCGACGAGGTGCTCGGGATCATCAGGAGCTGAGGCCCCACCCCCACCGGCGGTAACCTGACCAGGCACGACCCCACGCGCCCGCACCTCGGAGGAACCCCTCATGCCCCTCGAATCCGGCCTCCTCGACATCCTCGCCTGCCCGGCCTGCCACGCCCCCCTCAAGGAGCAGGAAGCCGAACTGATCTGCACCGACAGCAGCTGCGGCCTGGCCTACCCCGTCCGCGACGGCATCCCCGTCCTGCTCGTCGACGAGGCCCGCCGCCCCGCGTGACCGGCGGGGGCGCACGCACCCCCGCGAAACCACGGTGCACATAGCCCCCGGCACAGCGGGCACGATCCAGGACACCCGACAACGGACCCCGGCGATGGGAAGCTGCCGCCCATGCTCGACGAATCGCTGCTCGACTCCCCGGAGGGCCTCGCCGAGGCCGACCACCGCGGACTGCTCCGCGGCGCCGCAGAAGCCGGCGCCCGCGTCCGCACCGCCGCCCGCCACGCCGCCGAGGCGGGCGTGGGGGACCTCAAGCCGGACGGCCGCCCCCGCGCGGTCCTCATCGCCGGCCCGGGTGCCGCCGCCACCCACGCCGCCGACCTCATCGGCACGCTCGCCGGCGCCGGCAGCCCGGTCACCCGCCTCGCCCCCACCGGCGTCGCCCCCGCCGCGGGCGCCCTGCGGTGGGAACTGCCCGGCTGGGTCGGCTCCGTGGACCTCCTGCTGATCACCACCCCCGACGGCACCGAACCCGGCCTCTCCCTCCTCGCCGAGCAGGCCTACCGCCGGGGCTGCACCGTCGTCGCCGTGGCACCCGCCCGCACCCCGCTCGCCGATGCCGTCGCCGGCGTGCACGGCCTGTTCGTCCCCATGGCCACCGCCCCGTACGACCAGGACGAGCCCCTCGCCGCGTCCGCCCCCGGCGTCCTGTGGGCCCTGCTCACCCCGCTGCTGGCGCTCCTGGACCGCACCGGCGTGCTCGCCGCCCCGCCGGACGCCCTCGGCAAGGTCGCCGACCGCCTCGACCGCGTCGCCGAACGCTGCGGCCCGGCCATCGCCACGTACAGCAACGCCGCCAAGACCCTCGCGGCCGAACTGGCCGACGCACTCCCGGTCGTCTGGACCGAGGGCATCTCGGCCGGCCCGGCCGGCCGCCGCTTCGCCGCCGCCCTGGCCGAACTGTCCGGAACCCCCGCGGTCGTCGCCGAACTCCCCGAGGCACTAGCCGCCCACGGCGCCCTGCTCGCCGGACCACTGGCCGCCAGCGCCGACCCCGACGACTTCTTCCGCGACCGCGTCGAGGAACCACCCGCCCTGCACGCGCGCGTGGTCCTGCTCCGCGACCGCCCCATCGGCGGCCTCACCGCCGCCCCCGGCGCCCGGGACCTCGCACTCAGCCACGACACACCGATCAGCGAGCTGGAACCGGAGGCCGGCGACGAACTGGAGACCCTCGCGGAACTGATCGCCATCACGGATTTCGCCGCGGTTTACCTGGCGCTCGCTTCGAGGGCCTGATCTTGCCCGGGACACCCTGAAGCGCCCGCACCCCCGCACACCCAGAGAGAACGCCATGGACCGCCTCGACAACACCATCCGCCCCTACGCCTGGGGTTCCCCGACCGCCATCCCGCAGCTGCTCGGCGTCGAACCGACCGGCGAACCGCAGGCGGAGATGTGGATGGGTGCCCATCCCGGCGCGCCCTCGCGCACCGACCGGGGCACACTCGTCGAGATCGTCGGCGCCGACGCCGAGAAGGAACTCGGACCCGCCGCCGTCGCCAAGTTCGGCCCCCGGCTGCCCTTCCTGCTCAAGCTCCTCGCCGCGGGCGCCCCGCTCTCCCTCCAGGTCCACCCCGACCTCGCCCAGGCGAAGGAGGGCTACGCGGACGAGGAACGCCGCGGCATCCCCGTGGACGTCCCGCACCGCAACTACAAGGACGCCAACCACAAACCCGAACTGATCTGCGCCCTCACCGAGTTCGACGGCCTGTGCGGCTTCCGCGCCCCGCTGGAGGCCGCGGCCCTCCTCGACGACCTCGCAGTCGACTCCCTCAAGCCCTACGTCGACCTGCTGCACGCCCACCCCGAGGACGCCGCCCTGCGCGAGGTCCTCACGGCGATCCTCACCGCCGACCCCGACGAGATGTCCCGGACCGTCGCGGAAGCAGCCGCCGCCTGCGACCGCCTCGGCGGCGCCTACGCCCCCTACGCCGACATCGCCCACCACTACCCGGGCGACCCCGGCGTCATCGCCGCGATGCTGCTGAACCACGTCCGGCTCCAGCCCGGCGAGGCCCTCTACCTCGGCGCGGGCATCCCGCACGCCTACCTGAACGGCCTCGGCGTGGAGATCATGGCCAACTCCGACAACGTCCTGCGCTGCGGCCTGACTCCCAAGCACGTCGACGTCCCCGAACTCCTGCGCATCGTCCGCTTCCTCCCCGGCGACCCCGGCGTCCTGCGCCCCGAGGCCGCCCCGGACGGCGAGGAGGTCTACGAGACCCCCATCGACGAGTTCCGCCTCTCCCGCTACGTCCTGCCCGAAGCCGGTACCGCCCACGACCTCACGCGCCCGGCCCCCCAGATCCTGCTCTGCACGGCCGGTACGGTCCGCGTCGGCGAGCACGAGCTGACCCCCGGCGCGTCCGTCTTCGTCCCGGCCGACGAAAAGGCCGAAGTGTCCGGAACGGGAACGCTTTTCCGGGCCACCGTCATCGCCTGACCGTTTCGACGCCCCCCGTGCCGGTGACCTGAGACACCGCGGCCGGAACGGGCTGCAACAATGGCCCACCGTCAAGCACGGGCAAAGCCACGGACGCCGCACACGGCGGCGTCCCGGCCCTGAAAAACGGCGTACGAAGGGACATCGCGAACATATGAGCGCGTCAGGCGGCACCAAGGCGATCGTGGCGGCACTGGCCGCCAACCTCGCGATCGCGGTAGCGAAGTTCGTGGCGTTCATCTTCAGCAACTCGTCGTCGATGCTCGCCGAGTCCGTCCACTCACTCGCCGACTCCGGCAACCAGGCGCTGCTCCTGGTCGGCGGCAAGAAGGCCAAGCGCGAGGCCACCCCGCAACACCCCTTCGGCTACGGCCGCGAGCGCTACATCTACGCCTTCCTCGTCTCCATCGTCCTCTTCTCGGTCGGCGGCATGTTCGCCCTGTACGAGGGCTACGAGAAGATCAAGCACCCGCACGAGCTGACGCACTGGTACTGGCCCGTCGGCGTCCTGGTCTTCGCGATCATCGCCGAGACCTTCTCCTTCCGCACGGCCATCAAGGAGTCCAACGCCCTGCGCGGCCAGCGCTCCTGGAAGGACTTCGTCCGCCACGCCAAGGCCCCTGAGCTCCCGGTCGTCCTCCTGGAGGACCTCGGCGCCCTGGTCGGCCTCATCCTCGCCCTCGGCGGCGTCGGCCTCGCCCTGCTCACCGGCGACGCCGTCTGGGACGGCATCGGCACCCTCTGCATCGGCGTCCTGCTCATCCTGATCGCCCTGGTCCTCGCCGCCGAGACCAAGTCGCTGCTGCTCGGCGAGTCCGCGGGCGCCGAGGAGACCCAGAAGATCGAGGCCGCCCTCGTGGACGGGGAGACGGTCACCCGCATCATCCACATGCGCACGCTCCACCTCGGCCCCGACGAGCTCCTCGTCGCCGCCAAGATCGCCGTCCAGCACGACGACACGGCGACCGAGATCGCCTCCGCCATCGACGCCGCCGAGTCCCGCATCCGCGACGCCGTCCCGATCGCCCGCGTCATCTACCTCGAACCGGACGTCTACAGCGAGGCCGAGGCGGCCAAGGGCCCCGACCCCGAGGCCTCCCCCGGAGGCCCGGCCCCCGCGGCCCACTGACCTCTCCCGCCTGCGCCCACGGGGCCCGCCGGACCAACCGGCGGGCCCCGTCGCCGTCCCCGGACCCGCCGCTGATCGCTCGGGGGATTCACGGGCGGGCTGGGGTTCGCCCCCGCCCCCGGTGTAGCTTGGGACGGAGCCAGACGTCGCTGCTGATGGCGGTCGGGTGGTCCGATGCGGACCGGCCGAGGGAGAGAGGGCCTCCGACGGACTGCGCTGCGCGTACGCGGGCATGCCTGTGTCCTCTTTCGGGCACTCCTGTGTCCGCCGCCGTGCAGACCAGCCGTACCCACCCTCGACCCAACCCCGAGGAGCAGCTCGCAATGACGACTGTCGAGAACCGACAGGACTTCAAGGTCGCCGACCTCTCCCTGGCCGAGTTCGGCCGCAAGGAGATCACCCTCGCCGAGCACGAGATGCCGGGCCTGATGGCGATCCGCAAGGAGTACGCCGAGGCGCAGCCCCTGGCCGGCGCCCGCGTCACCGGCTCCCTGCACATGACCGTGCAGACCGCCGTGCTCATCGAGACCCTGGTCGCCCTCGGCGCGCAGGTCCGCTGGGCCTCCTGCAACATCTTCTCCACCCAGGACCACGCGGCCGCGGCCATCGCCGTCGGCCCGAACGGCACCGCGGACAACCCCCAGGGCGTCCCGGTCTTCGCCTGGAAGGGCGAGACCCTGGACGAGTACTGGTGGTGCACCGAGCAGGCGCTGACCTGGCCGGACAGCCCCACCGGCGGCCCCAACATGATCCTGGACGACGGCGGCGACGCCACCCTCCTCGTCCACAAGGGCGTCGAGTACGAGAAGGACGGCAAGGTCCCCTCGCCCGACACCGCCGAGTCCGACGAGCACCGCGTCATCCTCGAACTGCTCACCCGCACCCTGGGCGAGAACCCCCAGAAGTGGACCCAGCTGTCCTCCGAGATCCGCGGTGTCACCGAGGAGACCACGACCGGCGTCCACCGCCTGTACGAGATGCAGCGCGACGGCACCCTCCTGTTCCCGGCGATCAACGTCAACGACGCCGTCACCAAGTCGAAGTTCGACAACAAGTACGGCTGCCGCCACTCCCTCATCGACGGCATCAACCGCGCCACCGACGTCCTCATCGGCGGCAAGACCGCGGTCGTCTTCGGCTACGGCGACGTGGGCAAGGGCTGCGCGGAGTCCCTGCGCGGGCAGGGCGCCCGCGTGATCGTCACCGAGATCGACCCGATCTGCGCCCTCCAGGCCGCGATGGACGGCTACCAGGTCGCGACCCTCGAGGACGTCGTCGACAAGGCCGACATCTTCATCACCACGACCGGCAACAAGGACATCATCATGGCCGCGGACATGGCCAAGATGAAGCACCAGGCCATCGTCGGCAACATCGGCCACTTCGACAACGAGATCGACATGGCCGGCCTCGCCAAGATCCCCGGCATCGTCAAGGACGAGGTCAAGCCGCAGGTCCACACCTGGACCTTCCCCGACGGCAAGGTGATCATCGTCCTGTCCGAGGGCCGCCTGCTGAACCTGGGCAACGCCACCGGCCACCCGTCGTTCGTGATGTCCAACTCCTTCGCGGACCAGACCCTGGCCCAGATCGAGCTGTTCACCAAGCCCGACGAGTACCCGACCGGCGTCTACGTGCTGCCCAAGCACCTCGACGAGAAGGTCGCCCGCCTCCACCTCGACGCGCTCGGCGTGAAGCTCACGACGCTCCGCCCCGAGCAGGCCGAATACATCGGTGTGAAGGTCGAGGGCCCGTTCAAGCCGGACCACTACCGCTACTGAGCCGAGCAGCACCGCTGCCGGTCAGCCGGCACCCGGTTCAGATCTCCGAGGCAGGCCCCCGCACCCCCGTGCCGGGGGCCTGCCCCGTTTGACGGACCGGCGACCGGCCCAGCCCGTCAAGACCCAGGACCCCCATGCCCCGCGGCCGATATTCGCTCCATGATCCGCACGATCACACCCCCCTCGCAGAAGAGCACTTCCAGTGCGCCCCCGGCCCCTCCGGCTGGCGCTACGTCTCCCAGCTGACCACCCCCGCAGGCGACCACCACGGCTCCGTCGACCTCACCCTCGACGAACTGGGCCGCCCCCTCCGCCTCGAACTGCACGCCGCCTCCTGGCAGGTCCGCGGCGCCGCTCTCGACGGCGTGACCTGGGTCCGCACCGATCCCACCGGTACCGAGGCCACCGAAGGCAATGTGCGCGCCCACGCCTTCACCGGCACGTCCCCGGCGTTCCTCGTCGCCACCGCCCGCCTCCTGCGCCTCACCCCCTCCCCGACCGCCACCCGCGTACGCCTC
Source organism: Streptomyces sp. NPDC029044 (assembly GCF_040637495.1). Lineage (NCBI taxonomy): Bacteria > Bacillati > Actinomycetota > Actinomycetes > Kitasatosporales > Streptomycetaceae > Streptomyces > Streptomyces sp. NPDC029044. Next base: position 51,303 of record NZ_JBEZWN010000051.1, read on the forward strand.
GTCGCCTTCACGGACCCGGTCCTCGCCCCGCGCACCGTGGACCAGTCCTGGGCCTTGGTGAAGAGCGAAGCACACGCCACTGACAACGGCCCCCTGACCGTGGACGAATACCAGGTCACAGCCCTGGACACGGGCGAGCAGCACACCGTGCACATCGCCGGCGACGTGGTGCTCGCAGCCCCCGGCATCGAGCTCGAAGACCTGGAGTCACCGCCGTCGGTGTTCACCTGAGCAGGCCGCCGGCCCCGGCCGGCCGGCGCCACCCTCCCCTACGCCGGCGGCACGAACCCGGTGCCGGGCCGCTCTCCGGCTGAGGCAGCCGGAGACTCCGCGGACCGCCGCTCCCCGCCGGACGGCTCGGACCCCACCTCGGGCGCCCGGACCGGCGGCGCAGAGGCAGCCGGTGTCGAGCCCGCAGTCCGGGCGTTGCCCGCTGCCGGTGTCCCGCCCGTACCCACCGGGCCGCCAGTCGCCGGAGCAGGAGCAGGAGCAGGAGCAGGAGCCGGAGGCGCAGCGGATGCGGATGCGGATGCGGTCGCCTGGGCCGCGTCGTTCCCGAAGGCCCGCCGGGCCTCCCGCGCCTGCCGTTCCTGCACGACCGCGGCCAGATACGCCGCCGGCGGCACATCCCGCGGCACGGGAGCACCCGTCCGCTCGGCGAGATCCGACGCGAGCCGCTCCGCCATCGACCAGCCCACCTGCGGATCCAGCTGCTGCATGCGCGTCAGGTACTGCCGGACGGCGAGCCACAGCCCGTCGGGCACCGCGGACAGATCGAGCCCCGAGAACCGCCCCGCCAGCCAGGGCGGAGGAGGCGGCACAAAGCCGGTCCGCGTGACCGGAAGCCGTTCCCGCACGACGAGCGTCCCGGCGAACACATCCCCCAGCCGCCGCCCGCGCGCCGACACGAACGAGGCGATGCAGGCGACGATCCCAAAGGTCATGAGGATCTCGACCACGCCGATCAAGCCCCTCACCAGCGCATGCCGGAACCGGATCGGCCCGCCGTCGTCCCGCACCACCCGCAGCCCGCACGCCATCTTCCCGAGCGACCGCCCGTGACTGAGCGTCTCCACCGCGATCGGCCCGCCCACCAGCACGAGAACGAACGTGGCGATCGACAGCGCCGTCTGCGCCGCCTCGTCGAGCGACGCCGTGGAAACGACCAGCGCGATGGTCACCGCCACGTAGACCGCCATGACCGCCACCAGGTCGAGCAGTACGGCCAGCGCCCTGCTGGGCAGCCTCGCGGGGCGCAGCTCCAACGCCACAGCCTCGCCCGTCACCAGCTCACTCACGCCTGCCGTCCTTCCCCTGCCCTGCCCCCGACAGGGCCAGTCTGCCAAGCTGAGGGCGCATCGCACCGTAGTACGACAAGCTGATCCACGACGAGCCTCCGACGACCAGCCGAGGAGCAGGCACCCCGATGGACCTCGACGTCTTCGTCTCCGCCCACCGAGCGGAGTGGGACCGACTCGAAGCCTTGCTCCGCCGCCAGCGCCGCCTCAACGGCGCGGAAGCCGACGAACTCGTCACCCTCTACCAGCGCACGGCGACGCACCTCTCCCTGATCCAGTCCAGCGCCCCCGATCCTCAGCTGACCGGTCGGCTCAGCCAGCTGGTGGCACGCGCGCGTAATGCCGTGACAGGCACCCGCCGCGCCTCCTGGCGCGATGTCACACGCTTCCTGGCCCACGGTTTCCCGGCCGCCGTCTACAAGTCGCGCCACTGGTGGGTGCCCACCGCGCTCCTGTCCACGGCCGTCGCGGCTCTCCTGGGCTGGTGGATCGGTACCCACCCCGAAGTGCAGGCCTCCATCGCGGCCCCCAGCGAACTCCGGGAGCTGACCCGCCCAGGAGGTCAGTACGAGACGTACTACTCCAGCCATCCGGCCGCGAGCTTCGCCGCCCAGGTCTGGACGAACAACGCCTGGGCCGCCGCCCTGTGCCTCATCCTCGGGGTCTTCCTGGGACTCCCGGTCCTCTGGATCCTCTTCCAGAACATGCTCAACCTCGGCATCGGCGTCGGCCTGATGTCCTCGGCCGGCCGCCTCGACACGTTCCTGGGCCTGGTCCTCCCGCACGGCCTCCTCGAACTGACCGCGGTCTTCGTCGCGGCCGGCACCGGCCTGCGTCTGGGCTGGACCCTCATCGACCCCGGCCCCCGGACGCGGCGGACGGCGCTCGCGGAAGAAGGCCGAGCCGCCATAGGCATGGCCATCGGTCTGGCCCTGGTCCTCTTCGTCTCGGGCGCCATCGAAGGCTTCGTCACCCCGTCCGGCCTCCCCACCTGGGCTCGCATCGCCATCGGGATCGCCGCCGAAGTGGCCTTCCTGGCCTACGTCTACGTCGTGGGCGGCCGTGCAGCCCGTGCCGGAGAGACAGGTGACGTCGAGGGGGCGGAACGCAGCGCGACCGTCCCCACGGCAGCCTGATCGTCCCGCCCACCGCCGGATGTGCGACCACCTCTGTTCAGCTGCTAGTCTCCTCTTCGCCCCACAGGAGCCGTTGACACGGCGAGTGCGGGGAGGTAGATTCGAACAGTTGCCTGGAGATGAGCTCTAGCTCCTGACCAGCCACAGTGAACATCTATCTGCTTCTTGGAACACTGATTTCATTGAAGCCTCTCCCGATGAATCGGAAATGAGCGGCCGGTCAGTCCGGTCCAAAACTTCTGATAAAGTCGGAACCGCCGGAAAGGGAAACGCGGAAGCGGAACCCTGGAAAGCACCGAGGAAATCGGGTCGGAAAGATCTGATAGAGTCGGAAACGCAAGACCGAAGGGAAGCGCCCGGAGGAAAGCCCGAGAGGGTG